>CALWQJ010000017.1 GCA_944383645.1 uncultured Merdimonas sp.
GTGCTGGACGGAACTGAGACAGCGGCGACACTGGATGACACGACGAGTATGACGCTGGGAGAGTTCAACCTGATGCTCCGCTACCAGGAGGCGCAGATGGAGGCTTATTACGCAGCCATGTTTGGCACTTCGAATATTTACGGGCAGGATCTGTCCGGCACAGGGACGATTTACGGGGAGACAGCGAAGGAAAGCCTTCTGGAGCAGTTTAAGGAGCTCTATGTGCTGGAGGCTGAGGCTGCGAATTACGGAGTGGAGCTGACGGACGAGGAAAAGGCCGCTATCACGGAGGCTGCACAGCAGTTCGTCAGCGACAATACAGAGAAGACGCTGAACGCCCTTGGCGCTGATCAGACGTCGGTAGAGCGGCTTCTCACTCTGGCTACAGTTCAGGACAAAATGTACGACGCGCTGACAGCGGATGTGGACACAGAGGTGTCTGACGATGAAGCGCTTCAGAAGAGGATTGCCTATGTCTTTGTGTCTACGGAAGGGACGGAGACAGATGAGGATGGAAATACCATAGAGCTGACGGATGAAGAAAAGGAAGAGATCAAGGCCCGCCTGCAGGCAGTTCTGGATTCTGCCCAGGAAAGCGGCGATCTGGCGGCAGCCATAGAGGAAGCGAATGAGGCGGCCGGAGAAGAGGAGCAGATGTCTTCTGCGACGGAGATTACCTACGGAGCGGATACCACTACGGTGGCCGACGTGGTCAAGGAGGCTGCGGATCAGCTCACGGATGGGGAGATTGCTCCCATCGTAGAGACGGATTCCGGATATTATGGCGTACAGATGCTCAGTACCTATGACGAGGAGGCGACTGAGGCTGAGAAGGAAGCGATCGTCCAGGAGCGCCGGGATACTCTGTACCAGGAGCAGTGTGACGCGCTGGAGGAGCAGCATACTTTCACGGCTGTGGACAGCGCTCTGGACAAGCTGACATTTGACAGGGTATATTCACAGGAGACGAACGCACAGTAAAGCAAAGGGTAAAAAAAGTCAGACCAGGGCCGCAGACGAGATCTGCGGCCTCTTTTTGCGCGATAAGCGCGGCAGGCGGCCGTCATGCCTGCATGAACGGCCATTTGCCGCGATGAGACAGGAAGAGAGGGCCTGTCCGGGTGCAGCGGCGCTGGAAACATTTACACTGCTTTTATGTCAACTTTTTTCGCTGAATTGGTTGAAAACACGGGAAAAGAATGCTATACTACGAGGGAAAATGACTGTGAGACAGCCACAGAATTCTGATATATGAAAATATGCCGGAAAGACAGGATGAGGAGTGAGAAAATGAAAAGAAAAAGAGTGGGAGCCCTGCTGCTCTCGATGCTTCTGACAGTGTCCCTGCTTGGCGGCTGCGGTTCCGGAAACGAGATTACGGAAGCTATGATTCCGACCGTAACGGATCTGCAGGCGGAGGGGGAAGCGCAGGCCAGCGTGATCGGACTTGCGATGAATAAGTCTTATGTGGCGGAGCTGACCCGTCTGGATGGAGACAATACCCAGATGGCTTCGGTGGACGAGAAGGAGGTTCCCGTCGTTCTGAAGGCTACTTCCGTCGATAAGGACCTGAAGGTGAAGATCGTCAATGAGAGAAACGACAAGGTCATCACCGGAACCGCGTTTGAGGTGTCCGTGACGGATTCCGCGAAAAAGACAAAGAGCTATACCGACAGCGATAAGGATGGCATTATTTACATAAAATCCATGGAGCCCGGCAAATGCACGATCTCCATGAAGGCTTCGGGCGGCTACGCGGCTCCGAAGGATATTACGGCTGAGGTAAAGGCGCACATCGAGTACCAGGTTGTGGATATCGCGGACGAGATCAAGAGCGAGAGCGAGATTAATGTGGCGGCGGAGGATTCCAGCCATAACGGCAACGCCGGCGCGGGAACGGCCCAGGTGCTGACGGATACTGTCGAGTATGTGGAGCCCTCGAAGACGGAGATTACCGAGGAGGTCAAGACGCAGCGGATCGACGCCTGGGGCCAGCCGGTTTACTCCAAGCTGAAAAAGGATCAGTACGGCACGGATATGTATGAGAAGATCATTTCCGAGCCGACCCATGAGGATAAGGATGGAGACGGCAAGTGCGACCGCTGCGGTACAGAGGTGAAGCCTGCGCATACGCACAGCTACACCGAGACGGTTACGCCGCCCACCTGTAAGGATCAAGGCTATACGACATACACCTGCTCCTGCGGCGACAGCTATGTAGACAATTATACGGATCCGAATCCGGACAACCATGTAGACGCGGGCAACGACAATTTTTGCGACCTCTGTGGAGCAGATCTTTCCCCGGCGGAGCCTGAGACTCCGGAGGGAGAGGGCGGCGGTTCCCAGACCGGCGAAGGTACGGGAGAGACCGGAGAGACTACGCCTCCGTCTGATACTGTAGAGGGAACGACAGCTCCGTCTTCTGATCCGGCTGTGAATAATACGGACACGCAGAATCTGGAGGCGGATCCCGCGGCAGCGCCTGCGGCAAGCGTGTACACTGCGGGAATCGTGCTTCTGAGAGCGGGCACCACGGACAAGATCGTCTATGATACGAGCAGCCGGCCGATTTATGATACGAGCAGCGAGCCGGTCTATGACATAGAGCTCAAGGTGACGGGCTACAAATATACGGGCTGGCAGACGCTTGACGGAGCTACCTACTATTTTGATAAAAATGGAAATAAGGTGACGGGTACCCAGGTTATTCAGGGAATCCAGTATACCTTCAGCGATGAGGGCGTGCGTTCCGGCACCATTGGAATCGACGTGTCCAAGTTCCAGAGCAGCATCAATTGGCAGAAGGTCAAGAACGCAGGCATCAATTTCGTTATTATCCGCTGCGGCTACCGCGGCTACGGCTCCGGCGTGCTGGTGCAGGATCCGATGTTTGCGTCCCACATTACCGGAGCGAAAGCGGCCGGACTGCGCGTGGGCATCTACTTTTTCAGCCAGGCTGTCTCAAAGGCAGAGGCTGTGGAAGAGGCAAGTATGGCGGTGAAGCTGGCCAGACAGTACGGCATCAACATGCCGATTGCCATTGACAGCGAGTACGCGAACGGCGGCGCGGGCCGTGCGGACGGACTTTCCAAATCGGCGAGAACCGACATCACGATCGCCTTCTGTAATACCGTGGCGAACGCAGGCTACAAGCCGATGGTATACGCCAGCAAGAGCTGGTTCTCAGACCATCTGGACGTGTCCCGGTTCCCGAGCAGCTACCGCATCTGGGTGGCGCATTACGCGAAGACCTGCGGTTATACCGGACGCTATGACATCTGGCAGAATACCTCCAAGGGCTCTGTGGATGGAGTAAAGGGAAATGTAGATATGAATATCAGCTCGATTTAAGGGCTGCAGGAAAAAGAAGGAGACTGCCGGTTCATATACCGGTGTTCCCCTTCTTTTTTTCTGCGCTCTGTTTTCCGAAAGCCTCTGCTTTTATGAGATCAGGCAGCGGCTGTATAGCTTCAGCCTTTCTGGTATGCGTAGGTCTTCCGCGCTACGCCAAGCTCCTCGTTGGCCGGAATGACGTGAATCTTTACCGGGGAATTCTCGCGGGAGATCACTGCATTGCCTGCGGGGCAGTTCCGGTTTTTCTCCGGATCGATCAGGATTCCCATGTGCTCCAGCTGGCGGCAGACCTTCTCGCGGATGGTGGCTCCGTGTTCGCCGATTCCGGCGGTGAAGACCAGGTGATCAAGGCCGCCCAGCTCTGCGAAATAGGAGCCTATGTAGCGGACGATGCCGTTGCAGAAGACGTCGATGGCCAGCCGGGCCCGCTCGTTTCCGGCCTGGGCAGCCTCCTCCACATCGCGCAGATCGTTGCTGACGCCGGAGATGCCCAAGAGGCCGCCGCGCTTCGTCAGGCCCTCCAGCACCTCGTCCAGGCTCATGCCCTCCTTCTGGAGGAAGGGGACGATGAAGGGATCGATATCGCCGCAGCGGTTGGACTGGATGATGCCCACCTGGAGAGAGATGCCGAAGCTGGTGTCCACGCTCCTTCCGTCGTCGATGGCGCAGAGGGAGCCGCTGCCGCCCAGGTGGCAGGAGATGGCCTTCCCGGTGGAGCCATACAGCTCTGCCAGCGTCTCAGCCACGTAGCTGTGGGAGGCGCCGTGGTAGCCCAGGCGTTCGATGCCGTATTTCTCATACCATTCATAGGGGATTCCGTAGATTTTCCGCTCCAGGGGAATCGTCTGGTGAAAGGCCGTCTCGAAGGCGCCGACCAGCATCGCGTCGGGCGTAAGCTTCTGGAACTGGCGGATAGCCTCCAGATAAGGCCTGTTGTGGGCGGGAGCCACCACCATGTAATCCTCCATGCCCTGCAGGACCTCCGGGGTCAGCTCGTGGATGCCGTAATGGCCTTTGGATAGCACTGTCTTGAAGCCGACCCGCTCCAGCTCAGCCAGATCGGACAGCTCGCCGTGCTCCCTGTCCAGCAGGTCGTTCAGGAAGGTCTGGATGCCCTCCGTGTAAGTGGGAATCGAGAGATTTTCCCGGAAAATCCGAAAACCCGAGGGCTTGGAAAAATGGTAGATAGCCCGGTCCGTGCCGACCCGTTCTACCTTTCCTTCTGCAAGGACCCGCTCCTTAGGCATCTCAAACAGCTTGAATTTCAGGGAGGTGCTCCCTGCGTTGCAGACTAATAATTTCATGAAAAACCTCCAATATCAGACGGCGCGCAGGGTCCGGAGCAGCAAAAAAGCCGGATTCCGGTGTCGGGCGCCTGTTTTCTCCAGTATAACAAAAACGAAGCGGCTTCACAACAGAAAACGGCGTTTACAGCAGCCGGATATAAATGGCGTTTGCAGCAGCCGGATCCTAAGACCGGCAGCTACTGCGTTTCCTGCTCTCCGAGGCAGGCTCTGGCCACGACGAGGACGGGAATGGAAAAGCCCAGGGACAGAGTCAGAGGAACTGTGGCGGGAAACAGAAGAAACTGAAGAGCCAGCAGGATAAACGCGGCGAAAAGTCCTGCAAGCGTCGGTCCCATACGCGTCAGCGCCTGTAAGACGGCTTTCTTAAGCAGAGGGGTCTCCTCCTGGCCCTTCTCCTCTGCCGCAGCGCTCTCCTCCTTCTGCTTCCCGGCCAGGAGCAGAAACAGATGCGAGAGAATTCCTGAAAAAAAGATAAGCCCCAGCAGCGATAGGGCCGTGAAGGGGATAAAAATCCAGCCTTCCATCGCCAGGCTTCCATACCAGAGAAGAGAAAAGCTCAGAATAAGGATGCCGGCCAGCAGAATAAGCCCCCAGGGGAGGGATGGAAGAAGGGCGGCGCGGAAGGCCGCGAAATACCGGGGCAGAATCGGCTCGTCCCGGCGTTTTTTCTGCAGAATATCGAGAAAGCAGGAATCGAGGGCAGTGAGCGCGGCTCCCAAGGTGATGAGAGGGAGAGAGGTCAGAAGAAAAATGAAATTCAGCTGGACCAGCTCCCAGAGGCTGTCGGTCAGGACAGAGAAAAAACGGGCGAAGGCGCCCGGTGTACGCCGTTTGTCAGTCAAGATGATACCTCCCTGCGATTCGTGCTGTGAGTTTTAAAATGGTAAGCCGCCGCGCGGATGTATGATAAACCGCCGCGCGGATGTGCGGAAGGCAGCTTCCGCGTCTCTTTCAATATATAAAAATTCTGCGGCGCTTGCAAGAGAAACGAATAAGTAAAAGTGCACAAATTCGGGACAGAAAAATCTGCAAATATGCCGAAAATGTCAGTAAATATAAATTAAAGCTTGCTTTTTGCAGGAAATTAGACTATGATCATTACATAAGAACTGGAAACGTTTCCATGGAACGTTTCCAAAACGGACTACAGGCCGCGTGTCCCGGCGCATTTGCGCAGATGCAGACTGGAGAGGCGGCCGCACATTTGGAAAATCAAACAGGAGGAAAGAGTATGAAAAAGAAGATGTTAAGCCTGGTGCTTACAGGTGTACTTGCGGTATCTCTTTTGGCAGGCTGCGGCGGATCGGGCGATGACGCGGCTTCTACAGACAGCACGGATGCTGTCACAGAAGAAGATGCAGCGGCAGATGCGGACGACGCGGCTGCGGCAGATACGGCCAGCGGCGAAGGCTCCGTATATTATCTGAATTTCAAGCCGGAGCAGGATCAGCAGTGGCAGGACCTGGCGGCCTTATACACAGAACAGACGGGCGTACCGGTGACGGTAGTGACAGCGGCATCCGGCACCTACGAGACGACCCTGATGAGCGAGATGGGCAAGAGCAGCGCTCCGACGCTGTTTCAGGTGAACGGACCGGTAGGCCTGGCAAACTGGAAGGATTACTGCTATGACCTGTCCGGAACAGATATTTACAACGAGCTGACCAGCGATACCTATGCGCTGAAGGACGGCGACAAGGCAGCGGGCATCGGCTACGTAATCGAGTCCTATGGACTGATTGTCAATACAGAGCTTCTGGAGCAGGCAGGTTATACGACCGACGATATCCAGTCCTTCGAGGATCTGAAGGTAGTGGCAGAGGACATTACCGCACGCTCAGGCGAGCTTGGCTTTGCGGCGTTTACTTCCGCAGGCATGGACAGTTCCTCTGACTGGAGATTCAAGACTCACCTTGCAAACCTTCCGATTTATTTTGAATATCAGGACAAGGGAATCAACAGCACAGACGCCATTGAGGGAACCTACCTCGACAATTATCGGGCAATGTGGGATCTGTATATCAATAACAGCACCTGCGATCCGGCAGAGCTTTCCGCTAAGACGGCAGACGATTCTACCAATGAATTCCTGACCGGCCAGGCAGTATTCTATCAGAATGGCTCCTGGGAATATGGAAATGTAGCGGGAGAAGGAAAATATTCCGATGATCAGCTGGCAATGATTCCGATCTATTTCGGCGTGGGCGACGAGGCAAATCAGGGACTCTGCACAGGAACCGAGAACTACTGGTGCGTGAACAATCAGGCGTCTGAGGAAGACATTCAGGCAACTCTTGATTTCATCTACTGGTGCGTAACCTCTGAAGAGGGAACTAAGGCAATGGCTGAGGACATGGGCTTTGTCATTCCGTTCAAGTCTGCGCAGGAGCCGACCAACCTGTTCGTAAAGACAGACCAGGAAATGTTAGCAGCAGGCAAGACTCCGATCTCCTGGAACTTCACGACGATGCCGTCTGAGGAGTGGAAGAATGGCGTAGGCCAGGCGCTGACCGCATACGCGGCAGATCAGACAGACACGAACTGGGACGGCGTGGTATCCGCATTTGTGGATGGATGGGCCACCGAGTATGCTCTGGCAAACGGACAGTAAATGTCCCCGGCAGCCAGACCAGTTATGAGGTAAAATGTAAAATAAGGGGCGGGCAAGAGACTTGCCTGCCCTTTTTCTCAGAAGAGGTGAAACTGTATGGAAAAAGCGATCAAGCGCTATTCTCCGATTTTTGTACTGCCGACCCTTCTGGCCTTCACCATTGGTTTTATCATTCCTTTCCTGGAGGGGCTGTATCTGGCTTTCTGTCAGTTTACGACAGTCAGAGACGCGAAATTCATCGGAACCGGGAATTTTACCCGTCTGCTGTCAGATACGACCTTTCTCCATTCCTTTCAGTTTACGGTGCTGTTTGCGCTGGCCTCCATCATTATCATTAACGTGATTGCCTTTGCGCTGGCGCTGCTTCTGACCCGGGGACTGAAGGGGACGAATATTTTCCGGACCGTATTCTTTATGCCGAATCTGATCGGCGGTATCGTGCTGGGCTACATCTGGCAGATCCTGATCAACTGCGTGCTTTCCCTTGCGGCGAAGCCGCTGCTGGCGCTGAATACGACGGCCGGGTACTGGGGACTGATTGCCCTGGTGGCGTGGCAGCAGATCGGCTATATGATGATTATTTATATTGCCGGGCTTCAGAATGTGTCGGACGACCTTCTGGAGGCGGCTCAGATTGACGGGGCGTCCGCCTGGAAAACTCTCTGGAGGGTAAAGCTTCCGATGGTAATGCCTTCGATTACGATCTGTATTTTTCTGACACTGACGAATTCCTTTAAGCTGTTCGATCAGAGCCTGGCGCTGACAGGCGGAGATCCCAATCATCTGACGGAGACGCTGGCGCTGAATATCTATTATACCTTTTATTTCCGGGCCGGTCCCCAGTGGAAAGGACTCGGACAGGCGAAGGCTGTGCTGTTCTGCATTCTGGTGATTGCGATATCCCTTCTGCAGCTTCGGGCCACACGTTCCAGGGAGGTGCAGCAGTAGTATGAGTAAGACGAAAAAAATGAGCAATCGTATCTGGAGCGGGATTCTGACAATTCTGGCGCTGCTGTATGTGTATCCGGTAGTCATGATCTTTTACAACTCACTGAAACAGGAGACGGCGATTACCACGGACGGAGCGTTTCAGCTGCCGACGGCGCAGACCTTCGCGGGCCTGGCCAACTATGTGAATGCGATAGAGTCCAAGGGCTTTCTGCAGAGCCTGTGGTACAGCCTTGTGATTACGATTACCTCTGTGGCGGCGATCCTCATCTGTTGCTCCATGTGCGCATGGTTTATCACGAGGGTAAAAAATAAAATCGCGCAGGCGCTGTATTTCCTGTTTGTATTCTCCATGGTTGTACCCTTTCAGATGGTGATGTTTACGCTGTCTCAGACGGCAGACGGGCTGAAGCTGAATACGCCCTATAATATCTGGATTATTTATCTGGGCTTTGGCGCCGGGCTGGCGGTCTTTATGTTCGCCGGCTTCATGAAATCCGTTCCGCTGGAGGTGGAGGAGGCGTCCATGATCGACGGCTGCAATCCGATCCAGACCTTTTTCCGCATCGTGCTTCCCATGCTGCGGCCGACGCTGGTCTCTGTGGGAATCCTGGAGGCCATGTGGGTGTGGAACGATTATCTTCTGCCGACGCTGGTGCTGGATATCAAGAAATATAAGACCATCCCCATGCTGATCCAGTATTTCAAGGGCAGCTACGGAAGAGTGGAGATGGGGCCGATGATGGCCTGCATTATGCTGACCGTGATTCCGATTGTCATTGTATACCTTGCCGGACAGAAGCACATTATCAAGGGTGTGGCGGCAGGCGCGGTGAAAGGGTAGGCCTATGACGATAAAGGACATTGCCAGGGAATCCGGGTATGCGGTGGGGACTGTGTCCCGGGTGCTGAACAACCGGCCGGATGTCTCGGAGCAGGCGCGCAGGAGGGTGATGGAGGTGGTGGAAAAATACCATTTCCGTCTGAACAGCAATGCCAAGCATCTGAAGCAGCAGGTGAGCAGCGGAATTGTGATTCTCGTAAAGGGCTCTCAGAATATGCTGTTTGCGGCTATCGTGGAGCGTCTCCAGCAGCAGATAGAGGAGAAGGATTACGCCTGCCTGATTTATTATATCAGCGAGCAGGACAACGAGGTGGAGCAGGCCTGCCAGATCTGCAGGGAGCGCCATCCCAGCGGAATCCTGTTTCTGGGAAGCGATCTGGAGCTTTTCCGGGAGCGCTTTTCCCAGATAGCCGTTCCCTGCGTGCTGGTGACCAACTCGGCGTCGGAGCTGGGCTTTGCGAACCTCTCCAGCGTCAGTACGGACGACGAGGCGGCCGCCGTGGCGGCGGTCGACCACCTGATAGCGCTGGGCCACCGGCGGATCGGGATTCTGGGCGGCTGGATGGAGAAATCCAGAGCGGCCCACACGAGATATGCGGGCTGTGTGCGGGCGTTCCAGGAACACGATATGAGGTTTACGCGCGAAGAGCAGTATGAGCCGGCCCTGTTTGCAATGTCGGAAGGGTACCGGGCGATGCAGCGCCTGCTTGACAGGATGCCGGATCTGACGGCTGTGTTTGCGATGGCAGACGTGCTGGCAGTGGGGGCGATCCGGGCGATTCAGGACCGGGGGCTTAGGGTTCCGGAGGATGTATCTGTGGTGGGCTTTGACGGGATCGAGCTGGGAAGCTACCTGACGCCCAGACTGGCGACGATCCGCCAGAACCGGGAAAGGATTGCGGACCGGAGCGTGGAAATCCTGCTTGGGCAGATCGAACAGGCAGATAAGGCGGAGCATGAATTGATTCCCTTTGAAATTATCCCCGGAGAGAGCGTAAGAACGCTCTGAAGAGCGGCCGGGTCTGGATGACGCGCAGAACAAGGAGGAGGAGACAATGGCGAATATCACCTTTAAAAATGTGGTGAAGACATATGGAAATAATAATACGGTGATTCCAGATCTGAATCTGGAGATTCGGGATAAGGAATTCATCGTGCTTGTGGGGCCGTCGGGCTGCGGAAAATCTACGACTCTGCGGATGATAGCAGGACTGGAGGAGGTCACTGCGGGCGATCTGTACATTGGAGAAAAGAGAGTCAACGATGTGCCGCCCAAGGACAGGGATATTGCGATGGTATTCCAGAGCTATGCTCTGTATCCGCATATGACCGTCTATAAGAATATGGCGTTTGCCCTGGAGATGCGCAAGACGCCGAAGGAGGAGATTGACCGAAAGGTCCGGGAGGCGGCGCATATTCTGGGGCTGGAGGAGTATCTGAGCCGGAAGCCGAAGGAGCTGTCCGGCGGACAGAGACAGCGCGTGGCGCTGGGCCGGGCCATGGTGCGGGATCCTGCGGTATTCTTGCTGGATGAGCCGTTGTCTAATCTGGACGCCAAGCTGCGGACCGAAATGAGAAGCCAGATTTCAGCTCTGCATAAGAGGCTGCAGACGACCTTTGTATACGTGACCCACGATCAGACGGAGGCCATGACTATGGGCGATCGAATCGTAGTCATGAAGGATGGAGTGATTCAGCAGGTGGATACGCCGCAGAATCTGTACAACAATCCCTGCAATAAATTTGTGGCCGGCTTTATCGGGTCCCCGCAGATGAATTTTCTGGAGGCGGTTGTAGAAAAGGAGGGAGAGGACTTCGCGCTGGTCTTCGGGGAGCACCGTATCCATGTCAGGAAGCCGGAGCTGGCCTCCTACGTGGGCAGAAAGGTGATCTTCGGCATCCGGCCGGAGGACATCCATGCGGAGGAGTCCTTCCTGTCCATGTCCGAGGGATCCAATATTCAGGCCAAGGTGAATCTGGCGGAAATGATGGGCTTCGAGATTTACCTTTATCTGACCTGCAGCGGACAGAGAATCGTGGCCCGCGTGCCCTCCCGCACCGGAATCAGGGCGGATGACGAGGTAAGGCTGGCTCTGGACACGAACAAGATTCATATTTTTGACAGTGAGACAGAAGAGGTAATCTGCCACTGAAGAGATAGGGTGTGATAAGCTTTGAGAAGCAGTGGAATACTGATGCATCTTTCTTCGCTGCCTTCCCCTTATGGGATAGGAAGCATGGGAGAGCCGGCCCGCCGGTTCGCGGATTTCCTCAGCCAGGCCGGGCAGGCGTACTGGCAGCTTCTGCCGATCTGTCCCACCAGCTACGGGGACTCGCCGTATCAGACGTTTTCCTCCTATGCGGGAAATCCGTATTTTATCGATCTGGAGGAGCTGGAGAGGGCAGGATATCTGAAATGGGAGGAATATGGAACGACAGACTGGGGAAGTACGCCGGACCGGATTCATTACGGCGTTCTGTATGAGAAGCGCTATCCGGTTCTGCGGAAAGCGGCCGCGCGGTTCCGGGAAAACCCGCCCTCCGATTACGCGGGCTTCTGTCAGGAAAATGCCGGCTGGCTGGAGGATTATGCGCTTTTTATGGCGCTTAAGGACGCCCACGGCGGAACGCCCTGGCATATGTGGGAGCCGGAGCTTCGGAACAGGAAGCCGGAGGCGCTCGCGGCTGTGCGCGAAAGCCGCGGCGGGGATATGGAATTCTGGAAAATCTGCCAGTATCTGTTTTTCACCCAGTGGAAAGCGCTTCGCAGCTATGTGAATGAACGGGGAATCCGCATTATCGGGGATCTGCCGATCTACGCAGCGCTGGACAGCGTGGATGTATGGGCCCATCCGGAGCAGTTCCAGCTGGATGAAAACCGGATGCCGCGTGAGGTGTCCGGCTGTCCGCCCGACGGCTTTTCCGCCGACGGCCAGCTCTGGGGCAACCCGCTTTTTGACTGGGACTTCATGGACCGGGACGGCTATTCCTGGTGGATCGACCGAATCGGCTATCTCTGCCGGGTCTATGATGTGCTGCGGATCGATCATTTCCGGGGCTTTGATTCCTACTATGCGATTCCCTATGGCCGGCCGGACGCCAGGGTAGGGCGCTGGAGAGAAGGACCGGGCATGCGGCTGTTCCGGGCGGTGGAGGAAAAAATCGGCCGCCAGCCGATTATCGCGGAGGATCTGGGCTATATGACGGATTCCGTGCGCCGGCTTCTGGCAGACAGCGGCTTTCCGGGGATGCGGGTGCTGGAGTTCGCCTTTGACAGCCGGGATGGCAGCAGCACGGCTTATCTGCCGCATAATTATGTCAGGCATTGTGTGGCCTATACCGGAACCCACGATAATGATACGATTCTCGGATGGATGTCTTCCGCTGATTTGGCGGATGTATCCCATGCGGTAGAGTATCTGCGCCTGTCAAAGGAGGAAGGATATCACTGGGGCATGATGCGCGCCCTCTGGGGAAGCACGGCGGATCTGACCATCGTGCAGGCCCAGGATTTACTTGGCCTGGGAAGCTGGGCCCGAATGAACACTCCAGGGACGGTAGGGAATAACTGGATGTGGCGCGCGGGAGAAGGAAGCTTTTCGGAAAAGCTGGCCGCGAGGCTGCGCCATGAGATGAAGCTTTATGAGAGGCTGAGAAAATAAGGAAGGCCTTTTGGGGGCCTGTCTAGCGTCGGTGTACCAAGGGGCGTATTGCCCCTTGGTACACCGACGCTAGGCTCGGCGGAAGGCTGCGGCGCAAAGATGGATAAGTCCCGCGCCCAGGAGAATCAGTCCCAGATACAGCAGAATCTCCGGTCCGCGGCCCAGGCGCGCGGCGATATCCCGGAGAACCACCTGGGTGGAGGGCTCCCAGGGACTGATATAAAACATATCGATGGAGCCTTTGCCGCGGAGCAGGAAATTCAGAAGCTCCGCGATCCCGGCCAGTATAAGAAAGAGAATGGCGGCGGGGAGAAAGCCGGAAGATTTCCGGACTTTCTCCCCGCCATTTCCGTGCGCGGCGCGCCGGGAGCGGGAAAGAGGCTGCCCTGGGGCATACGCGGATCCTTGCCGGGCAGCGGATGACGAACGGCTGTGCCGCCCGCTCAGGATCAGGAAAAGTCCCAGAAAGATCATGGCAAAGTGCCAGAGATAGCTGTGCAGAGTCAGAGCGGGAAGGGGGTAGCGCATGCCTGTCTGGTCCGCGAAGGCGAAAAGCCCGGCCAGCAGGCCGAAATCCGCCAGGAAGTCCGTGAGCACAGAGCTCAGCCAGGAGAGAAGGGGGACGCGCCGCAGGCGCAAGGCGAGAGACTGCCGCAGGCGCAAGGCATGGGACTGCCGCAGGCGCAAGGCGTGGGACTGCAGCAGGCATAAGGCGAGAAGCTGCCGCAGGGGCAGCAGGTAGAGGGGCATGCTGCAGAGCTGGAACGGAAAATACCACCAGCGGTACACGCCGCCGTTCGCCCAGGTCAGCAGAAGCTGTTTCCAGATCTCGGAGAGCGGAAACAGGAGGGCCAGGAGATTCAGAAGCAGATTTTGTCTTTTCAGGTGCAGGCGGCAGGCCAGCCAGGCGGCCAGGGCGGCGGCAGCCAGCCCGGACAGAAAAATAAGCATAAGCGGATCCTTCCTTCTACGGCAAAGCGCGTACGCCGGCGCTGCCCAGCGGGGACAGCGCCGGTACCTGTCTTAAGAATATCACGGGAAGCTGATTTTCTCCACGATAAATTCACAATTCTATGGTACAATCAGCTGAAAATCAATCTGTTGAAGAATGAGGTGTCTGCATGAAAAGAATTTTAATTATAGAGGATGAGCCGGATATTCAGGAGCTTTTGGACGCGTATCTGCGGGACGCGGGGTATGAGACGGCGACGGCGGGAGATGGAGTAGAGGCTCTGGCACGGTTTCAGGAGGCTTCCTATGACCTGATTCTCCTGGATCTGATGCTGCCGAAGATCGACGGCTTTGGCGTATGCGAGTGGATCCGCCGGGAATCTGCGGTTCCGATCCTGATGCTTACGGCCCTGGACGGGGAGGAGGAGCAGCTGCGCGGCTTCGAGCTGGAGATTGACGACTACGTGACAAAGCCCTTTTCCATGCCGGTTCTGCTGCAGAAGATCCGGGCTATTCTGCGGCGGACCGCCAGAGAACCGGAGGAGGGCGCAAGCCTGCGCTATCGGGAGCTGACTCTGGAGGTGGACGGGATGGAGGCCTCCCTGGCAGGCAGGCCGCTGGATCTGACCGCGCGGGAGTTTGAGCTGCTCCGGACCCTGATTTCCAGACCCGGCAGGGTCTTTACCCGGGAGGTTCTGCTGGACCAGTTGTGGGGCTATGATTTCTTCGGGGATGAGCGGGTGGTGGACAGCCATATCAAAAATCTCCGCCATAAGCTGGGAGCCAACTATATCGAGACGGTGAGGGGAGTGGGATACCGTGCTGCGAAAGAGAATCTGTGAGAGCCTGACGGCGCGTATTTTTTTCATCACCGCTCTGATTCTCCTGGGGGCGGGAGCGGTGACCTTTGGCCTGATTGCCTGGGCGGCTCCCAGCACTTATACGGCGGTGCTCAACGAGGATCTGACCGTGCGGACGGAGGCGCTGGTGGAGAAGCTGGAGCGTACGCCGCTGGAGGACTGCGGCCCGGTGCTGGATGCTTTTCTCCGGGATTCCGGGGCGGACGCCATGCTGCTGGGACCGGATGGAAGGATTGTGAAAACCGGCTCTCAGTTCGAAATTCAGGAGACGGATGGGGCCTCTGAGAATGCCGCCTCCGGAAATGACGTATCGGAAAGGTACGCGCATTCCTCCATCACCTATACGACAGGCAGCCAAGAGGAAGAAACCGCTGTGACGGTCACCATGTCAGAGCGTGCGGCCGTCACGGCGGAGGTGCTTTTCACAGACCAGACGGAGCCCTGTACGCTCTATGTCACGCCGCGGCTGGAGGCGGAGAATGTGGCGGTGCGGGCAATGGTGCAGATGGCTCCCTGGCTTTTGCTGACCCTGCTGGTATTCTCCCTGCTGTGCGCCCTGGTCTATTCGAGATATATCACGCGGCCCATCGTCCGCCTGAGCCAGACTGCCGGGAGGATGGCAGAGCTGGACTTTGGCTGGACCTGCGAGGAGGACAGGCAGGATGAAATCGGCCGTCTGGGACAGAGCCTGAACCGGATGGCGGGGAAGCTGTCCGGCGCGCTGCGGGATCTGAAGGCATCCAATGAGGCTCTGCGGGGAGAGATGGAGCAGGAGCGGGAGCTGGAGCGCCAGCGGACAGCCTTTTTTTCCGCGGCGTCCCACGAGCTGAAGACGCCGGTCACGATTCTAAAGGGACAGCTTTCGGGCATGCTGGACGGCGTGGACGTCTATCAGGACCGGGAAAAGTACCTGGCCCGGTCCCTGCGGGTGACGCTGCGGATGGAAAAGCTGATTCAGGAAATCCTGACGGTCTCGCGGGTGGAGGCCCGGGACAGCGTGCCGGTGCGGGAACCGATCGATCTCTCCGGGCTGGTGAGGCGGCAGCTGGAGCTGGACGCAGAGCTGCTCCGGCAGAGAGGCCTGAGAGTGGATGCCCGGCTGTGTCCGGGTCTTGCGGTGCGGGGAAATGCTTCTCTGCTGGAAAAGGCGGTCGGAAATCTTTTGTCCAACGCGGCGCTCTACTCTCCGGAGGGAGAAGAAATCCGCGTCTGGACGGGCTGGCAGGGGAGCCATCCTGCGCTGGCCATAGAAAATACGGGAATTCATATCGCAGAAGAGGCGCTGCCTCATCTGTTTGAAGCATTTTACCGAGAGGAGCAGTCCCGCAGCAGGCGCACCGGCGGAAGCGGGCTGGGGCTCTACCTGGTGAGGCTCATCCTGGAGCGGCACGAAGCGCAGTGCCGGATAGAAAATACGGAGGAGGGCGTCCGGGCAGAGGTGCGCTTCTCCATCTAAAACACATATTGGCTCCATTTCTTTTTCACAGAAGCAGGATATCCTGTGAAGGAAAGAAAAAATGCTTTCCGCAGGAGCTGCCGCTTCCGGCAGCCTGCGGGAGCGAAAAGGAAAGGATGCCAAGCAATGAAAATCGAACTTCAAAATCTGAGCATGATCTATCCGAACGGAAGGCAGGCTCTGCGAAATCTGAACCTGTCGCTGGAGGCGCCCAGCCTGGTCGGCCTGCTGGGACCGAACGGCGCGGGCAAATCGACCCTGATGAAGCTGCTGGTGGCGGCCCTCACGCCTACGGGCGGGTCCATTCTGGTGGATGGGCAGCCCCTGGAAAGGGCGGAGCGCCTGCTGAAGGCCCGGCTGGGCTATCTGCCCCAGGACTTCGGCCTGTTTGACGAGCTGACCACAGCGCAGTTCCTGGACTATATGGCCGCGCTCAAGGGAATCCGTGATTCCCGGGCGGCGGTGAAGGAGGTCCTCCAGGCGGTCAATCTGGAAGAAAAGGCTGGGGCAGTGCTTCGGACGCTTTCCGGCGGCCAGCGCCAGCGGGCGGGCATCGCCCAGGCGCTGCTGGGAAATCCGCAACTGCTCATTTTTGACGAGCCCACGGTGGGCCTTGACCCGGAGGAGCGGGTGCATTTCCGAAGCCTGTTTTCCAGGGCGGCCCAGGAGCGGCTTGTGCTGCTCAGCACCCACATCATTGAGGATGTGCAGTCCGTATGCGACAGTCTGATCGTGATCGACGGCGGGCAGATTCTGTTCGCCGGAACGCCGGAGCAGCTCATCCGCTCCGCCTCCGGTCATGTGGGCGTGTTCTGGGAAAAGGAGGTCTCCGGGGAGCCGGAGAAGCAGGGCCTGCGTATCACGGCCCGCGTCCATACAGGCCAGGGGATCCGGTGCCGGGCGGTGGCCGATGAGCTTCCGGCTTATGCAAGGCCGGAGGAGCCGACCCTGGAGGACGCCTATCTCTATCTCATTTCCAGGGAGGTGGTTCGATGAAAATGCTCCTGCTGCTTTCCCTGGAGCTTCGGCGGCTCCTGCAGAGCCGGCTTACCTGGCTCATCGCCGGGCTGACGGCCCTCTCTCCGGCTCTGGGGCTGGTTCTCTATCAGCCGGCCTCCGCCGAAACCATGCTTTCCATGTATCTTGCCAATCCTGCCATCGCCGGGGGCGCGGCGGGCGGCGTTTTGTTCGGGCTTTTGTCGGTCTTTGAGCTGGACCGGACTGCGCGCAGCCGGGTGGAGGCGCTGACGGACGCGGCGGTCTCGCCCCTTGTCATGGCGCTGGTCCGTCTGCTGGCCCTGCTGGCCGGAGCGCTGCTCATGCTGGGCCTTACCATGCTGCTCTGGCTGCCAGTCAGCCGGGGACTGATCGGCTCCGTCTTTGACGGTACGGATTATATCTTGGCCTATCTGTTCTTTATGGGCCTTGCCCTTCCCCTGGGGATTCTGTCTGCCGCTTCCGCGTACCAGCTTACCAGGCGTCTGGATCTTTCCCTGGTGCTCTTTGCCGTCTTTGCGGGACTGAGCCTGACCGTGTGGGCGGACGACTGGCAGCTTTGCTGGCTCAATCCCTGCGTGTGGGCCCTGTCCGACGACTTTTCCAATTTCCGCATTTTCCGGTCTGTGGCCTATATGCGCCTGACCTGGCTTGCGGCCCTGGCCGGGGTGTGGACGCTCTCCTGGCTCTGCGTCCGGCAGAATGGGAGAGGGCTTTTCCGCTCTCTGCTCTGGAGCGCCCGGCGGATCTACCGCCCGGCTGTGACTCTGCTTCTGCTGGTCTGCGCCGTGTCTGCGTATGCAGCCCAGCCGCTGGTGGACCGGAGCAATCCGGATGAGACGGCGGCAAAATTTTACGAGCTTCCTTACGCGGAGGGAGTCGTCTGCACCGGCCGCTCGGCACAGGTATTTCCGGATACCTCCGCAGGCGCTGTCAAAGGCAGGGCCTCTTACCAGCTTCGCAATACCTCAGGCAGGGAGCAGCGCGTCGCCTTTGGCGTAAATCCGGGCTATACGATTTCCCATGTCCGGGCGGACGGCGAAGCAGCGCCCTTTTCCGTGAGCAGCTATCAGGAATTCAACGAGGCTATGCTGGAGGTGGTGATCCCTGCGGCGGAGCAGGTGGAGCTGACGATGGAGTACGAAGGCTTCCCCAGGGAAAACCGCAACCTGTCCGTCATGCAGGGAAGCATGGAAATCAGCGGGGAATATCTGTGTCTGGAGAACGCGGCGCTGTCCCCGCGGCTGATGAATGTCCTGCCGGGGGAGGACGGGTATCCGGCCAGCATAGAAATCACGCTGCCGGCCTCCATGACGGTGATTCCCTTCGGAAGCGGCGGGGCCGGCGTCATTGCGGAGCATGAGGACGGCACCAGAACCTGGAGCTGTGAGATGAACAGTACCGGCGGCATCCTCTACGCAGGCGATTATATCCGGGAGGATATAGAGGCTGGCGGCCTTACGATCGAGTTTTATTACGGGCGCAGGCACCAGGCGGTTATGGAGGCTGCTGGGGCGGCGGACGCCGTGAGGGCTGTGGTGGAATGCTGCACGGAGCATTATGGCAGCCTGCCCTTTGACACGGGCAGCAGGCTGAAGCTGATTCAGAGCCGGGTATCCGGCGGAGGTTACGCCGCAGATGGAGCCAGTCTGCTGGACGAGGCAGATTTCACCGCCGCCAATTTGTCGGATGCCGGCAAGGGCGCGGGAGCCGGAGAGGTGATGATCCACGAGCTGGTCCACCAGTGGTGGGGGCTGGGAAATATGTTCGACGTGTCGGATCCGGACAGCCCCTGGTCTGCCGAAGGACTGACGGTCTACACCACCTATCGCATTGCCAGAGAGCTTTACGGCGAAGCGTACGCACAGGAAAACTATGTGGAGCAGTGGCAGAAGGCTGTGGATGATTATTATCTGGACTTTTATGTGCGGAACCCCGATTACCTGGCGAAGCTTCCAGCGGAAAAGCAGCTGGAAATCACGAATCACCTGACCTATGTGCGGCAGTACTGCGAGATGCCGCTGAAGATATGGAAGGCAGAGGCCCTGGCCGGGGGCAGGGAGGCGATGGACCAGATTCTGAGCAGCCTGTTTAACAGGGAACTGGATCCAGCTTATCCCTATCTGACTTATCAGGAATTTTTAGACGCCTGCGGGCTGACGGAGGAGGATTTGAGCCTTGTATAAGATATTTGGATATGAATGCAGACGATTATTCTGCAACCGGTTTTTTGCCGGCTTTGTGCTGGCGCTTCTGTTTTACGGCTGGCAGGTGCTGAACCGTGTCACCATCCTGGGCGTCTCCCATACCGCCCCCTTTTCCCCCTGGAGCTTTGGGGATTATCTGAGCCGGATGCTTCCGCTTTTGTGGGCGGGCGCCCTGTTTTTCCTGACCTTTTTTACTTCTGCCGCCGAGCGGCGGCGGGCCGCGCTCACCCAGGCGGCGCCGGTGAAGCCTTCCGTCTACGGACTGGTTCGGTGCTGCGCTGCCCTGACCGGGACGGCTCTTCTTTCTCTGGCGGCGGCTGTCCTGGCGGCAGTGTTCTATGGAAGCCTTTTTCGGTGGCAGGACTGGGGCTCTCTGGTTCTGCCCGGGCTTCTCACGCTGGTCCCGCCGCTGGTATTCGCGCTGGGGAGCGGCTGGCTTCTGGGACGGCTGCGGGCCTGGCTGATTTTCCCCTGGATGCTCCTGCCGGTGCTGCTTGCGGCGCTGCCGCTTCCGGAGGCCCTTGGCCTGTGGAACGGGAGCCTTTTTGCGAAGCGGCCCCTGGAGCTGGGGATTCTGGATCCGGCATTTTCCCTGCCAGGGGAGGCTATTGCGGCCCAGGGGATTCTGCTGCTGGCGGGAGCCGCGCTTCTGGCGGCAGGGCTTCTGGGAAAAAGGAAGTGATCTGGAATTAAGAAAAGGACATACCGCTCTGAAACGACATTTCTTCGATGCTTGTTTCAGATAGGTATGTCCTTTTTTCTCCTGTCTACTGCTCCATCTGCCGCCCAAGAAAATTCGCGGCGGACAGCGCCAGCTTCTGCTCAGTCTCTCCCATCCGGGTTTTCGGCTCCCGGCTGAACAGAGCCACAGCGCCAATCGCGTCTCCCTCAGAGATAATGGGGCAGATGGTTTCCGCAAAGCAGTCCTCCGTCTCCTCGTCGATCAGGCGCACATATCTGCGGTCTCCGGCTGACGCCTGCACATTTTCCCGTTCCTGGATTGCGTTTTCCAGCTCCTGGCTGACAGGCTTTCCCATATAGTCCTTCTTCGCTCCTCCGGCCGCCGCGATGACCGCGTCCCGATCGGTGATGCAGACCATCAGACCTGTGACCTGCGCCAGGCTTTCCGCGTACTGCTTCGCGAAGGTACCCAGCTCTCCGATGGGAGAGTATTTTTTCAATATGATTTCGCCTTCCCGGTCTGTGAAGATTTCCAGCGGGTCGCCCTCGCGGATGCGGAGCGTCCGGCGGATTTCCTTGGGGATCACGACGCGTCCGAGGTCATCGATGCGGCGAACGATACCTGTAGCTTTCATAAACAAAATTCCTCCATTTTACATTCTGACATTTATCCTGCTGCCGATAAATGTATTATCTGTCAAAAGGGGAAATTTATACTTGAAATGCTTTGGGCGATTTTTGCCGTTTCGGACTGACGGGCAGAACGCAGAATTCAAGTTTTTTATTTCTCATGTGAGAAAATATGCTATAATTTTGAGTTAAGAACAGCGATATATGGGGGAAATTTCTATGTACACCTGGGAAGAAATTGAACAGCACGTGAACAGCTGCGCCTGCTGTCCGCTCTGCCGGACGCGGAAGCATCCTGTCATGGGCCGGGGCGATCACAGCGGAAAGCTGATGCTGGTGGCGGAGGCGCCGGGCGGCCAGGAGGATCTGGCGGGCGTGCCCTTCGTGGGGCCGGCCGGGAAGGTGCTGGACGAGCTGCTGGCCTCCGTCCAGATCAGCCGGGAGGAGATCTATATTACCAATATCCTGAAATGTCATCCGCCGGGCAACCGGGATCCGCTGGAGGAGGAAAAGGCGGCCTGTATGCCGTATCTGAAATATGAGACCTATCTGCTGAAGCCGAAGATTATCGTCTGTCTGGGGCGCGTGGCGGCCCAGCGGCTGATCGATCCGGATTACCGAATTACGAGGCAGCACGGGACCTGGGTGGAACGGAAGGGCTGCTTCCTCACGGCGACCTATCATCCTTCTGCCCTGCTTCGGGATCCATCGAAGCTGGAGGCGGGGAAGCGGGATTTCCAGATCATCCGGGAGAAGCTGCGGGAAGTGGAAGGGTGAAAAAATCAGGCTGGATACACGGCAGCGTATTCCAGCCTGATTTTACATGAAGCAAAGCGCAAGCGTCCTCAGCCCTTCCGGAAAGCGACCGGGTCGATGCCGGGAGCAGGCTCCAGGGAGACCAGAAGGCTTCCGATGTGTCCGCTTTCGTCTGCTTCGAAGCGGGCCGGGAGGACAGCGCCCATAAAGGGGAGCGTCAGGTCCCAGCAGTCGTAATGATAGTGGGTGAAAATGGCGTCAAATCCGTTCCAGGTTCCCGTAAGGCCGCCGTCCCTTTCCTCGATGGTGAAGCTGCCAAATCCCGGACTGCGGAAGGTGCCGCAGTATTCGGCCAGAGGATGGGAGGGGCTGGTGCCGGGAACCTTCGCTTCTGCACGCTGCTTTGCGCCTTCCATGGCTCCGGCCATCATATCGGAGAAAATCTTCTGGTAGCGGGCGTTCCAGTCGGGCATGTCCGCAACGCCGAGGACCATGTCGGAAAGAATATTGGACAGGGCGTTGACGGAGAAGGATGAGGTGGCGTTGCTCAGGGCTGCCATGCCGAAGCCGGATTCGGGAAGCAGAGTCAGCTGCGTGGAGAAGCCGTTGGTGTTGCCGCCGTGGCTGACCATTTTTCTGCCCCGGTAAATGTCGGTGAACCAGCAGAGGCCGTAGTCGGCTGCCTGGAGTTCTTCGAAGGACCAGAAATAGGGGCTTCCTATCATCTGACGGGTGTGCATCATGTCCAGAGTTTCTCTGGAAATCAGACGTTTCCCGTTCCAGGTGCCGTCACCCAGCTGAAAGAGAGTGTATTTTGCCATATCGGAGGCGCTGGAGACGATGCCGCCTGCGGGCGCCAGGGCATTCAGGCGCATATAGCCTGCCTCCATGTGTCCGGTTCCGGTGAATACATAGCCTTTGGAGGTGTCTTCATATTTCGTCAGGGAATCTACCTCAAAATCGCTGTGGTCCATGCCCAGAGGCTGAAGGATGCGTTCCTTTACCAGCTCTTCCCAGGTCTGCCCGGTCAGGACCTCTGCCAGATAGCCAGCGAGGGTGACCATCTGGTTGGAATACTGCAGGACTGTCCGGAAATCAGCGCTGGGCTGGAGATACTGAAAGGTCCCGACCTGCTCCTTTCGATCTTTCAGAGCGTTAAAAGCGACCTGCATGTCGTACCGGGGGACGCCGGTCCGGTGGCAGAGAAGGTCCCGGGTGGTGGCCCGCTCCGTTGTGACCGGGTCCCAGAGCTTCAGCCAGGGGATGTAATCGCGCACCGGTCTGTCGAAGTCTAGCTTTCCTTCGTCTGCCAGCATTCCCAGCAGCAGGGCGGTAAAGGATTTGGTGACGGAACCGATGGGCATCACGGTGTCGCCGGTCATGGGCAGATCCTGTTCCAGATCCCGTTTCCCATAGCCCCGGACATCCAGGATTTTTCCGTCCTGGACGAGGGCAATGCTTATGCCGGGTACGTTCCACTGCTTCAGCAGATCGTTCATGATACGATCCAGATTGTTCCATAAAGCTTCCATAATACAAATCCTCCTTATTTGATTTCATTACCATGTAAAAGCGTGGCTTTTCTTATGCGGCGGAGAGCTTACGGGCTCCTTCCGCCAGTTGACAACGGGTTTTCCGGCCCTGTAAAATAGAAGTATTATGACAGGAAATCGGAGGCATCGTTATGATTGGAGATATCATCCGGCGGTTCCGTCTGGAGCAGGGACTGAGCATACGCCAGCTGGCGGAACAGATCGGTGTGACGGACAGCTACATATCCCTGCTGGAAACCAGCGGACAGGATCCGTCGCTTTCTGTCCTGCGGAAGCTTTCACAGGCCCTGAAAAGACCGGTTTCCGCCTTTTTTGAAGAAGACGTGCCCAAACCGGGGATTACCCGCGCTTCGGAGCGCCTTTGCCAGACACAGGCAGACGGCAGATTTTCCTGGGAGCCTCTGACTCCGGCGGATCCGAATCAGGCGGCAGGCCTTATCCTCGTGAAAGCGGAGCTTGCGCCGGGAGCTTCCGTCTGCGGGACAAGCATTCCGGGGCAGGCATGCGTCTATGTGCAAAGCGGGACGCTGCGTGTCCTGGTACTGGAGACGGAATATCTCATGCAGGCAGGGGACAGCCTGTGGCTGCGGCCTGCAGCCTCATTTACGGCGGTCTGTGAAGGAAGCCGTCCGGGGAGCGTCCTTGCGGCGTTCCCGGATGGCCGCCTTCCCGAAATAAGCTTTCCGGAACTACATGCTCCGGAAGCAGCTGCGAAGACAGCGGAAGGGAGCAGCTTATGATCGGCGCGAAAATTCACCGGTACCGGATAAAGAAGGGCCTCACGCTGCAGGAGCTGGCAGGACGGACCATGACGACGGCCGGTTATTTATCCCAGCTGGAGCGGGATCTGACGGAGCCTTCCCTGGCTGCGCTTCGGAAAATCGCCTCCGCTCTGGATGTACCGATTTTCACTCTTTTAAGTGAAGAAGAGGAAGAAACCTCCGTTACGGCCTTCCAGCCGGCAAGCAGCCGTCATCAGGTCTCCTTTCCCGGCTCCGGGGTTGTGTATGAGCTTCTGACTCCGCCGACACAGTCCGCCCTGGAGGGGCCGGATTTTCTGATGATGACATTTTCCCTGCCTGCTCACAGCTTTGGCAGTGAGGAACGGGTTTCCCACGATGCGGAGGAGTGCCTGTATCTGACCTCCGGCGTCCTGGAGGTCTTCACAGGTGAGCAGACCTGCACGCTGGAGGTGGGAGACTGCATCCGCATTCCGGGCGGCGCGCCCCACAATCTCTATAATCCCGGAGCGGCTCCGGCCGAAGGGATCTGCTGCCTGAATCCGGGGATGTTTGTGAGCACTGTGCGGCCTTAAGGCTTTGGCGGCGCGGCCTGGCTGATGCGCAGAACGCAGGAAAGCTTCCGTGCCTGCCGTGCGCCTTACTTTAATCCAAGGATACGCCGATGCCCGGGGTGTTCCACAGCACAGCCTTTCCGCCTTCGTGATCGAAGCCGCCATGGGCCCGCTTGTCAGACAGAATGTATACGGAGTCCAGATCGACTTCTTTGATATTGTCCAGGGCCGCCGCCACATGCATTCCCGCTACGTTGGCCAGGGCGCTCTCCCCCATGCATCCGATCATGCAGCTGATCCCGGAAGCCTCCGCCACGGCGTTAATTTTGATAGCGTTGTAAATTCCGCCGCATTTCATGAGCTTGATATTGATGAAGTCCACAGCCCGCATGGATGCCAGTCTCGCGGCGTCCATGGGTGAATGGCAGCTTTCGTCTGCGGCTATGGGGAGACGTACGGCCTGGCGGATTTCTTTCAGGCCCTCATAATCCCAGGCGGCGACGGGCTGCTCGATCAGTCCTACGCCCAGCCCTTCCAGCTCTGGAATGATCCGCAGGGAATCCTTGACGCTCCAGCCCTGATTGGCATCTATCCGCAGGGAGATGGAGGGGCCGGCGGCCCTTCGCACGGCTTCCATACGCGCCAGATCCGTCTCGATATCCTCTCCCAGCTTGATTTTCAGAATCGTAAAGCCTTTTTCGATCCATTCCAGGGCCTTTTCCGCCATCTCGTCAGGGGTGCCGATACCGATGGTTACGTCGGAATGGACGGCTCCAGTTTCTCCGCCCAGATAGCGGTACAGAGGCATGCCGGCGGCTTTGGAGGCAATGTCATAGCAGGCCATGTCGATGGCACACTTGATGGCGCCGCAGCCGTGGTAAAGGGCATCCATTCTGCGGTGAATGCCGCCGATGGCTGCCGGGTCGCGGCCCAGCAGGACCTCCCGCAGTTCCTTTCCCACCGCCCAGGCGGAATCCAGGTTGTCTCCGGTTACAAAGGGAAGAGGCGCGGCTTCCCCAAGGCCTGACAGCCCCTCGTCAGTCTGAATTTTCACAAACAGCGTCTCCATCCCGCTGATTTCCGCAAAAGCGACCTTCATAGGCTGCGCGAAGCGGAAAGACATTTTTTCAAACTGAATGTCTGTAATCTTCAAGAGATTCCCTCCTTTTTTAGAAATACTTTTACTAAATTTTAGAACTGTCTGCCCGGAAAGTCAATAAATATAAAAAATATTTTAATATTTATTGATATTCGCTGTAATGAAAGTAACGCTCGTTTCAGAGGTAAAAGAATGGCTATGGTTCTGTGAATAAAGATTGCCGCTTTCCGGGAGTTTTCCGTGAAAGCGGCAGTAATCTTCTGATGATGAATATGACGATATGAATATGATTTTTATAATTCCTGGCTCATCTGATCCAGCAGTCCGGACTTGATCCGAAACAGCTTGTCGGACAGATCCACATAGACCTCGTGGGGATTGGTAAGACGGCGCGTCTCATCCCAGAGGGTATCCTGCTCCTGAGCGCAGTAGTCGCGGATTTCCATGACGCTGGGCGAGGTGTAGACGCATTCGCCCTTCTGGAAGACGGGGACGAGCAGCTCTCGCATGTGGTAGGTGCCGCCTTTGAGCTTCGTTTTCTTCCAGGTCTCGATGGAATCAAAGATGAGGAGATCCTGGGAGCAGTCGAAGGTCTCGTCCGCCAGGGCGATGAGGTCGGCGCGGATCTTGCCTGTCTCGTTATCGTAAATCCGGAAAATGGTCTTGTTGCCCGGATTCGTAATCTTCTCCGTATTCTCGGAGAGCTTGATCTTCGGAACAAATTCCCCTTCCTCATCCAGCACGGCCGCCAGCTTGTAGACGCCGCCGAAGGCGGGGCAGTCGCTGGAGGTGATCATATTCGTGCCGACGCCCCAGGAGGTGATGGCCGCGCCCTGGTTCTTCAGGCTGGTGATCAGGTACTCGTCCAGGTCGCTGGAGGCGGAGATGACCGCATCTGGGAAACCGGCCTCATCCAGCATTTTGCGGGCCTTCTTGGACATGTAGGCCAGGTCGCCGCTGTCCAGACGGATACCGTAGAAGGTCAGCGCAATTCCGGCCTCACGCATCTCCGTAAAGATGCGGATGGCGTTGGGGACGCCGGATTTCAGCGTGTCGTAGGTGTCCACCAGCAGGATGCAGGCGTCCGGGTAGAGCTCGGAATATTTCTTGAAAGCCGTGTACTCGTCCGGGAAGCTCATGATCCAGCTGTGGGCGTGGGTGCCCTTGACGGGGACGTCGAAGAGCTGTCCGGCCAGCACGTTGGAGGTGCCGATGCAGCCGCCGATCATGGCGGCGCGGGCGCCGTAGATGCCGGCGTCAGGCCCCTGGGCCCGGCGGAGGCCAAATTCCATGATGCCGTCGCCCTTCGCCGCGTAGACGACCCGGGCGGATTTGGTGGCGATGAGGCTCTGGTGGTTTACAATGGTGAGGATCGCCGTCTCCACAAGCTGCGCCTCCATAATCGGGGCGATGACCTTAAGAAGGGGTTCCCGCGGAAATACGACGGTGCCTTCCGGAATCGCGTAGATGTCGCCGGAGAACCGGAAATTGCTCAGGTACTCCAGAAAATCCTCATCGAAGAGCTTCAGGCTTCGCAGATATTCGATGTCGCCGGGCTCAAAGGTCAGGTTCTTGATATAGTCGATGACCTGGTCGAGGCCGGCCGCGATGGCGAAGCCGCTGCCGGAGGGATTTTTCCGGTAAAAGACGTCGAAGACGACGGTTTCATTGGTCTGGTTCTTAAAGTAGCCCTGCATCATGGTCAGCTCGTAGAGGTCTGTCAGCAGGGTCAGTCTCATGGTGCTCATTCTTTTCACGCTCTCTTTCAACCGGAGATCCGGCAGTTGTATTTTTTAAAAGATAGCATATTTTCAGCAAAATAACAAGGCGGAAGCGGCCTGTCTGCGTGTTTTTATGAAAATAAAATAGATTCCTGAAGAACAAAAGCAGGTCTGCATTTCGTTCATTGCAGATCTGCTTTTTAAGCTCGAGCTGTCTAATTTTTTCCCGTATATTCTGAAATCAGTTCTTCTGTCAAATATTCATCACTCATACAGTGCAAGTCAGATACCCCTTCACGGATTAAGCGGTAAATGGTCGAATGATAGAAGAAACTCAAAGCGTCGTCTAAGGACAGATTTTCTCTTTTGGAAAACAGCTCAATGATTCGAGCGTATTTTTTTTGCAGTAAAATAGGATTAGCCGTCAAATCTGTTCACTCCCTTCATAATGCAGATATTCATCAAGAACTTTTTGTGTTCGGAAGCATATTTGCAAGTTGGGCTTTTCATAGCGCAGGCGTCGAATGGCTTCCCTCTTGTCGATTAGATTATCAAAATAAAGCTCAACAGTATTGAATACTTTGTCATTGGCGACGCCGCCGACTACAACATCATAATCTGTTGTGTCATTTCCGGTTCTGCATGTCAGGATAAAATCGAGCCATTCTTCAGAATAGCTGTCAAATTTCAGAATTTTAAGTCTCTGAAAGGCTGCTTCATCGAAGCTATAACGGGAAACAACTCCATTCTTTCCACGTCGTTTGAATTTCTCACACCATTTTGCAGCTTGGTCATAAAGCGGTGTTGTGTAAAAACCGCGTCCAAAGTCAACGTTTTTTCTGGAATGTAACGAATCCGGCGTTGGGATTTCCAGATAAGAGCCGTGATAAACAATCATAACTGGAGTCCCCTTTCGTTCATCAAACTGATAATGTCATCCACGATATACTCTTTGCTTTGAGTGTGCAGCATCTCATATTCCGGGATGATGTAGCTGTTCAGAATATCGCTTTTTTCCGCTAATGCCTGATAGACTTCTTCAGCATTCTTCCCTAATCTACTGGCGATATTTTCAATACAGAAAACGGCAAATTCCAGTTCCTCTCTATTTTTTATTCTGGCATTATTCATCATAGACGTTACACCTCCTGGTTAATGGTATTTCTAAGTTTTTGTCGAAGTGAGTTTTCTCAGGCTTCGACAAGGAACGTATCTTTATTTGATTTTCGGAATTTGCGTCTTCATCGTCTAAAAAGTGGAATGTTACTTCCTGTTCATTATATGTCGGAGTTTTACTCCGGTCAATAACTTCCGGCTTTGGCTGCTGCTTTTGATGGCAGTATTAGAAAATTGGAAAATACTTGTTGACAAATCAACAAAACAGTGCTACTATCCATCTTGTTGATAAGTCAACAAATAAAACTGAAAAACATCAAGAAAAACAAAAAAGAAAAATCTGGAGGATTTTATCATGGTATTTGAGACGATTGCGAAGCTGCTGGCTGACAGACTGGACTGCGAGGTATCTGAGATTAAGGCGGAGGACACGTTCCACGATCTGGGAATCGATTCCCTGGACACCGTAGACCTGCTGATGAACCTGGAGGATGAGCTGGGACTTTCCATCGAGCTGGACGAGAAGGTGGAGACCGTAGGACAGCTGGTAGAGCTGGTAGAGAAGAAGCAGCAGGAGCAGCAGTAAGCGGCTTTCAGAAAGGAAAAGGAAGACTGATATGATTCACACACCGATTTGCGATATGCTGGGAATCAAGTATCCGGTGTTTCAGGGCGGAATGGCGTGGATAGCGGACGGGCGCCTGGCGGCGGCCGTATCGAACGGGGGCGGCCTGGGCATCGTAGCCGCAGGCAACGCTCCGGCTGACGTGGTGAGAAAGGAAATCCAGACGGCGAAGAGCCTGACGGATAAGCCCTTCGGCGTCAACATTATGCTGATGAGTCCCTTCGCGGACGAGATCGCGGCCCTTGTATGTGAAGAAAAGGTAGCCGTAGTCACCACGGGTGCCGGCAATCCCTCCAAATATATGAAGGAGTGGAAGGCGGCGGGAATCCATGTGATCCCGGTCGTGCCCTCCGTGGCCATGGCAAAGCTGATGACGAGGCTGGGAGCCAGCGCAGTGATCGCCGAGGGCGGCGAGAGCGGCGGCCATGTGGGAGAGCTGACCACCATGGTTCTGGTGCCTCTGGTATGCGACGCGACGGATCTTCCCGTCATCGCGGCGGGCGGCATCGCCGACGGCCGGGGCGTGGCGGCTTCCTTCATGCTGGGAGCCTGCGGCGTCCAGATGGGAACCCGGTTCTTGAGCGCTAATGAGTGTTCCATCCATCCGACCTATAAAGACAGAATCCTGCACGCCACGGACCTGTGCACCACGGTGACAGGCAAGCGCCTGGGCCATCCGGTGCGGAGCCTGCGGACACAGTTCGCAAGGGAGTACACGAAGGCAGAGTTCGGCGGCATGCCGGATGACGAGCTGGAGCAGCTGGGCGTGGGCGCTCTTCGGAAGGCTGTAAAGGAAGGCGACATGGAAAAGGGCTGCTTCCTGGCAGGCCAGTCCGCGGCCTTCGTAAAGCAGGAGCAGCCGGCCGCGGAGATTGTGCGCGAGGTCATCGAAGAGGCGGAGCCGATTCTGAAGGGAGCCTGCAGATGGGTAAGCTAGCGTTTGTATTTTCCGGACAGGGAGCCCAGCACACGGGGATGGGCCGGGAGCTCTGTGAGAAGGCTCCCGCCGCGGCGGAGATCTTCCGCCGGGCGGACGCTCTGCGTCCGGGCACCTCTAAGCAGTGCTTTCAGGGCAGCGACGAGGAGTTAAGCGTCACGAAGAACACACAGCCCTGTCTTTTCGCCATGGAGCTGGCGGCGGCAGCGGCCCTTACGGAAAGCGGCGTCCATGCGGATATGGCGGCCGGCTTTTCCCTGGGAGAGCTGAGCGCCCTGGCATATGCCGGGATGGCGGATTTTGAGACCATGTTTTCCCTGGTATGCCGCCGGGGAGAGCTGATGCAGGAGGCGGCGGAGGCAAATCCCGCTTCCATGGCAGCGGTGGTGAAGCTGACGGCGGAGCAGGTGCAGGAGATCTGCGGAGGGTTTTCGGCGGTCTATCCGGTGAACTTCAACTGTCCGGGACAGGTATCCGTATCCGGAAGGGCGGAAGAAATGAAGGCCTTTGGCGAGGCGGTCAAGGCCGCCGGCGGCCGGGTGCTCCCGCTGAAGGTAAAGGGAGGCTTCCATTCCCCGTTCATGGAGACGGCGGCGGCAGCCTTCGCGGCGGAGCTTGAAGGGACAGAGCTTCGAATGCCGCAGCTTCTGGTCTACGCGAACCGGACGGCGGCGCCCTACCCGGGCGAAGGCCGGGAAGCGGAAGGAAAAGAGCTTCTGGGCGGCCAGATCGTTTCTCCGGTGCGGTGGGAAGAGACCATCCGCCGCATGATCGCGGACGGGGCCGATACCTTTGTGGAAATCGGGCCGGGAGAGACGCT
>CALWQJ010000018.1 GCA_944383645.1 uncultured Merdimonas sp.
GTCTCCCAGAACGCCCGCACGATTGCCAAGGCCCTGCGCCTCAATGAGGATCTGACGGAGGCCATCGCCCTGGGCCATGATCTGGGGCACACGCCCTTTGGACATGCCGGAGAGAGGGCTTTAAATAAGCTCTGCACCAGGGGCTTCGCTCATTATAAGCAGAGCGTGCGGGTGGTGGAGAAGCTGGAAAAGGGCGGCAGAGGACTGAACCTGACGGCGGAGGTGCGGGACGGCATCCTGAACCACCGGACAAGCGGCCATCCCTCCACGCTGGAGGGAAGGATTGTGCGCCTTTCCGATAAGATTGCCTACATCAACCACGATATTGACGACGCCATCCGGGGCGAGATTCTGTCGGAGGAGGACATCCCCCGGAAATACCGGGAGGTGCTTGGTTTTTCCACCAAGGAGCGGCTGAATACCATGGTCCATGATATCATCGCCCACAGCATGGACAAGCCGGATATCCGGATGTCGGAGGAGGTGGAGCAGGCCATGCAGGAACTCCGAAGCTTCATGTTTGACAGTGTCTATACGAATCCGAAGGCCAAGGGCGAGGAAAAGAAGGCCCAGAATATGCTGGAGGGGCTTTTCGCCCATTATATGGACTGCCCGGAGGATATGTCCGAGGAGTACCGGGAGATGGTGGAGCGCGGAGAGGATCCCAGAGAGGTTGTGGTCTGCGATTACATATCAGGCATGACAGATCAGTATGCGATCTATAAATTTGAAGAGTATTTTGTGCCAAAGGCATGGAATGCATAAGGTGACGGATATAAGACATGTATTATTCAGAGGATTTGATTGAAGAGGTACGGTCGAGGAATGATATTGTGGATGTGATCTCGGGCTATGTACGGCTTCAGAGAAGAGGATCCAGCTATTTTGGCCTCTGTCCCTTTCACAATGAGAAGTCCCCGTCCTTTTCCGTGTCGCCCGGAAAGCAGATGTATTACTGCTTTGGCTGCGGGGCGGGCGGAAATGTGTTTACCTTTCTGATGGAATATGAGAATTACACCTTCCCGGAGGCGGTCAAGACCCTGGCGGACCGCTGCGGCGTGGAGCTTCCGGAGGTGGAGTATTCGGAAGAGGCCAGAAGGCAGGCGGATCTGAAAAGCCGGCTTCTGGAGATACAGAAAAAAGCCGCCCGGTACTATTTTTACGAGCTGCGCCAGCCAAAGGGCCGGGCAGCCTACGAGTACCTGAAGGGCAGGGCCTTAAGCGATGAGACAATCAAACGGTTCGGCCTGGGCTATTCCGGACAGCAGAGCCGGGAGATGTACCAGTACCTGAAGCACGAGGGCTATCCGGACGAGCTTCTGAAGGAATCGGGGCTCTTCGGGATGGATGAGCGAAGCGGCTTCTACGATAAGTTCTGGAACCGGGTCATGTTCCCGATCATGGACGTGAACAGCCGGGTCATCGGCTTCGGGGGCCGCGTCATGGGAGACGCAAAGCCCAAGTACCTGAATTCGCCGGAGACCCGGATCTTTGACAAGAGCCGGAACCTGTACGGGCTGAATTTCGCCAGAAGCGCGAGAAAGCCGAACCTGATTATCTGCGAGGGCTATATGGATGTGATTTCCATGCACCAGGCAGGCTTTAACCAGGCGGTGGCTTCCCTGGGGACGGCGCTGACCGTGCAGCAGTCTCTGCTGATGAAGCGGTACACGAATGAGGTTCTGGTGACCTACGACAGCGACGAGGCGGGAACGAAGGCGGCCCTGCGGGCCATCCCCATTCTCCGGGAGGCGGGGCTTTCCGTCCGGGTCATCAATATGAAGCCCTATAAGGATCCGGATGAATTCATCAAGGCCCTGGGGACGGAGGCCTTCCAGAAACGGATCGACGAGGCCCAGAGCAGCTTCCTCTTTGAGGTGGAGGTGCTGGAGCGGGGCTATAACCTGAAGGATCCGGCCGCGAAGACGGCGTTCTTCGACGAGACGGCAAAGAAGCTCCTGGGCTTTTCCGATGAGCTGGAGCGGAACAATTACATAGAAGCGGTGGCGTCGAAATATGGGGTTCCCTATGAGACGCTGCGAAGAAAGGTGAACCAGCTGGGGCTGGCGCTTGGGGGAACCGCCCCGAAGCCAAAGCCCCGGGAGCTTTCAGGGCAGAAGAAGCCGAAGGAGGAAGGCACGGCGGCTTCCCAGAAGCTTCTCTTGACCTGGGCGGTCTCGGATCCCGGATATTTCCGGGCGATTCGCCGCTATATCAGCCCGGAGGACTTTACGGTTCCCCTTTACCGTGAGATAGCCGGGCTTCTCTGGGAACAGCAGGAAAAGGGTCAGCTGAATCCTGCAGGGATTCTAAACCGGTTTGAAAACGCAGAGGAGCAGAGAGAGGCCGCCGCAGTCTTTAACGCGGTGCTCAAAGAAGTGGAAACAAGGGAAGAGATAGAAAAGGCTCTTCAGGAAACTGTATATAAGGTGAAGCAGGAGGCTCTGAACAAAAGAGCCCGGGAGCTTGCCCCTTCTGATATGGAAGGGCTTCAGCGGCTTGTGATGGACAGGCGTGAGCTGGAGAAACTGCATATTTCACTGGATTAAGGATAAAATACTAACAAGTTATGGAAGGATGGAACAACATGGACGAGAACGTAGTAAAGTTTGAAGAAAAACTGAAAGCGCTTCTGGTGATGGCAAAAAAGAAAAAGAATATTCTGGAGTATCAGGAGATCAGTGACTTCTTTGGAGATATGGAGCTTGACCCGGATAAGATGGAGAAGATCCTCGACTATCTGGAGGCGAATAATATCGACGTGCTCCGGATCACCGGAGATGGGGACGAGCCGGACGATGATCTGCTGCTGTCGGATGAGGATGACGTCGATGTTGAGCAAATCGATCTTTCCGTACCGGACGGCGTGAGCATCGAGGATCCGGTCCGCATGTATCTGAAGGAGATCGGAAAGGTTCCGCTTTTGAGCGCCGATGAGGAGATTGAGCTGGCGAAGAAGATGGAGACGGGAGACGAGGATGCGAAGAAGCGTCTGGCGGAGGCCAACCTGCGTCTCGTCGTCAGCATCGCGAAGCGGTATGTGGGCCGCGGCATGCTTTTCCTGGACCTGATCCAGGAGGGAAACTTAGGCCTTATCAAGGCGGTGGAGAAATTCGACTACCGCAAGGGCTATAAATTCAGCACCTACGCGACCTGGTGGATCCGCCAGGCGATCACCAGGGCCATCGCGGATCAGGCCCGCACCATCCGCATCCCGGTGCATATGGTGGAGACTATCAACAAGCTGATCCGGGTGTCCAGGCAGCTGCTGCAGGAGCTGGGCCGCGAGCCTACCCCGGAGGAGATCGCCGAGGAGATGAAGCTTCCGGTGGAGCGGGTGCGGGAGATCCTGAAGATTTCCCAGGAGCCGGTGTCCCTGGAGACGCCCATCGGCGAGGAGGAGGACAGCCATCTGGGAGATTTCATCCAGGACGACAACGTACCGGTGCCCTCCGACGCGGCGGCCTTCACGCTTCTGAAGGAGCAGCTGGTGGAGGTCTTGAGCACGCTGACGGACCGGGAGCAGAAGGTGCTCCGCCTGCGCTTCGGCCTGGACGATGGACGGGCCCGGACTCTGGAGGAGGTCGGCAAGGAGTTCAACGTGACCCGCGAGCGTATCCGCCAGATCGAGGCGAAGGCCCTGCGGAAGCTCCGCCACCCGAGCCGCAGCAGAAAACTGAAGGATTATCTGGATTAAGAAAATGAATATATCAAAACGACTGAGCCGCCTGGCCGCCATGGTCACGGAGGGCAGCCGCCTGGCAGATGTGGGAACAGATCATGGATATGTTCCCCTTTGTCTTTACAGGCAGGGAAGGATTCCCTCGGCCCTCGCCATGGATATTAACGAAGGCCCCCTTGAGCGGGCAAGGGCGCATATCCGGGAGGCCGGGCTTGAACATTACATAGAGACGAGGCTTTCGGACGGGCTTCATGCCCTGCGGGCCGGGGAGGCGGATACGGTCCTCATCGCCGGCATGGGAGGGGGCCTGACGGAGCGGATTCTGACAGACGGAAAAGGCGTGCTGGAGACCGTGCGGGAGCTGGTGCTGCAGCCCCAGTCCGAGATCTGGAGGGTGCGCCGCTTCCTTTGCGAAAACGGCTGGCGCATTGTCTGCGAGGATATTGTGCTGGATGAGGGAAAATATTATCCCATGTTCCGGGCAGTCAAGGGGCAGGCGGAGCCTTACGGGCCAGGGGAGCTCCTGTACGGGAAGAGCGCGTGCCAGCGTTCCCCGGAGGTCATGCTGGAATTTCTGGGGAAACGTCTTCAGAACGCGCGGCAGATCCAGGAAAGGCTGGGGAGCCAGGCCGTGGAGCCAGAGGATCCAAGGATCCGGAGACGCCGGGAAGAACTGGCGGAGGAAATCCGTCTTCTGGAGCAGATGCTTTCGGAGTATGTCTCCGGCGAGGGGCCGGAACAGGGTTCCGGCTCGTAAAAAGAGGAAGGAAGTGCCATATGAAGTGTCAGGAAATCATAAAAAGGATAGAGAAACGGTATCCGAGAGAATACGCCTGTGACTGGGACAACCCGGGGCTTCTGGCGGGAGACCGGGAGCAGGAGGTGGACACGGTCTACATCGCGCTGGACGCCACCGACGAGGTCATCGAAGCGGCCGTCTCTTCCGGGGCCCAGCTTCTCTTGACCCACCATCCGATGATTTTTAGCGGCATCAAGTCCGTTACGGCGGATGATTATACGGGGAGGCGGCTGATCCGCCTGATCCGCGCCGGGCTGTCCTATTACGCTATGCATACGAATTACGACGTGCTGGGCATGGCAGAGCTGGCCGCAGGCATGCTGGATCTGACAGACACCCGGGTTTTGGAGGAGGTGCGGGACGGGGAGGGCATCGGACGCACAGGCCGCCTGAGCACGCCCATGACGCTGGAGGCCTGCGCCCAGCTGGTCAAGGAGCGGTTTTCCCTTCCCAATGTCAAGATTTTCGGGGAGCTGAATAAAATGGTATCGACAGCGGCGATTTCACCGGGCTCCGGCAAGAGCATGGCCCGCCCTGCCCTGGAAGCCGGCGTGGATGTGCTGATCAGCGGAGACATCGATCACCATACGGGAATCGATATGGCGGACTGCGGCATGGCGGTCATCGACGCGGGCCATTATGGAATCGAGCATATTTATATAGAAGATATGCGAAAATTTCTGGAAAGGGAGCTGCCTGCCCTGAAAATCTGTACAGCGCCCATACGGCAGCCGTTCCAGGTGATCTGAGATATAGGCAGAAAGGAATGACGGAATGGATATCAAGGTGACAATCCAGGGAAGAGAATATGTGTATCCGGCAGGGACGCCCTTTGGGACGATTGCGGCGGATGTGCAGAAGGATTACGCCCACGACATTGTGCTGGTCTTAGCGGACGGGCGGCTTCGGGAGCTGGAGAAGCGGCTGAACGCGGATTGCGAGCTGGTTTTCTATACGACGGCTGACGCGGCGGGCTGCCAGGCCTACCGGCGGAGCCTCACTATGCTTCTGATGAAGGCGGTCTATAAGGTGGCTGGCCATGAGAATGTCACCAGGGCGCAGGTACAGCATTCGGTGAGCAGCGGATATTACTGCACCGTCGAGGGCTCCGTCACGGTGGATGAAGAATTCCTGCGGGCCGTGAAGGCAAAGATGCTGGATTATGTGGGCAGGAAGCTTCCCATCAAAAAGACAAATGTGAACACGGATAAGGCGCTGCGGATCTTCCATGAGCATAAGATGTATGACAAAGAAAGACTGTTCCGCTACCGCCGGGCGTCCAGAGTCAATCTGTACAGCATCGGAGACTTTGAGGATTATTACTATGGCTACATGGTGCCCCATACGGGGTATCTGAAATATTTCGAGCTTTACCTTTACGACGAGGGCTTCGTGCTCCAGTTTCCCACAATGGCAGAACCGGAAAGTGTGCCGCCCTTTGCGCCCCAGCACAAGGTCTTTCAGGTGCTCAAGGAGGCCACAAAGTGGGGCGATATGCTGGGCATCTCCACAGTGGGAGATTTAAACGACTGCATTTCCCGGGGCGGGATGCAGCAGCTGATTATGACCCAGGAGGCTCTTCAGGAGCGCCGGATCGCGGAGATCGCCAGCCGGATCGCGGCGGATCCCGGAAAGAAATTCATCATGATCGCCGGGCCCTCCTCCTCCGGGAAGACGACCTTTTCCCACAGGCTTTCCATACAGCTTTCGGCGGCGGGGCTGAAGCCCCATCCTATCGCGGTGGACAATTATTTCGTGGAACGGGAGATGACGCCGAAGGACGAGGACGGCGAGTACAATTTCGAGTGCCTGGGCGCCATTGACATCGAGCTTTTCAACCGGCAGATGTGCGAGCTTCTATCGGGAAAGACGGTGGAGCTGCCGTATTTTAATTTTAAGACGGGAAGGAAGGAGTACAACGGGCATTATATGACGCTGGGGAAGGAGGATATTCTGGTGATCGAGGGTATCCACTGTCTGAATGACGCCCTGTCCCACAGTCTTCCAAAAGAGAGCAAGTTCCGGATCTACATAAGCGCTCTGACCCAGCTGAACGTGGATGAGCATAACCGGATCCCAACTACGGACGGACGGCTGATCCGCCGCCTGGTGCGGGACGCCCGGACCAGAGGGACGAACGCGGCCCGGACCATCGCCATGTGGCCCTCTGTGCGCCGGGGGGAGGAGGAAAATATTTTCCCCTTCCAGGAGCAGGCCGACGTGATGTTCAATTCCGCCCTGATCTACGAGCTTTCGGTGCTCAAGCAGTACGCGGAGCCCCTTTTGTTCGGCATCGACCGGGAGGCCCCGGAATACCTGGAGGCCAAGCGGCTTTTGAAATTCCTGGATTATTTCCTTGGCGTGGACAGCACGGTGATTCCGGATAATTCGCTGCTGCGGGAGTTTATCGGAGGCGGCTGCTTCCGCCTGTGAGCTATCCTGAGCAGGAAAGCCGGAAACATAAAAGCCTGGAAAATAGACGCTCCCTTCAGCTGGCAGGAGCACACATGCTTGTGTTCAGCGGGGGGAGTTACTATTCACAGCCGCCCCGCCCACATGCGCATTCGTCGCCTCTTCGAGGCTCCAGTCCCGCTCCTTACGGAGCTAAGACTGCTTATGTGGGTGGGGTGACTGCTTCACAGTCCTGATTCAGGAAGGATAACAGCTGCTTACGTGCGAGCACGACACAGCTGCTATCCTTCCTGAATCGGCTGTGAATAGTAACGCGGAGGAGCATAAAAAATAGCAGAAAAGAGGAATCGAAGAAATGAACACAAAACTGACAAGGGAAGAGGCGCTTTCGCTTCTTCGGAAATACAATCAGGAGCCCTTTCACATCCAGCATGCGCTGACGGTGGAGGGCGTCATGCGCTGGTACGCAAAAGAACTCGGCTATGGAGCTGAGGAGGAGTTCTGGGGCATCGCAGGTCTCCTTCATGATATTGATTTTGAGCAGTATCCTGAGCAGCACTGCGTCAAGGCGCCGGAGCTCTTAAAAGAGGGAGGCGCGGAAGAGGAGCTGATCCACGCAGTCTGCAGCCACGGCTATGGACTCTGCTCAGATGTGGAACCCACGCACGAGATGGAAAAGGTGCTTTTCGCGGCAGACGAGCTGACGGGCCTTATCGGGGCCGCCGCGAAGATGCGCCCCTCTAAGAGCGTGATGGATATGGAGGTTTCCAGCCTGAAAAAGAAATTCAAGGACAAGAGGTTCGCGGCCGGCTGCTCCAGGGACGTGATCCGCGCCGGGGCAGAGCAGCTCGGCTGGGAGCTGGACCGCCTGTTTGAGCAGACGATTCTCGCCATGCGCTCCTGCGAAGGACAGATTGAGCAGGAAATGAAGGATCTGGGATTACAGGAGTAGGAAGCCATGGTGGAGCAGGATTATATCATGCGCCTGATTAAGGAAATGGTGCGGGCGCTCCTTAAGCTGATCTTCCACACAGATCTGGACCTTCCTTCTGTGGAAATGCTGAAGGACGCAGAACGCCGCTGCGCTCTGGAGGAACTCTTGAATCTGACGGACAGGGGAGAGATCAACGAGGCGGAAAACAGACTGTATGGGCTGATGGAAACCGGCGGAGGAGAGGAGCTGGAGATGGCCCTGATTTTCTATTCCCATCTGAATGAGAAAAGCAATGATTTTCTGGAGGCCCATGATTTCAGCAGGGAGGAGATCAAGGCGGGCCTGGAGGACGCCATGCGTGAGCAGGGCATGGCAGGGATGGCGGAGGCCTTTCTGGCAGAGTTCTGAGTATTTGGGGACTTGTAAACCGCGACGGTTTATAGTAGTATAATACTACAAATAGATGTTGCAGCCTTCAGACGCACAGCCGCCTCAGGATGAGGAGGATGCCAATGACGCTGACGAAAGAAGATTTACTTGCCATATCCCAGGTTTTTGGGGAACAGATAAAACCGCTGAAAGAAGCCATCGACAGGCTGGAGGTGCGGATGACCCGGCTGGAGGAATGCATGACAGCACTGGAGGAGCGTGTAACCCGGCTGGAGGAGCGTGTGACTCTGCTGGAGGAACGCATGACAGCATTGGAAGAACGCGTAGGCCGGCTTGAGGAGCGCATGACGGCGCTGGAAGAACGTGTAGGTCAGCTGGAGGAACGCATGACAGCGCTGGAGGAGCGTGTAACCCAGCTGGAAGAGACCGTCAGAAAACTGGACACCCGCGTGACGGCACTGGAAGAGAAGGTCGAGAGACTGGATACCTGTGTCATTACGCTGGAGAGAAAGACACAGAAGATGGAGCTCCTGATGGAGAACGATATGCTGCCCAGGCTGCAGAATATCGAAGGCTGTTACTTATCAACGTACAAAAGATACCTGCATGGATCTGATCAGATCGAAACGATGCAGACAGATATCGATATGTTAAAAAAAGTAGTGGGAGAACACAGTGAGAAGCTGAAGAGGCTGGCTTAGCCGCGAAGAAGTATGCAATGTCTATCGCATACGGAAGAGAAAGCCGCCGCAGGTGAAAAGCCGCGGCGTTGTAAAAATGATTTTGGAGAGAACGGCATGGTCCTGCGGGGCTGTGTCGTTTTTCTATACGAAAAACCCGAAAGCTTCGTTGCAATGCACAAAAACAGAAGTGAATTTTTGGAGGATTTGTGGATTGACAGAAAAATTAGTGAATGGTACTATGATGAAGAATTGAGAATACGTATTCACAAGCGTATTTTCATAACTATACGAGCGAACTGATAGAAAATAAATATCAAAATGCAGAAAGGCCAGGGGGCGGGACTGTGATTACAATGACAGAGATAGCGAGACTGACAGGAGTTTCTCAGCCTACAGTCTCCAGAGTGTTAAACGGCAATCAGGCGGTGAATCCCGAGATCCGGGAGCGCGTCCTTGCCTGCGCGCGGGAGCATAATTTCCAGCCGAACGTGATTGCCAGAAGCCTGGCGGGAAGTAAGACCATGCTGCTGGGGCTTGTATTTACGGATATTTCAAACTCCTTTTTTGCGGATTTGGAGAAGCTTCTGGAGCAGGAGGCGAAGAAAAGCGGCTACAGCGTCATCGTGTTTAACTCGGATTATGACTGGAACCGGGAGAAGGAGTGCCTGGACGTCATACGCAGATACCGGGTGGACGGGCTGGTTATCGTCCCTGTGGAAGAAAATTCCGAAAAATTCCGCAGCCAGATGGAGAGCCTGGATATCCCGGCCGTGGCGCTGACACGGAAGACGGAGCATATGGACTGCGTTTATGTGGATCATGTGGAAGCCGGAGGACAGGTAGGAAGGCATCTGTATACGCAGGGCTGCGATTCCTATGTTTTCGTGGGAACGGAGAAGGATGGAAAGTACGAGGGCTTTACAGAGGCGCTCCGGGAGATGGTGCCGGATCTGGAAACGCGGCTGATAAGGATAGAGACGAAAAATCCAGGAGAGATCCGAAGAACTTTACGGCGGCATTTTGAAGGCTGTTCGGGAAAAACAGGAATTTTCGCCTACAATGACAGGCGGGCCGTCCAGATCCACGGAATCCTGCAGGGGCTGGGCATAGAGGTTCCCGGCCGAGCCTGTCTGGTGGGCTTCGATAATACTTACATCTGTGATTATCTGTATCCGGGCCTGTCAAGCGTGGCCCAGTCCAATGAAGAGATGGCTGCCAAAGCGGTCAGCCGCCTGCTCTGGAAAATCGAACATCCGGAGGACACAGAGATAATAAAGGAGCCGATACGCGCCAGGCTGATTGCCAGGCAGAGCTCCGCAGCCGTGGAAGAGGACAAGAGCTGACGGAGGAAATCCGCCAAGACGGCATTCGCTAAGACGAAATCCGCTAAGGAAGAATCTATTAAGACAGAATACCAAGAATTACAGGAAGGAGAGAACTTATGAATGTACTTACCCGGACGTGGAAAGGGCTGATAGCAGAGAAGCTGGAAGCTTATGGAAAGACGGAAGGGCAGAGGTGGCGGCCGAGGCTCCATATCGCCCCGCCTGTGGGCTGGCTGAATGATCCCAATGGCCTGTGCCAGTACCAGGGCGTTTACCATGCCTTTTATCAGTTTTCCCCCTTTGACCCGAAGGGAGGACTGAAATTCTGGGGCCACTGCACCAGCAGAGATTTGCTGCACTGGAGATTTGAAGGAACGGCCCTTGCGCCGGATGAAGCCTATGACTGCCACGGCGTATATTCCGGTTCAGCCCTTGTGGAGGATGGACAACTCAGCTTTTACTATACGGGAAATGTAAAGCGGACGGGAGATTATGATTATATCCGGACAGGGCGGGAATCGAACACTGTGCGCGCGGTCAGCGTGGACGGGATGCAGTTTGAGGGAAAGAGGCTTCTGATGTCCAACGGGGATTACCCGGAGGATCTGACCTGCCATGTACGGGATCCGAAGGTATGGAAACAGGAGGGCCGCTATTATATGGTACAGGGAGCCAGGACAGCGGAGGATAAAGGGGTAGCGCTTCTGTTCGAATCCGAAGACGGAGAGCACTGGAGCTGCCTGCACCGTCTGGAGACAAAAGAGCCCTTCGGATACATGTGGGAGTGTCCGGACGTCTTTCAGGTGGACGGCTATACCGTGCTCAGCATCTCCCCCCAGGGCGTGAAGGCGGATGGACTGAAGTACAATAATGTGTACCAGAGCGTCACGACGTTTTTGGACGGTGATTTCCGGGAGGCGGTGGTAAGAGAGGACTTCCGGGAGCTGGACGCGGGCTTTGATTTTTACGCGCCGCAGAGCTTTCAGGCGGAGGATGGAAGAAGAATCCAGATTGGCTGGATGGGCATGCCGGATGTGGACGCGTATTATACGAATCCTTCTGTGGAGGACGGCTGGCAGCACACGCTGACCCTGCCGCGGGAACTTTCCGTGAGGGACGGGGTGCTGTGTCAGAAGCCGGTAAGGGAGCTGGATGATTGGTGGAATTTTTTTATCCCATTTGTGAATACGTATTCAAATGTGCCGGGAGACTGCTTTGAGGTGGCGGTCTCCGGAACGGGGAAAGAATTTCGGCTTGTCCTGGCAGGGGGGCTGGAACTCTCCTGGAAGGAAGAGGAAGGTATCTTCTGGATGAGCTTTACGGATCAGAGGCTTGGAGCAGGGCGGGCCAGACGGGGCCGCGCGGTGGAGAAGCTTACGGATCTGCGGATTATTGTGGATGTATCCTGCGTGGAGGTATTCCTCAATGGAGGAAGGGAGGTATTTTCCACCAGGTTTTATCCGGATAGGGAGGAGATCGGCGTAGAGCTTCGGGCTTCGGGCTTTGGCGGCCGTATCTGCCTCCACCGGGAAGGGATGTAAAAAAATTTATATAAGAAAAGGGGAAAAGTAATGGATTACAGAAAGACAGCAGAAGAGATCTATGAAAAAGTGGGCAGGCGGGAAAATCTTGTCTCCGCAGCCCACTGTGCGACCCGCCTCCGTCTGGTTCTGGCGGACGACGCGAAGTGCGACGTGAAGGCGGTGGAGGAAATCGACGGCGTCAAGGGCGTCTTCAGCGCTTCCGGGCAGCTTCAGATTATCCTCGGAACCGGAACTGTAAATAAGGTGTACGATGAATTCCTGGCAGTTTCCGGCATGAGCGGCATGAGCAAGGAAGATGCCAAGGCAGCCGCCGCCCAGAAGCAGCCGCTCTTTAAGCGGGCCATCAAGACCCTGGGCGATATCTTCGTACCGATTATTCCAGCGATTGTGGCCAGCGGTTTTCTGATGGGAATTATGGAAGCCCTGAACTTTATGGTAAATAATGGCTTCCTGAACCTGGACACCTCGGGCTCGCTCTTTACGCTTGCCAACCTCTTTGCGAATACCGCCTATACCTTCCTGCCGATTCTGATTGCGTTCAGCGCGGCGAAGGTATTCGCTGGGAATCCTTTCCTGGGCGCGGTAATTGGCATGATGATGATCCATCCCAACCTGCAGAATGCCTGGACGGTGGCTACCGAGGGCGTCCATCAAACGCTTTCCGTGTGGTTCGGCCTCTACGACGTGGATCTGGTGGGCTACCAGGGGCACGTCATTCCGGTAATCATCGCTGTCTTTGTGATGTGCTGGATCGAAAAACGGCTTCATAAGGTAGTTCCGGCTATGTTCGACCTCTTTGTGACGCCTCTGGTCAGCGTCTTTGTGACGGGGTATCTGACCTTTACCATCATTGGACCTGTCTTTGTAACGATTGAAAACGCGATTATCAACGGCGTGCAGCAGCTGATTACCCTGCCCTTTGGCATCGGAAGCTTTATCATGGGCGGCCTCTATTCCCTGACGGTGGTGGCTGGCGTGCACCACATGTATACCGTCATTGACGTAGGACAGCTTGGCCTATATGGAAAGACCTACTGGCTGCCGCTGGCTTCTGCGGCAAATATCGCCCAGGGCGCGGCGACACTGGCGGTTGCTTTGAAGACGAAGAACCAGAAGACGAAAGCTATGGCTGTTCCCTCTGCCATGTCCTGCTTCATGGGAATCACAGAGCCTGCCATCTTCGGCGTCAACCTTCGCTACTTCCGGCCCTTTATCTGCGGCGCGGCAGGAGGCGCCTGCGGTGCGCTGTATGCTTCCATCGTGGGACTTGGAGCCACGGGAACCGGCGTGACCGGAATCTTCGGACTTCTGCTCTGCCTGCACGACCCGCTCAATTATATTATCATGTTCCTGATTTCCGCAGGCGTGGCCTTTGCACTGACCTGGGTATTCGGCTATAAGGATCCGGAAGATAGCGCTAAGGAGGAAGGAAAGGAGGAGGATATGATCTATGCCCCGGCAGAGGGAAGAGCCATTCCCTACACAGAGATTGGGGATCCGACCTTCGCCTCCGGGGCTCTGGGACAGGGAATTGGAATTATCCCCGCAAAGGGGGAGATTGTGGCTCCCTTCGACGGAACCATTTCCATGTTCTTTGACACGAAGCACGCCATCGGTCTGGAAAGCCAGACGGGCGTGGAGCTGCTGATTCATGTGGGGATTAATACCGTGGAGCTTGGCGGAAAGCATTTCCATGCGCTGAAGGAAGCAGGCGCTGCCGTAAAGAAAGGGGAGAAGCTGCTGGAATTCGATATGGACGCCATCAAAGCGGAGGGCTATGATCTGACGACGGCAGTTCTGGTCACTGTGCCGGAGCAGGTGGAGATTCTGAAAACAGGGGAAGTAAAGGAGCAGGAGGCCGTTCTGAAGGCTTCGGAAAAATAGAAAGATAAAAAAGCAGCCGCAGGCAGGTATTTTTCATTCTGCCTGCGGTTTTTTGATAAGACAGCCTTTGTTCGGCGCAGGGAGCCTTCCCGGCCTTTTCCTAGCCAAGAGGCACCGACAGCTTTTTCAGCTTCTCGGCCGGCGTCTCGGTATGGGGGCTTCCGGAATAGATCTTTTCCTTAATCGCCAGCATCCGGGCGTCCGTCTGGGCGATGATGTCCGCGCATTCCTTCAGTTCACGGGAAATCTGCTCCGGGTTTTCTACGTCCTGTTTGTACTTAAGCTGATGATCCACGCTGGCCCAGAAGTCCATGGCGATGGTGCGGATCTGCACCTCCACCCGCATGGGCCGCTTCTGATTCGAGAAGAAGACCGGGATTTCTACAATGAGGTGAAGGCTGCGGTAGCCGTTTTCCTTCGGGTTCTGGATGTAATCCTTCTTCTTCAGGAGGGTGATGTCGTCCTGGCGCAGAAGCATGTCCGCCACTGCGTAAATATCGTCGATAAAGGGGCAGATGACCCGGACGCCTGCCACGTCGTTCAGGTTCTGCTCGACGGATTCCACGCTGATGGGGACGCCGTAGCGCTTCAGCTTCTCCACGATGCTGATGGGCCGCTTGATGCGGGAGGTGATGAATTCAATGGGATTCCTTTTATGATGAATGTTCAGCTCGTCGTTGAGTACCTCGAGCTTTGTGCGCACCTCGCGGATGGCGCAGCTGTAGCGCATCATAAGCTCCTGGAATTCAAAGGCCTGATTGACAAAATAGGTCTGGATATCCGGTACGTTTGTGATATCCGGAATGGTTTTCTGAAGATCGTTTTCCATATCTGCTGCTCCGTTTCTGATCCCGGCCGGCAGAGGCATACGTGCTTTCTGCAGACTGCGGGAATACTGCTTTGAGGCATCCTGGGAGTGCCAGAGGATGCCTCAAAAAGTATACCATATTCCGGAGCAATGAGGAAGCAGATTCTGCTATCCTTTTTTCAGTTTTTCTTCAAGCGCGCTGATTCCCAGCAGGCTTATGAGGGTAAAAGCTGATAACAACAGCGTCATGTTCCGCGTCCCCCTTTCTGTACTGACAGCGGGTCTTCAGCCCGTCCGGCGTCAGGGCGTCCAGCTGCTTCAGATCCTGTCCGGCTGTGTCTCTGATCTGATGGAACCATGTGGAATACATCGCAGATTCCTCCTTCCGCCTTTACATTTCCGATTGGTGATACTATAATTATAAAGTACAAAATAAAGAAATAAAATTTATATAGCGACATATTCTGTTACTATAATGACAAGATTGTAATAAAATATAAGGGAAAGGACAGCTATGGAGATCAGAGATATCAGCAAGCTGAAGCTGGATCGCAGCGGCCTGGAGGAGATCGAGGGGCTGACAGTGGAATACCCTTACGTACTCCACCGGGTTGACCTGACGAGCGCCCAGATTCCCTGGCACTGGCACGAGGAAGTGGAATTTATCTATGTGCGGGAGGGCAGCATGCGGGTGCGGACGCCGGGCCGCGTCCTGGTGTTCGAACAGGGGGAAGGCTTTTTTACGAATACAAATGTGCTGAGCTGCCTGGAGGAGGAGAAGGGCGGAAAGATCGATTCCCATCTGCTCCACGAGGCCTTTCTGGGCGGCCATTTCAAGAGCGTCTTTGAGACGAAATACCTGGAGCCGGTCCTGAAAAACAGGAGCCTCGAGATTCTGGAATTTCGGGGGCATACGGAGGCGCAGCGGAAGATCCTGGAGAAGCTGCGGGAGGCGGCCAGACTTCAGGAGGAGGAGAATACGGAGTTTCAGACCCGGAACGTATTTTCCGAGATTTGGCTCCTGCTTTTAAAGGAGATGGAAGCCATGGAGTACGAAAGACCCTCCGTGCTTCCGGCCCGTCAGGAGCGTCTGCAGACAATGCTGGCCTATATTCAGCAGAATTATGAGAAGAAGCTGTCGCTCGAGGACATTGCGGGGGCGGCCTTTGTGGGAAAACGGGAGTGCCTGCGCTGCTTTCAGAGCTGCATGGGAAAGACGCCTTTCGCATATCTTTTGGAATACCGGGTGGAGGTGAGCAAGCGGCTGCTGCGGGAGACGAAAGTCTCCGTCATGGAGGTGGCTTCCCGGACCGGCTTCTCCAGCGCGGCATATTACGGTAAGATTTTCAGAAGAGTCTGCGGCATGACGCCGGGAGAATACCGCAGACAGGCCTTGCAAATGCCGTGAAAATGTGTATACTGGTAATAGTGCGCCTGGAAGCGGCGAAGCGTTTTTCGGCGTTTCCGGAAGCGGAAATCAGATGAGGATGAATGAAAAAATGGCAAACTATGTGAAAGAGATTGAAAAGAGAAGAACCTTTGCGATCATTTCCCACCCGGACGCGGGAAAGACGACGCTGACAGAGAAGTTCCTGCTGTACGGAGGCGCGATCAACCTGGCAGGCTCCGTAAAGGGGAAGGCCACGGCCCGGCACGCGGTCTCCGACTGGATGGAGATCGAGAAGGAGAGGGGTATTTCCGTCACCTCCTCCGTGCTGCAGTTCAATTACGACAATTACTGCATCAACATCCTGGACACCCCCGGGCACCAGGATTTCTCAGAGGATACCTACCGGACCCTGATGGCGGCTGACTCTGCGGTCATGGTCATCGACGGCAGCAAGGGCGTGGAGCCCCAGACGAGAAAGCTTTTTAAGGTCTGCGCCATGCGCCATATCCCCATTTTTACCTTCATTAATAAGATGGACCGGGACGCCATGGATATCTTTGAGCTTCTGGACGATATCGAAAACGAGCTTGGCATTGCCACCTGCCCCATCAACTGGCCCCTGGGCTCCGGAAAGGAATTCAAAGGGGTCTATGACCGCAGTGAGAAAAAGATCCTGCTCTTTTCCGACACGGAAAAGGGGACGAAGGAGGGCGAGGAGCTGGACCTTTCCATCGACGATCCGGAGCTTGACAAGCTTCTGGTGCCGGGACAGAAGGAGAAGCTTCTGGACGATATCGAGCTTCTGGACGGGGCGTCCGCGGAGTTTGACCAGGAGCTGGTAAGCAAAGGAGAGCTCTCCCCGGTGTTCTTCGGCTCGGCGCTGACGAATTTCGGCGTGGAGACCTTCCTCCGGCATTTCCTGAGGATGACCACGTCTCCCCTTCCCCGGATGTCGGACGCAGGCCTGATCGATCCCATGGAGGAGGAATTTTCCGCCTTTGTTTTCAAGATTCAGGCGAATATGAATAAGGCCCACCGGGACCGCATCGCGTTCATGCGGATCTGCTCCGGCAAATTCACGGCGGGCATGGAGGTCTACCATGTGCAGGGCGGCAGGAAGCAGCGCCTTTCCCAGCCCCAGCAGCTGATGGCCCAGGACAGGAAGATTGTGGAGGAGGCCTACGCGGGCGACATCATCGGCGTCTTCGATCCGGGCATTTTCTCCATCGGAGATACCTTATGCATGCCGGGGAAGACCATCCGCTACGAGGGAATCCCTACCTTCGCGCCGGAGCACTTCGCAAGGGTGCGCCAGGTGGATACCATGAAGCGCAAGCAGTTCGTGAAGGGCATCGAGCAGATCGCCCAGGAGGGAGCCATCCAGATCTTCCAGGAGTTCAATACGGGCATGGAAGAGATCATCGTGGGCGTGGTGGGCGTCCTCCAGTTCGACGTGCTGGTGTACCGTCTGCAGAATGAATACAATGTGGAAATCAAGCTGGAGCCCCTGCCCTACGAGCATATCCGCTGGATCGAAAACGAGGATATCGACATGGACAAGCTCAAAGGCACTTCCGATATGAAGAAGATCAAGGATCTGAAGGGACGGCCGCTTCTCATTTGGGTGAACGCCTGGAGCGTGGGCATGACCCTGGAGCGCAACCCAGGCCTGAAGCTCTCGGAGTTTGGCCGTTAATTCGGGCTGTGAGCCAGACTGCGGCGGAACTCGTGTCTGGGGCAACTGGGGTATTCCCATTTGACGGAAAATATGTTAGAATGGAAAAATAGAGAAAGAGGACTGGCATCCTGAATCCGGCTCTCCGGCCGGACGAAAAGGAATGGAAGATTACCGGAACAGCAGGAGGTTAAAGAAATGTCAAAGGAAGAAAAAAGAGGCGTTCATATGATACATGCCGACGGCCAGCTGGGCGAGGTGCAGATCGCGGATGAGGTGGTAGCGACCATCGCGGGTCTTGCGGCGACAGAGGTGGAGGGCGTAGCCTCCATGGCGGGCAATATCACGAAGGAGCTGATCGGAAAGCTGGGCGTAAAGAACCTGTCCAAGGGCGTGAAGGTTCTGGTGACGGACAGAAGCGTGGATGTGGATCTGGCTCTGAACATTGATTACGGCTACAGCATTATGAAGGTGTCCGAGAAGGTGCAGGATCGGGTGAAGAGCGCGATCGAGAACATGACGGGCCTGGAAGTGGACATGGTCAATATCCGCATTGTCAATGTGAATATGGACGCGGCAAAATAAGAGCGGCGTGTTTTACTGCTGCATTGAGAAAGGATAATACCCTGCCGGATGGCATATTACGGAAGAGGCGGCTAGTATTAGTTGCCTCTCTTTGTTCGGCGGAAGAATCAGGACGGAAGAATATGAAAAGACGAGAGTTGAGAGAACATATATTTGAGCTGCTTTTCCGGGTGGAATTCAATGAGCGGGACGAGATGCCGGAGCAGATGCGGCTGTTTTTTGAGAGCCTGCCGGAGCTTTCCCCGGAGGACCAGGCTTATATGCAGAAAAAGTACGAGCGGATCATGGAGAAGCTTCCCGAGATTGACCGGCTTCTGGGCGAGACGGCAGAGGGCTGGAAGGTATCCCGCATGGGAAAGACGGATCTGACGGTTCTGCGCCTGGCTGTCTATGAGATGGAGTTTGACGAGGACGTACCCGTGGGCGTGGCGGTGAACGAGGCGGTAGAGCTCTCGAAGAAATTCGGGGGAGACGGCTCTCCGGCCTTCGTAAACGGAATTCTCGGAAAGATCGGAAAGATGGAAGCGGCGGAATGAAAAATGTCTATACGGTGGCCCAGGTGAACGGGTATATCAAGGCCATGTTCACCCAGGACTTTATGCTGAACCGCATCTATGTGAAGGGCGAGGTGTCCAACTGTAAGTATCACGGTTCCGGACATATCTATTTTTCCCTGAAGGATGAGAGCGGGGCCCTGGCCTGCGTCATGTTCGCGGGACAGAGAAAGGGCCTCTCCTTTCCCATGCGGGACGGGCAGCGGGTGATTGTGCTGGGCCGGGTCAGCGTCTATGAGCGCAGCGGAAGCTATCAGCTCTACGCGCAGGAAATCCTGCAGGACGGCGTGGGCCGCCTTTATGAGGCGTATGAAAGGCTGAAGACAGAGCTGGAGGAGATGGGCATGTTTGCGCAGGAGTACAAGCAGCCCATTCCCTTTTATGTGAGGAGGCTTGGCATTATCACGGCTCCTACAGGAGCGGCGGTGCAGGATATCCGGAACATCGCTCTGCGCAGGAACCCCTATGTGCAGCTGATCCTCTACCCTGCGCTGGTGCAGGGAGAAGGGGCGGCGGACAGCATCGTGCGGGGGATCGAAGCGCTGGACGCTCTGAACCTGGATGTGTTGATCGTGGGCCGGGGCGGAGGCTCTATCGAGGACCTCTGGGCCTTCAATGAGGAAAAGGTGGCGAGAGCCATCTTCGACTGCCGGACCCCGGTGATCTCGGCGGTGGGCCACGAGACCGATACGACGATTGCGGATTTCGTGGCGGACCTGCGGGCACCGACGCCTTCGGCGGCGGCAGAGCTGGCGGTGGCGGATATCCGGGAGATCACCGGACGGCTGGAAGGGTACCGGAAGCGTTTTTCCCAGACGCTGGAATGGAAGACGGAGCAGTACCGCAGAAGGCTGGCAGAGCTGCAGAAACGTTTTTCCCAGGCCAGTCCCAGGCAGCTTCTGTTTGACCGGCGGATGCGGGAAGTGGATCTGGAGAACCGGCTCCGCCAGGCCATGCGGGACAAGCTGACGGACAGGAGGAACCGGCTCTCTCTGCTGGCGGAGCGCTTTCATGGACTGTCGCCGCTTTTGAAGCTGCAGCAGGGCTATTCCTACACGGAGGGGCCGGACGGCAGGGCGGTGACAGGCATCGATCAGGCCGCGGAGGGAGAACGGCTCCGGATCCATGTGACAGACGGCGTGTATACCGCCGTGGTGGAGAGCCGGGAGAGGCTGAAGAGAGGATAGACAATGGCAGGAAAGAAAGAGAAGACGCTGGAAGAGGCATTCGCCCAGCTGGAGGAGATGTTGGAGAAGCTGGCGGATAAGGATGTGCCGCTGGAGGAATCCTTCGCGATTTACACAGAGGGTACGAAGCTTCTGAAATACTGCAGCAGCAGGCTGGATAAGGTGGAGAAAAAAATGCTGGTGATGAACGAGGAGGGCGGACTGGATGAGTTTTAAGGAAGAGCTTCAGAAAAGAACGGGAGAGATTGAGGAGATTATCAAAGAGTACCTGCCGGAGGAGACGGGCTTTCAGAGGACGGTGCTGGAAGCCATGAATTACAGCGTGCTGGCCGGGGGAAAGCGGCTGCGGCCCATGCTGATGCAGGAGACCTTCCGCATGTTCGGCGGAGAGGGAAGGCTGGTTCATCCATTCATGGCTGCTATCGAGATGATCCATACCTATTCTCTGGTCCACGACGATCTTCCTGCCATGGATAATGACGAGTACCGGAGAGGAAAGAAGACGACCCACGCGGTTTACGGGGAGGCCATGGGTATTCTGGCCGGAGACGGCCTTTTGAACCTGGCCTTTGAGACGGCCTCGGAGGCATTTTCCCTGGAAATCAGTCCGCGCACGGCCAGAGCGATCCAGATTCTCGCCCGCAAGGCCGGAATCTATGGCATGATCGGCGGCCAGGTGGTGGATGTGGAATCCGAGGGCCGTCCGCTGTCCCGGGAGAAGCTGGATTTCATTTACCGGTTAAAGACCAGCGCCCTGATAGAATCCTCCATGATGATCGGAGCCGTGCTGGCCGGAGCCTCCGACGAGGAGCTGGCTGCTGTGGAAAGCGTGGCCTGCGACGTGGGCCTGGCCTTCCAGATCCAGGACGACATCCTGGATGTGACCAGTACGCTGGAGGTGCTCGGAAAGCCCATCCACAGCGACGACAAAAATAATAAGACCACCTATGTGACGCTGGAGGGGCTGGAGAAGGCAAAAGAGGATGTGGAGAGGATTTCCGAGAGAGCGCTGGAAACTCTGAAGGCACTGAAATACAGGAATGCATTTCTGGAAGAGCTGATTCGGATGTTGATTACAAGAGAGAAATAGAACAGGGGTGAGGCCATGTATCTGGAGCAGATTAATCAGGTAAATGACATTAAGAAGCTGGACAAAAGCGAGTGGGAGCTTCTGGCCCAGGAGATCCGGGATTTTCTGATCGAGAAAATCAGCGTGACCGGCGGCCATCTGGCTTCCAATCTGGGGGTGGTGGAGCTGACCATGGCCATGCACCTGGCCTTTGACTTCCCGCAGGACAAGGTGGTCTGGGATGTGGGCCATCAGTCCTACACCCATAAGCTTCTGACCGGGCGCAGAGCCGGCTTTGATGATCTGCGCAAGTACGGCGGTATGAGCGGCTTCCCCAAGCGCAAGGAGAGCGACTGCGACTGCTTTGACACCGGGCACAGCTCGACCTCGATCTCAGCCGGTATCGGACTGGTGGAGGCCCGGGAACTCCTGGGCGGAAATTACAGCGTGATTTCCGTAATAGGGGACGGGGCCCTGACCGGCGGCATGGCCTTCGAGGCCCTGAACAACGCTTCGCGGCTGAAAAGCAATTTTATCATTGTCCTGAACGACAACCAGATGTCCATCGCCGAGAACGTGGGGGGACTTTCCCAGTATTTGAACGGCCTGCGCTCCGCGGAAGGCTACAATAATTTCAAGGAAGGCCTCCAGAATACGCTGGAAAAGATCCCGGTCTACGGGGAGGGCATTGTCCGCCAGCTGAAAAAGACGAAGAGCGGCTTAAAGCAGCTGGTGATTCCGGGTATGTTTTTTGAGAATATGGGAATCACTTACCTGGGTCCGGTGGACGGCCACAATATCGAGCAGCTGATCCGCGCCTTTAACGACGCCCGCAGGGTCCGTCATGCGGTGCTGCTCCATGTCTGTACCAAAAAGGGAAAGGGCTACGCGCCGGCGGAGAGACATCCCTCCCGCTTCCACGGGGCAGAGCCCTTTGAGATTGAGACAGGACTTCCCAAGCACAAGCGGACGAAGGCCAACTACACGGATATTTTTTCCACAGTCATGCGAAAGCTGGGAGACCGGGACGATAAGGTGGTGGCGATCACAGCCGCCATGCCGGACGGCACGGGGCTGAAGCGGTTCCGGAACATGTTCCCGGACCGGTTCTTCGACGTGGGAATCGCGGAGCAGCACGCCGTGACCTTTGCGGCGGGCCTGGCTGCGGGCGGCTTAAAGCCGGTGGTGGCGGTCTATTCCTCCTTCCTCCAGCGGGCCTATGATCAGATTCTCCACGACGTCTGCATCCAGAACCTGCACGTGATCTTTGCCATCGACCGCGCGGGCCTGGTGGGAAGCGACGGGGAGACGCACCAGGGTATTTTCGATCTCTCGTATCTGTCCAGCATTCCCAATATGACGGTGATGGCTCCCAAGAATAAATGGGAGCTTTCGGATATGCTGAAATTCGCGGTGGACTATGAGGGCCCCATCGCGATCCGTTACCCCAGAGGAGAGGCCTATGACGGCCTGCAGGATTTCCGCGCCCCGCTTGTTTACGGACGCAGCGAGGTGATTTACGAGGAGGCGGATATCGCCCTGCTGGCGGTGGGCAGCATGGTGAAGATGGCGGAAAAAGTCCGGGATATTCTGAAGGATACCGGCTACAACTGTACGCTGGTGAACGCCCGTTTCGTCAAGCCCATCGACGAGGAGCTGCTGGAGGAGCTGGCGAAGAGCCACAGGCTGGCGGTCACAATGGAAGAAAACGTGAGAAACGGCGGCTTTGGCGACCATGTGCTGGAATATGTATCCGATCGGGAGCTTCCCATGCAGGTGCTGAGCGTGGCGCTTCCGGACGAATATATCGAACACGGCAACGTGGATCTTCTGTATAAGGAAGTGGGCCTTGACCCGGAGCTCATTGCCAAGCGGGTTATTACGGAATATATCGGTCATATGTAAGGAGATAGACATGAAGGTGAGACTGGATGTGCTGCTGGTAAGCCGGGGGCTGGCGGAATCGCGGGAAAAGGCCAAGGCCGTCATTATGGAAGGAAAGGTCTTTGTGAAGGGCCAGCGGGAGGACAAGGCGGGAGCCATGTTCGACGAGGCGGCGCCCATCGAGATTCACGGGCAGAAGCTGAAATACGTAAGCCGCGGCGGCCTGAAGCTGGAAAAGGCGGTCGAGCATTTTGACTTAAAGCTGGAAGGAAGGGTCTGCATGGATGTGGGCTCCTCCACAGGCGGCTTCACGGACTGTATGCTGCAGAACGGAGCGGCAAAGGTGTACGCGGTGGATGTGGGAACAAATCAGCTGGACTGGAAGCTCCGCAGCGATCCGCGGGTAGTCTGCATGGAGAAGACGAACATCCGTTATCTCCTGCCGGAGCAGCTGGATGAGAAGCCGGAGTTTGCGTCCATTGACGTGGCCTTTATCTCACTGACCAAGGTGCTGCGCCCGGTGCGGGAGCTGCTGACGCCGGACGGCCAGGTGGCGGCCCTGATCAAGCCCCAGTTCGAGGCGGGCAGGGAGAAGGTCGGAAAGAAGGGCGTGGTGCGGGAGAAAAGCACGCACCTGGAGGTGATCCGCCAGGTTCTGACCTTTGCCTGGACGGCAGGCTTTGACATCCTGGCTCTGGAATTTTCTCCGATTAAGGGACCGGAGGGAAATATCGAGTATCTGGCCTGGCTGCAGAAGACGGACCGCCCGGAGAAGGAGGAAGTCCCTTCCTGGGAGGAGGTGCGCGCCCAGCTGCCGGAGGGGCTCGACCCGGAGCAGGTGGTGGAGGAGGCCCACAGGGAGCTGGACTGACGCCGGTCCCGGAAGGCCGCAGATGGAGACAGACAGCAGAGGATGACGCAGGATGAATCGATTTTATATTATTACCAACAGTGAAAAGGACAGGGGACTGAAAACGACAGGGGAGATTCATGATTACCTGAAGGCCCGGGGCTGCCAGTGCGTCGTACGGGAGTACCAGGGGCAGGAGGAACTCCCGGAGGGGACCCATTTCAAATATACGGACGCCTCCTGGATTCCGGAGGGGACGGAGTGCATCCTGGTTCTGGGCGGCGACGGCACTATGATCCAGGCGGCCCGGGATACCGTGGACCGCAAAATCCCGCTCCTGGGGATCAATCTGGGGACCCTGGGCTTCCTGGCAGAGATCGAGCGCTCCGGCATCCCGGACGCCCTGGACAGCCTGCTTCTGGACAACTATACCATCGAGCCCCGGATGCTTCTGGAGGGGCAGGTGTGCAGAGAGGACGGGGAGCCGGTGAAGAATATCGCGCTCAATGATATTGTCGTGAACCGGGCCGGGGCTCTGCGCATTATTGACTACGAGATCAGTGTAAACGGAGAATTCCTGAACCGGTATTCCGCCGACGGCATCATCGTCTCCACGCCCACGGGCTCTACAGGCTACAGCCTCTCTGCGGGCGGTCCCATCGTATCGCCGATGGCGTCCATGATCGTGGTGACGCCGGTCTGTCCGCACACGCTGACAGCCAGAAGCATCGTGCTTTCAGGGGGGGACCGGGTGAGGGTGCACATCGGATCCGGACGGAGAAACGAGAGGGAGGAGGCCTTCGTTACCTTCGACGGGGATGTGCTGGTTCCGGTCAATACAGGCGATTACGTCGATATCCGGAGATCGGAAAAGACCGTCAGCATTCTGAAAATCAGCAGAATCAGCTTTCTGGAGGTTCTGCGCAACAAGATGCGGGCAAATTAGCAGGGGAGGAGGCAGAACATGAAGCTGGAACGGCACGCAAAAATCATCGAGCTGATTAATCAGTATGCCATAGAGACACAGGAGGAGCTGGCCAGCCGGCTGAACGAGGCGGGCTTTCGCGTGACGCAGGCGACAGTTTCCAGAGATATCCGGGAGCTGAAGCTGACGAAGATGTCCCTGGACGGGAGACAGCGCTATGTGATTGTCCCGGGTCCGGGCGGCCAGCTGGGAGATAAATATATCGGAATTTTGAGGGAAAGCTTTCTGTCCATGGATATGGCGCAGAATATCCTGGTGGTGAAAACGGTGGCCGGTATGGCCATGGCCGCCGCCGCTGCGCTGGACGCCTTAAGCTGGCAGGAGATTGTGGGCTGTATCGCGGGAGACGATACGGTGTTCTGCGCGGCGCGGTCCGCGGACGACGCCATGCTGGTGATGGAAAAGCTGCGCAGGGCCATCGACGGAGGCAGACAGGGATAAGGAGAGGATATGTTAACACATCTGCATGTGAAAAATCTGGCCCTCATCCGTGAGGCCGAGATTGATTTTACAGAAGGACTGAATATCCTGACAGGAGAAACGGGAGCGGGAAAATCCATCGTGATCGGATCCGTAAGCCTGGCGCTGGGAGGCAGGGTGGCAAAGGACATGGTGCGCCCCGGCGCGGACTACGGCCTGGCGGAGCTGGTATTCCTGGTGAACCGAAAAAAACAAAGAGAGAAGCTTCTGGAGCTTGGCATCACGCCGGAGGACGATACGGTTATCATTTCCAGAAAAATTCTGGAGGGAAGAAGCATAAATAAGATCAACGGAGAGACCGTGACCTTAAGCCAGCTTAAGGAAGCGGCGGCCCTGCTGATCGATATTCACGGGCAGCACGAGCACCAGTCCCTGCTTCAGAAGAAGAAGCATCTGGAGATTCTGGATGAATTCGCGAAGGAGGGGCTGGAGCCGGTGAAGGAGAAGCTGGCTGCAGCTTACCGGGAATGGAAAGACCTGAAGAAGACGCTCTCTGAGGCGCAGATGGACGAGGAAAGCCGCCTGCGGGAGATCTCTCTCCTGGAATTTGAGACAGACGAGATCGAGAAGGCAGAGCTTACCGAGGGAGAGGACGAGGAGCTGGAGCGGCGCTACCGGCGCATGACGAACGGAAGAAGGCTTCTGGAGGCGGCGGGGAACGCTTACGCGCTGACCGGCTATGAGGAAGAGACGGGGGCAGGAACGGCTGTCGGCCGGGCTGTCCGGGAGCTCCAGAGCGTCCTTTCCCTGGAGGACGAGGAGCTGTCCGCGCTGGCGTCCCAGCTTTCCGACGTAGACGGGCTTCTGAATGATTTTAACCGGGAGCTGTCGGATTATCTGACCTCCCTGGAATTTGACGAGAGAGAGTTCGCGGAGACGGAAGAGCGGCTGAACCAGCTGAATTATCTCAAGTCCCGGTATGGCCATACCATAGGAGAGATCCTGGCTTACCAGCAGAAGCAGCAGGAGCGCCTGGCGGCCCTTCAGGATTACGACAGGTACCTGCAGGAGCTGGAGGAGAGGCTTGGCCAGGCGGAGCGGGAGCTTGGGGAGCTTTGCGAGAGGGCGTCGGAAATCCGGAAGCGTTTCGCGGAAGTGCTCTGCGGAAAAATCCGGGAGCATCTGCAGGATCTGAATTTCCTGAATGTGGAGTTCGAGATGAGCTTTGAGGAGCTGCCGGAATACACGGCCCAGGGAAGAGACAGCGCGGAATTCCTCATCTCCACAAATCCGGGCGAGCCGCTGCGCCCCCTGATGAAGATCGCCTCCGGTGGCGAACTGTCCCGCATTATGCTGGCCATCAAGACCGTGCTGGCAGACCGGGATGAGATTGACGCGGTGATTTTCGACGAGATCGATGTGGGAATCAGCGGGCGGACGGCCCAGAAGGTTTCTGAAAAAATGATGCTGATCGGCCGGACGAGACAGGTGATCTGCATCACCCACCTGGCGCAGATCGCGGCCATGGCGGACAGCCATTACCGGATCGAGAAGACGGTGGAGGACGGCGGGACGCGGACCCAGATCCGCCGCCTCGACGAGAGGGAAAGCGTGGAAGAGCTGGCGCGGATTCTGGGCGGAGCAGAGATCACAGACGCCGTTTTACAAAACGCCGGAGAGATGCGGACGCTCGCGCAGGAAAAAAAGCAGAGCGCGGCGGCCCGCAGCTGACCGCTGCCTTTGTATGCTTTGGCAAAACGGTGACAAAATGTGCCAGACTACATAAAATTCATAGATCACATACTAGGAGAGGGTGCAGACAGGATCTGCATCCTCCTTTTTGATCGCGGGCTCCTGCGAAGGGCGGGCGGCTCCGGATCAAAGGGCATTATCTTAATGCGAAGGATGTGAAATTATGGACATCAGAAAGAAGTACCGCCTGCTTTTGTCCGGCGTGCTGCTTGTCTGCCTGACGGGGCTGGGCGTTCTGAATTATGTGCAGATCCGGGACCGCATTCCGGATTCCTATATCCAGACGGAGGGAGAGCCGGCGCCGGACCGCGTAAGCCCCCTGGTGTCGGAAGAAATCCGGGCCGATATGACGGAGGCTTCTGCCAACGCCTTTTCCTCCGGCGGCTATACCATTTCCTATCAGTATCTCGGACTGATTCCCATGAAGGAGACCCGGGTGGAGGTCCGGGAGCCGGTGGAGGTCATCCCGGGCGGGATTCCCATCGGGATTTATCTGGAGACAAGAGGAATCCTGATCATCGGAACCGGCACGGTGACGGGGGCGGACGGGCTGAACTATGAACCGGCGCTTCGGATCGTGCGGGGAGGCGACTATATCCGGGCGGTGAACGGACAGGAAGTCTCAGAAAAGGAAGAGCTGATCGAGGCGGTCAGCCACTGCGGAGGCGAGGAGGTCGTGCTCGATCTGGACAGAGACGGAGAACTGATACAGGTAAAGCTGGAGCCAGTCCGGACCCAGGAGGGAGACTATAAGCTGGGCGTCTGGGTCCGGGACAATACCCAGGGAATCGGTACGCTGACCTTCCTGACAGAGGACGGAAGCTACGGCGCTCTGGGCCACGGCATCAACGACGTAGATACGGGAATCCTTCTGGAGCCTTCGGAAGGAAAGCTGTATGATACGACAATCGTGAACATACACAAGGGAGAGACGGGGACGCCGGGGGAGCTGTCGGGCCTGATCCGCTACCGGGACAGCTATGTCTGCGGCACGATCGCGGAAAATACCGAGGCGGGGATCTTCGGAAGCGCCAATGAGCATCTGGCGGAAAAGCTGGGGACCGAGACGCTGCAGGTCGGCTACAAGCAGGAGATCGAAGAGGGAGAAGCCTTTGTCCGCAGCTCGGTCAGCGGAGAGCTCAAGGATTACAGGGTGGAGATCCTGGAGGTGCACCGAAACGAAGAGGATGTGAACAAGGGAATCATTCTGGAGGTGACAGATCCGGAGCTTCTCGCCCTGACAGGCGGAATCGTCCAGGGGATGAGCGGAAGCCCCATTATCCAGAACGGGAAAATTGTCGGCGCGGTCACCCACGTATTTGTACAGGATTCCGCAAAAGGCTTCGGAATTTTCCTGGAAAACATGCTCGAACACGTTGAAATATAAAGGAAAATGTCGAAAGCTGTCCTGGGCTGTCCCAAAAAGGAGGGCGATAGGGAATTGAAAGGAAAAGATTGTTTTCGCTATAATAAATGAGCAGCCAGGAAGCTTCGGCGGATGCCGCCGGACGGAGAAAAGGTGTGAAAGAAATGATGTATTTATGGGGAGGAAGAAATGGAAAAACTGAATGTAGCAATTGCGGATGACAACGAAAGAATTGTGGAAATGCTGAACGCGCTGATCCGCACGGAAAACGACATGGAGGTTGTGGGGACAGCCGGCAACGGAGAGGACGCGGTGGAGATGATTAAAAAGAGCGCTCCGGATGTGGTGCTCCTGGATCTGATTATGCCGAAGATGGACGGACTGGGCGTGCTGGAAAAGCTGAAAACAGATCCGGCCGTCCGGAAAATGCCGGCGTTTATCGTGCTTTCTGCCATCGGACAGGAGGCTGTGACAGAGGATGCCTTTGCTCTCGGAGCAAATTATTATATTATGAAGCCCTTTAACAACGAGATGCTCCTGGGAAGACTGCGGAGCATCCGCAGCCGGGGAGAGAAGGTCCTGGCTCCTGCCGGACAGACGGCGGAGAGAAGGAGGCCCGGCTTTCCGGAGGAACGGGATCTGGAGACGGATGTCACCAACATGATCCACGAGATTGGCGTGCCTGCCCATATCAAGGGCTATCAGTATCTGCGGGACGCGATTATGATGTCGGTCAAGGATATGGAGATGCTGGGTTCCATCACCAAGGTGCTGTACCCGACGATCGCGAAAAACCATCAGACTACGCCAAGCCGCGTGGAGCGGGCGATCCGCCACGCCATCGAGGTGGCCTGGAGCCGCGGAAAGATGGACACCATCGACGAGTTGTTCGGCTATACGGTGAGCAACGGGAAGGGCAAGCCGACCAATTCGGAGTTCATCGCGCTGATCGCGGACCGGATCCGCCTGGAATACAAGGCGAAAGTCTCCTGAAAGAGGTCTTTTCAAAGGATTTTCATGAATTTTGCACAAATTTGTCTTTAAAATACACTGCGGATGCGTTATAATAGATGCAGATATTTTACCGAAACGGGGAGGAAATGCAGTGAAAAAGATATTGTTTGTTGCTTCAGAGGCGGTTCCTTTTATCAAGACAGGCGGACTGGCGGACGTGGTCGGATCCCTGCCGAAATATTTTGACAAGGAGCAGTATGATATCCGCGTGATGATTCCCAAATACCTCTGCATCAAGCAGGAGTGGCGGGACAAGATGAACTACGTGACGCATTTTTACATGAACCTGGCGTGGCGCAGCCAGTATGTGGGCGTCCTGGAAATGGAATACGAAGGAGTCAAATTCTATTTCATTGACAATGAATACTATTTCGCAGGGGCCAAGCCCTATGGAAATATCTATGAGGACATTGAGAAATTCGCATTCTTCTCCAAAGCGGCTATTTCCGCTCTGCCCTCCTTGGATTTCCGCCCGGACATCATCCACTGCCACGACTGGCAGACAGGACTGGTACCCGTGTTCCTGAATGATTCCTTCCAGGACAATCCGTTTTTCCAGGGAATCAAGACGGTTATGACCATCCATAACCTGAAGTTCCAGGGAATCTGGGATATGAAGACGGTCAAGGACATCACGGGCCTCAATGCCTCCTACTTTACGCCTGACAAGCTGGAGGCCTATGGCGACGCGAACTACCTGAAGGGCGGCATCGTCTACGCGGATGCTGTGACGACTGTAAGCGACACCTACGCGGAGGAGATCAAGATGCCTTATTACGGCGAGCATCTGGACGGACTCCTGCGCGCCCGCTCCAACTCCTTACGCGGAATCGTGAACGGCATCGATTACAACGAGTACAATCCGGAGACGGATAAATTCCTGGCCCACAATTACAACGCGGTGAATTTCCGCAAGGAGAAGGTAAAGAATAAGACGGCTCTCCAGGAGGAGCTGGGCCT
>CALWQJ010000019.1 GCA_944383645.1 uncultured Merdimonas sp.
TCGATAGCCAGCTCGATAACCGGCTCCGGGAACTCCATGGACTCCAGGATAACCGGATGCTGCTCGTCGCAGATGGTGTCGCCGGTGGTCGTGAACTTGAAGCCTACGGCTGCTGCGATATCTCCGGAATATACCTTATCCAGCTCTGCTCTCTTGTTTGCGTGCATCTGAAGGATACGTCCTACACGCTCCTTCTTCTGCTTCGTAGAATTGTATACGTAGGAACCGGAATTCATGGTTCCGGAGTATACACGGAAGAATGCCAGCTTTCCTACGAAGGGGTCCGCCATGATCTTGAATGCCAGAGCGGAGAACGGCTCCTCGTCGGAGGAGTGGCGCTCGATCTCGTTGCCATCCATATCCACGCCCTTGATAGCCGGGATATCGGTCGGAGCGGGCATATACTCGATGACAGCGTCCAGAAGCTTCTGGACGCCCTTGTTCCTGTATGCGCTTCCGCAGCATACCGGCACGGCGCGGCACTCGCAGGTAGCCTTTCTCAAGGCAGCCTTCATATCCTCTACGGACGGCTCCTCGCCCTCCAGATACTGCATCATCAGATCGTCGTCCAGGTCGCAGATCTTCTCCACGAGCTCGCTGCGGTACAGCTCCGCCTCATCCTTCATATCCTCCGGGATATCAACGATGGAGATGTCCTCGCCCTTGTCATCGTTGTAGATGTAGGCCTTCATCTCAAACAGGTCGATGATTCCCTTGAACTCGTCTTCCTTGCCAATCGGCAGCTGTACGCAGATGGCGTTCTTGCCCAGACGGGTCTTGATCTGCTCTACAGCATTGTAAAAGTTCGCGCCCAGAATGTCCATCTTATTGATGAAGGCCATTCTCGGTACGTTGTAGGTGTCAGCCTGACGCCATACGTTCTCAGACTGAGGCTCTACACCACCCTTCGCACAGAACACGCCTACGGCGCCGTCCAGTACGCGAAGGGAACGCTCTACCTCAACCGTAAAGTCAACATGGCCCGGAGTATCGATGATGTTGATTCGATGCTCCAAAGCGCCGGGCTTCGGCTTGCAGTTCTCCTGCAGGGTCCAGTGACAGGTTGTAGCAGCGGAAGTGATGGTGATACCACGCTCCTGCTCCTGCTCCATCCAGTCCATGGTAGCAGTTCCCTCGTGGGTATCGCCGATCTTATAGTTTACGCCAGTGTAATACAGAATACGCTCGGTCAGTGTGGTCTTACCAGCATCGATGTGAGCCATGATTCCGATATTTCTGGTTCTCTCCAATGGATATTCTCTTCCAGCCACGGGATTTTCCTCCTCAAATAATTAGAAACGATAGTGCGCAAACGCCTTGTTGGCCTCTGCCATCTTGTGCATGTCTTCTTTTCTCTTCACGGATGCGCCGGTGTTGTTCGCAGCGTCCATGATCTCGTTTGCAAGGCGCTCCTCCATGGTCTTCTCGCCGCGCTTGCGGGAGAACATGGTCAGCCAGCGCAGAGCCAGAGCCTGACGGCGGTCCGGACGAACCTCGATCGGAACCTGGTAGGTCGCTCCGCCGACACGTCTCGCCTTTACCTCCAGAAGCGGCATGATGTTGTTCATAGCCTCCTCGAATACCTCCAGAGCCGGCTTCTCAGTCTTAGCCTCTACTCTTGCAAATGCTCCGTATACAATCTTCTGAGCCACACCCTTCTTACCGTCCAGCATGATGTTGTTGATAAGCTTGGTGACGACCTTGTTGTTGTAAAGCGGATCCGCTAATACATCTCTTTTCTGAGTATGTCCTTTACGTGCCACAATACTTCCCTCCTTAACAAAAATATTAATTCTCAGGTACTCACATGCGTTATCCTCGCTCTGCTTCAGATAACCGCTTCGCGATGCACAGCCCCGCCTCCGGCGGACTGCGCTTCACAGACTTTGTGTTGTTGTGCACGGCAAATCTATATACGACCCGCAGCCTAAGGGACGATATTTCATTCCGGCATGCAGACATGTCAGTCTGCCCAACGAATAGTTCTGTTAGGTGTTACCTGCTCGAAACCTCTTTCAGACTTCCGAATTATTTCTTCGCGTCTTTCGGTCTCTTAGCGCCGTACTTGGAACGGGCCTGTCTTCTCTTAGCTACACCGGCGGTATCCAGCGTTCCACGGATGATGTGGTATCTTGTACCGGGCAGGTCCTTTACTCTTCCGCCGCGGATCATAACAACGCTGTGCTCCTGCAGGTTGTGTCCCTCTCCGGGGATGTAGCTTGTTACCTCGATTCCGTTGGAAAGACGTACTCTGGCGATCTTACGAAGAGCAGAGTTCGGCTTCTTCGGGGTAGCGGTCTTTACTGCTGTACAAACGCCGCGCTTCTGGGGTGCGGATGTGTTTGTCGCCTTCTTCTTCAGAGAGTTGAAGCCTTTCTGAAGGGCAGGAGCAGTAGACTTCTTTACAGACGTCTGTCTTCCTTTTCTGACTAACTGGTTAAATGTTGGCATTCCTTTCACCTCCTGTATAAGTGGCTGGCATGATGCCGGCCCTGTCAGGCTGCTGTGTCGGTAATCGACATTTTTGCGCGCAGAAACACCTCGTGTGCTTTTGCGCATACGAATGTATTATAAGCACGAAAAACCCCTCTGTCAAGGGGTTTTTCGCCGAGTTTGCCTGCATTTTTCAAAGATTTTTCATTTATTTTACACAGATGCTCACAGGAGATAGATCTGTCCGGGCGCGTCTCCAAACAACGGCACCGGAAGGCCGTCCGATGCCCGCTCGCAGACCTTCACCGCGCTGGCCCTCCAGCCATGGATGTCTCTCTCCGGCCTTGGTAGATGAACCGCCAGAGCGTGGCGGACCGTCAGGGCCGCCGCCATCTTTTTCCGGGAAGACGGAAGGCCCAGAAGGGGGAAGGGGCCGATGAGCCAGTCGATCACCGGCGACCAGGAGGCGGTCCTTTCAAAAAGCTCCGCGTCCGGCCTGGCGTCCCCGGGAAGCAGGATCTTCTTTCCGCCCACCTCCAGAAGGCAGACCAGGTTCTGCACCTCCGCGAACTGCTCCCCCATGTGCGGGGCGTTAAAGAGCGTCAGCGCCGCTGCGTTCTCCCAGGCTCCGCTTCCAAGCCCGATTTTTACCGTTCCTGTCTCCTCCCGCCGGATCTCCGTCAGGATTCCGGCCCCGCTTTTCTCCCGTATCCTCCGGATCACAGCCTGCGTCGATATAATATGAAGCCCCGGATTTTCTTTCAGCGCCTCCAGCACATCTTCCAGGCAGAAATGATCGCCGTGCTCATGGGTGAAGAGCAGGGTCGTAAGCTCCCGCCTCCCGATCAGGGCGAGCAGGCGTTTTCTTTCTTCCTTTGGCGTGTCCATATAGAGACCCTTACGGTCCCGGCAGAAGACATCCGCGCCTAAAACGGCTTCATCCGTTTCTTCCATATAAATAAGTACGCCTGCGTTCCCTGTGTGGCAGGCCCTCAGCGCTCCTGGCATGGCTTTGGCACATCCTTTCTTTTCTGCCTTCCATCTTAGCGCCGGGGCCGGCCTTCTGTCAACCGAAAATCATTCTCTCCCAAGGGCAAAGCGATGGAACAGACGGAGGAATCTAATCTGTGATCGTCTCTTCCGTCGTGTTGTCAAAAATGTGAATCTTGCTGGTGTCCATGGCCAGGCGGATCCTGTCGCCCACCGCGATTTTCTGGGAGGTGCCAAGGGAGGCTACCCAGCCGGTCTCGTCGATATCGAAGTAGACCAGGGCCTCGGCGCCCAGCATTTCGTAGACCCGCACCTCCGCGTCGAAGCAGGATTTGCTGAATTTCTGAAGGCTTTCCGGGTCGCCGTGGATATCGGAGGGACGGATTCCCAGCACAACCTTGCCGCCCACATAGCCGCCGTTTTTCAGAGCCGCCGCCCGATCCGCGTTCAGGGTGATCTGCTGTCCCGCGAATTTCAGGACCACCTCGCCGTTTTCCTCCACGGCGTCGGCCTGGATCATATTCATCTGCGGGGAACCAATGAAGCCCGCCACGAATTTATTGCAGGGGTGGTCATAGAGATTCTGGGGCGTGTCGATCTGCTGCACGACGCCGTCCTTCATGACGACGATTCGCGTGCCCAGGGTCATGGCCTCGGTCTGGTCGTGGGTCACGTAGATGATGGTGCTTCCCAGCCTCTGGTGGAGCTTGGAGATCTCCACGCGCATCTGGCCGCGCAGTTTGGCATCCAAATTGGACAGGGGCTCATCCATCAGGAAAACCTTGGGGTTGCGCACGATAGCGCGGCCCATGGCCACCCTCTGTCTCTGGCCTCCGGAAAGTGCCCGGGGCTTGCGGTCCAGAAGCTTCTCCAGATCCAGAATGCGGGCCGCCTCCCGGACAGCCTTATCAATCTCTTCCTTCGGCGTCTTCTTAAGCTTCAGGGAAAAAGCCATATTGTCATACACCGTCATATGCGGATAGAGGGCGTAGCTCTGGAATACCATGGCGATATCCCGATCCTTTGGCTCCACGTCGTTCATGACCTTGCCGTCGATGATGAGTTCTCCGGAGCTGATGTCCTCCAGGCCCGCCACCATGCGCAGGGTCGTGGACTTGCCGCAGCCGGAGGGGCCTACGAAGATGATGAATTCCTTATCCGCGATATCCAAATTGAAATCCTTTACCGCCTCGTATCCGTTGGGATATTTTTTACACACGTTTTTCAGCTGAACACTTGCCATAATTTTCTCCTTTTTTATCCATCCATGATTTCTAATCTTCTATTTCTGTATCTGAAGCAGCCATCTGGCCTGGAACGGCCCCACAGGCACTTCTTCTCCTGTCATCCTCTCCCCGGACAAAAGATCCAGATATTCTCCTTCTTCCTTTATCCAGGCAGTTCCCGCTCTGCCGCTGAAATTAAAGACCGTAGCCAGCTTTTCACCCTCCAGCTCCCGTACCAGGCAGAGAACGGACGGGTCATAGGTTTCCGCGGTCCGCACGGCGGCCGCGTTCAGGAACACCCTGTGGCTTTTGCGCAACTTCTCAAGCTTTCCGATCCCCTCAAAAAGCACCTGCTCCGGCGTTCCCTTCTCTTTCCGCCTTTCCGCGGCGTCCCAGTGGAATTTTCCCCGGTGCACGTACCGGGAATCCGCGGCCCGGGCCGGATCCTCCTTGTAGCTGTAGTCGTTGAGCTCTCCAATCTCATCCCCGCTGTAAAGCATGGGAATGCCAGACAGGGTCATCATACAGGCGTGGAGCATCAGATCGCAGGACAGAGCCATTTTCACGGCTTCCGGATTCCCGCTCTCCTCCGCCGCCTCCAGGCCGCACAGCGAAGCCGTGGTGCCGCAGAGCCTTGCGTCTCCCGACGCGGGATCGTCGTTGTAGAGCTCCCCTCTGGCCATGGATCCCGGCCAGTTTCCGGTAAAATACGCGTTCAGGAATTTCTTGTGGGGAACCTCCTCCATCTCTTCCTTTTGCAGCCAGGCGTACTCCAGGCCCCAGCCGATATCGTCGTGGCAGCGCAGATAATTGAGAAATACGTACTCCCTGGGCAGGCCGTTTATCACATCCAGCTGGTGCTTCAGAAGAGACACCTTCCCGGTGGCCAGCGTGTGCCAGACGGACGCCATGGTCGTCACGTTGTAAAGCATGTGGCACTCCGGCTTCTCCACGGTTCCGAAATAGGGCGCCACCCGGGCCGGCTCCATGACCACCTCGCCCAGCAGCAGTACGCCGGGGCAGACCGCCTCGCAGATCATCCGCAGCATCCGTACAATGGTATGTACCTTGGGAAGGTTCCGGCAGCTGGTGCCAAGCTCTTTCCAGATATAGGGCACGGCGTCTATCCGCACCACGTCCACGCCATGGTTGGCCAGGTTCAGAAGATAATCTACCATCGTATTGAACACCAGCGGATTGGCGTAATTCAGATCCCACTGATAGGGATAGAACGTAGTCATCACATATTTCTGCGCGTCCTCCAGCCAGGTGAAATTTCCCGGCGCCGTGGTGGGGAACACCTGCGGGCAGGTTCTTTCATACTGGGCGGGAATGTCATAATTATCGAAGAAGAAATACCGGTCCTGATATTCCTTTTCTCCCGCCCTGGCCCGTCTGGCCCACTCGTGCTCCTCCGAGGTATGGTTCATGACAAAGTCCAGACACAGGCTGATTTTCCTCCTGTGGCATTCCTCCGCCAGGTCCTTTAGATCCTCCATGGTTCCCAGGCTTTCCTTTACCTTCGTAAAATCCGACACCGCGTAGCCGCCGTCGTTGTTCACAGCCGGAGAATCCAGAAGGGGCATCAGGTGGAGGCAGCGCACGCCGCATTCCGCCACGTAATCCAGCTTTTCCCGGACGCCCTTCAGCGTCCCGGCGAAGGCGTCCGTATACATCATCATGCCCACCATGTCGTTTCGCTTGTACCAGTCCGGGTCTTCCTCCCGCCTTCTGTCCAGCCGTTTCAGTTTCGGATCCCGTTCCCTGCTGCGTCTCTCCAGAATCTCGCAGAGCTCACGGAATTTTCCGATTCCGCCCTCGTAGAGCTCGCAGTACAGCCATTTCAGCTCGTCATAGTGCCTGCCCAGCCTCAGGCCAAGCAGCGTCTCTCTTCCCATCTCCTTCTCACCTGCCCCTTATCCTATCGAATAATATTTTTTCATCTCTGCAATAAAATCCTCTTCCGCTTCTATATAAATCAGCTCGCCCCTGCAGCGGATCGTATACACGGGCGCCTTCTCCCGTCCGGAGGTGAAATCCCGGCTTCTGCATCCGGGAATCTTCTTCCTCCCGGGCGCGATCTCCTGAAAATCTGGCCGGAACGCGTGATAGACGTCCTTACGCTTTGCCTTTCGGATGATTTTTGAAATGGTAAAATCGCCGTTCACATACACGTACTCATATTCGTATTTCCAGCTGCGGAACAGGAAAAAGCCCGCCACAGCCAGAATCAGCGACAGGAAGAGCATCGCCGCCGCGAAAAATACCGCGTCCACAAAGAACACCAGGGCAGCCGATACCGTGAGCGCTTTTATAAGCTGCTGCCTTCTGTTCAGGGTATAGGGCACATACCACTCAAATACCACGTCTCTCATCGTCTTTCCCTGCCTTTCATACCATCCGAAGCCCCAGCTGGATTCCCTCGTATTCGCCCAGCCCGCAGGGCACCGGAATTCCGGCGCTCATCAAAAGCTTCCCGGAAAATCTTCCCTTCTGCCCCTCAATCCGATAACAGGCGTCCTCCCGAAGACCCTTGAGCTTCACGAATCTCTGGGGACCGTTTCCTTCCCGGTCCGTGGCCACGATGCTGACCAGCGCCTTTTTCTGATCCCGGGAGACCTGCTGCCAGGCAGTGAAATGTGGATTCTCATAGGGATTTGCCAGTCGGTAATAATCTCCGTCCAGAATCACTTTGCTGTATTTTTTGTAAAACTGTATCTGTCTTCTGCACTCTTCCTTTTCCTCTGGGCTTAGCTTCCTCGGATCCAGCTCATAGCCAAACACGCCGTCCATCGCCACAATCCCTCTCGTCTTCAAAGGCACGCTTCTGCCCGTAATGTGGTTGGGGCAGACGGATACGTGGGCCTCCAGGCTGCTTAACGGATAGGCGAACGAGGTTCCGTACTGAATTTTCAGCCGGTTGACCGCGTCCGTATTGTCGCTGCACCAGATCTGCGGCTGGTAGTAAAGCATCGCCGGATCGTACCGGCCGCCGCCTCCGCTGCACCCGCAGAACAGGATCTCCGGATTTTTCAGAATCACCTGATCCATCACGTAATACAGCCCCAGCACATACCGGTGCAGCACCTCGCCCTGCCGCTTTGCCCCAAGAAGGGCAGACCAGGCTTCCGCAAGGCTCCGGTTCATATCCCATTTCACATACTCGATCCGGGCCGTCTTCAAAAGTCCATTCATGGCCCCGATCAGATACTCGCACACGTCCCGGCGGGAAAGATCCAGCACCAGCTGGTATCTTCCGCGTACCGGCGGCCGTCCCGGCTCCCGCAGGCACCAGTCCGGATGCTTTCGGTACAGCTCGCTGTCCTCGGATACCATCTCCGGCTCCACCCAGATGCCAAACTGCATGCCCATCCTGTGAATCTCCCGGGACAGCTCCTGGATGCCGGTTCGTATCTTCTCCTGGTTCACCGTCCAGTCTCCCAGGCCGGCGCTGTCGCTGTCCCGGTTCCCGAACCAGCCGTCGTCCAGCACAAAGAGCTCCACGCCCAGATCCGCAGCTTCTCTGGCGATATCCAAAAGCTTTTCATCATCAAAGTCGAAGTAGGCCGCCTCCCAGCTGTTCAGAAGCACCGGCCTTGGCCGGTTCCGGAAGGGCGAACGGCACAGATTTCCCGGAAAATCCGATGATAAATATGGCTTAAGCCCGTAAATCCCTGATCCGACCAGGCAAGCACCGCCTGGGGCGCCTGAAATTCCCGGCCCGGATCCACCAGGAAGGAAAAGCCCATGGGATTGATTCCCGCGTTCACACGCAGCTGGCTGTACTGATCCTTTTCCGCCTCTATCAGAAAATTGCCGCTGTATACCAGAGAGATGCCCCAGCACCAGCCTCTATCCTCGCCGCAGTCTTTTTCGCAGACTACCGCGAAGGGATTGTACTGATGAGAGGAGGCTCCCCGGCTGCTGCCGATGGAATGCACTCCGTCCTCGACGGAAATCCGCCGGAATTCCCGCTCCATGGCGTGGCGGCCGGTAAAATAAATCAAATCATAATCCGAATTCCGAAAATCCAGCGTGGCGGACATGAGCCGTTCCAGCCGTACCGGGTTCTCCCCCCGGTTGGCCAGCCTTACCGATCTGGCTATGACATCCTTCTCCTCAAATACGGCGTAGGACAGCCGCGCCTCCACCCGGCTTACCGGATCCGTCAGACAAATCTCCAGCGTTTCCACCCGTTCTCCGGGTATCCCCCAGAGTCCCGGCATCCCGCTGATGGCACAGGCCCCTTTTTTGATTTCGTACCCGTCTACCTTGCCGCAGAACGCCGTTCCCCCTTCTCCCCAGATAAGCTCCACGCTGGGAGAGCGGTAATCGCCGCCGCGTACCGTGGAAAACTCCTGGGGCAGGAAATCGAGGGAATAGGTCCTGTCGTTTCCTGCCTCGTAGGGGTTCGGGGAAAAGCCTCTGTCGCAATAGGTGAGAAGGTAGTCCAGTTCCTCATCGGGAACCCGGCTCCCATAATACAGGTGAAGCAGATGTCCGTATCTGCTGACCTTCATGATATAGGAGCTGCGCTCTGTCTCCAGTAGGAATGTTTTTGTCTCTGCGTTATATCTTACTGCCATCTCATACCATCCTGTCTGTCTGTTTTGTCTTCGTATTACTTGCCGCCCGTCATGGCCACGCCTTCAATAAACTGCTTCTGGAAGAACAGATACAGCACCACCATGGGAATCATCGCCAGCAGGGAGCCGGCCATCATCACCGGGAAATTCGTGCTGAACTGTCCTCTTAAGGTCGCCAGTCCGGACGAAAGTGTCATCATATTCAAATCAGTGTTTACAATCAAAGGCCACATCAGGTCTCCGTAGGCGAACACTGCGGTAAATACCGCCAGAGCCGCCATGGAGGCTTTGGTCAGCGGCGCCATGACCTTCACAAAGGTCTGCCACTGGTTGCAGCCGTCCAGATAGGCAGCCTCCGCAATCTCGTCGGGAATGCCCAGATACGCCTGCCTCAGGAAAAAGGTTCCGAAGGCGCTTACGATTCCCGGAAATACCAGCGCAAACACAGTATTTGTCAGCCCCAGCTTCGCCAGCATCTGATACTGCGGCGTGATAAATATCTGGGATGGAAGCATCATCTGGACCAGAACCAGGGAAAACAGCAGGTTCTTTCCCTTAAATTTCAGCTTCGCGAAGGCGTAGCCCGCCATGGAAGAAAATACTACCGCGCAGACCACCCGCCAGAACACCATCAGCGCCGTATTTTTATAAAGCGCCAGGAAGGGCAGGGACGCCATGGCATCCTTAAAGTTGTCAATCAGCCAGTTCGCAGGCAGGATATCGGGAGGAATCATCATACTCTCCTCCACCGTCTTGAAACTGGTGAGGAACATCCACACGAAGGGGAAGATCATAACGATGCAGCCTATGATGAAAAAGGCATAGATCCCGACGGTGCGGATCCTTCTGGATCTTTCTAATGACGAATTCATACGCTCCTCCTTTCTATACCTCGTAATTAACCCATTTCTTCTGTCCCCAGAACTGTACCGCGGTCACGACTCCGATCAGGGCCACCGTCCAGATTACCACTGCGGAGCCAAGTCCCCGGTTGCCCGTCACGAAGGATTCCCGGTAGAACAGGTACATCAGGGACTGAGCCTTGCTCAGGGCCGGGTTGGACTCCTCTACCAGCATGTAAATCAGATCATACACCTTGATGGAGGACATCAGCCTCATGATCATGACTACGAACAGGGTCGGGGAAACCATCGGCAGCGTGATATGGAAAAACTGCTGCAGCTTCGTGGCCCCGTCCAGGCTGGCCGCCTCGTAGTAGGACTTGGAAATATTCTGAAGTCCCGACAGCAGAAGCACCGCGTCATAGCCGATGGCCGACCAAATCGCCACGATGGCGCAGGTCACCATAACGATATTCGGGTCGGTAATCCAGTTAACCTTACTGTGAAGAATCGTATTGATAATGCCGTACTCTGTGTTGAACATCCACTTCCAGACCATGGCCACAGCCGCGGGAGCCACCACCATAGGCAGGAAGAATACGGCGCGAAAAGCCGTCCTTCCCTTGATCTTCGCGTTCAGCATCACTGCCACAATCAGGGACAGGAACAGTCCGATGGGTACGGTCAGCACACAGAAATACAGGGTGTTGAGATTCGCCCTCCAGAACTCGGCGCTGGCGAACATCTCTATGTAATTTTCCAGCCCCTGCAGCTCATACAGGCCAAAGGGCCTGGTTTTGGAAAAGCTCAGCTTGATGGTATCCAGAAACGGATAAATATTCAGCACCAGAAGGCCGATGACCGTAGGCGCCACCATCAGATAGGCCCAGCGGCTCTCCGATTTGGAGCGCCGGCTTGCCTTTGCGTTTACATTTGCCATAGTCTCCCTCCTCAGCCATCCTCGGCCGCTTCCTTCAAAGCCTCCTGCATGGCGTCCATGCCGTCTTCAAAGGCCAGCTCGCCGGAATAAATTTTCAGCAGAATCTCTGTCACGTCCGGTTTCCAGACAGAACGGTATTTGTTGTTCACCGACTGCACGCTGTAGTCGAACATGTCCACAAAGCACTCCACATTCAGACGGTAGTCGAACTGGTCGAACACGTCGATCCAGGTCTGCTCCAGTCCCTCGTAGGCAGGAATCGCCGCTCCGGACTCTCCCTGGATCCGCTGGCCCTCCTCAGATCCGAAGAAACGGAGCACATCCTTTACAATCTCCAGGTTCTTGTTCTTCGGAGAGGCCGCGTAGCACAAGCCGTTGGAAATGGTCGCACGGCCGTCGCCGCTGGCCGGATCCGGGCAGGCCGGGAGCACCGCCACATCCCATTTTCCTTCCATATCAGGATAATTCTGCATCTCCGAGAGAATATTCCAGTTTCCTTCCAGGAACATGGCTCCCTGTCCGGAGAAGAAGGCCGTACCCGGTGAGGTCTCCGCGAAATAATTCTGATCCGGGCACCAGTCCTCCTTTTGAAGATTGATGTAGAATTCCATGGCGTCCCGGGTGGCCTGATTGTCGAAGCCGCCTGTCACGCCGTCCTCATCCAGGATATAGCCGCCATTCTGGTAGACGAAGTTCCAGTAGCCCAGCTGATCGTCCCCGTAGGCCATATAGCCGTACTTTCCTGTGGCGTCGTAAATCTTCTGGGAAGCCTCGCACAGATCGTCCCAGGTCCAGGTCTCATCCGGATAGGCCACGCCCGCCTGATCGAACATTTCCTTGTTGTACACCAGGCCTACGGTGTCCTTATCCTTTGGCACTCCATAGTAGCGCCCGTCGCTGCCCTGGATATTCTTCAGGGACACCTCTGAGAAATGCTCCTCGAAATAACCCGGATCCGTCTCATCATACAGATCTGTCAGATCCGCAATCTTTCCGTAATCCGAGTACTTGAGAATCTCATTGGTGTGCATCCAGAAGATGTCCGGCATCTGGTTGGAGATGGCCGCCGCTTCCAGCTTGGTCCAGTATTCGTTCCAGCTGGTCACCTGCACTTCAATCACCACATCCGGATTCTGTTCCGTATAGGCGTCGCACATGGCCTGCATGCCGTCCCTCTGCGCCACATCCCAGATCTGAAATGTCAGATGGGTCTTCCCATCGGCAGAAGCTTTTCCGCAGCCGGAAAGGGCCAGCGCCGCCGCGCACAGGGCCGTCAGCAAAACTGCCTTTTTTAGTTTCTTCACACCTTTCCCTCCTTTGCTGTTTTGTACAGAAACTAAATCTTAGTTTGTGGATAAATTATATCAATTCACCAATTCCGCCGATATGCTTAAGAATTATTTTTATATACCAATATGTAAGATCTGTACAGTTTTTTTATAATGTGCTATCATTTTGGTATATGATATAGGGAAATACTTCTGCAGCGCCGGCGGCGGACTTAGATAAGGAGACAAGGACATGGAGAAAAATTTCAAATTCGGCGTCTTTCAGAACGACAAGAACATCGACCTGACCATCTTTCAGTATGGCTGGGAGCAGTGCGCGCCGCTGCACTCCTACGGCCCGGCCAAGCGCAATCATTACCTGTTCCATTTTATCTTTTCCGGAAAGGGCTACCTAAGCTCCAACGATTCCTCCGGCGTGACCCATCTGCACCGGCTGGAGGCCTGCCAGGGCTTCCTTATCTGCCCGGATCAGGTAAATACCTATTACGCGGATGAACAGCTGCCCTGGGAGTACGCCTGGGTGGAATTCGATGGAGTCAAGGCCCTGGAATTCCTGGATATGATGGGCTTAAGCTGCGACAGCCCTGTCTATATCCCCAAAAAGAGGGAATACTCTGCCCTGATCCGGGACGAACTGATGCACATCATCGACAATCCGGGAAAATCCCCCATCTATCAAATCGGCCATCTGTATCTTTTGTTTGACTGTCTGATCCGCTGCTCCTCCGCCGCCAAGACGGCTCCGGCCGGGCGGATGAAGGACTTCTATATTAAAGAGGCCATTTCCTTTATCGAACAGAACTACAGCCGGCCCATCACGGTGGAGGATATCGCCGTCTTCTGCAATCTGAACCGCAATTATCTGGGAAAGCTTTTCCGGGAAGGCACGAACCAGACGCTGCAGCATTTTCTTATGTATTACCGCATGAACCGGGCTTCCGAGCTTCTGAAGTTTTCTGATATGAGCGTCAGCGAGATCGGAAAAATGTGCGGCTACCCCAATCAGCTGCATTTTTCCCGGGCCTACAAGACGATTTTCGGCGTCTCGCCGAACCACTGGAGAGAGCAGAACCGCCCCCTGCCGCGGGCGTAGAAAGGAGTTTTTATGGCGATTCCAGAGTATTCCAAAGCCCGCCGTCTGGCCCAGAAGGCTTACCGCCAGGACATGGAGGCCCGGCGCAACCCTTACCTCCAGGTGCTGGATGAGATACTGCCCCTCTGGGAGACTGTGGGGGAGACAGACCTGGGCCTGGTGGAGATTCCCATTTCCCAGATCGCCGGCACCAAAACCGCCGGACGCACCCGGGCCTTTGCCGGCAATTTCATGCCGCTCCTTCCCGAGGCCTCGGAGTTTGCCGACAAATGGTCTTCCCTCTACCTTTCCCATCTGGAGGAAGGGATCCGGGAGCCTGTCATTGCCTGCGAATTCCTGAACTGTTATTACGTGATTGAGGGAAACAAACGGGTCAGCGTGATGAAATACAGCGGCGCGGTCAGCCTGCCCGGCTATGTGACCCGCATCATTCCCGCGCCAGGGGATTCCCCGGAGCTTAAGATTTATTATGAATATATGGATTTCTACCGGGCCTCCCGGGTGAATACCATTTATTTCTCCAGGGAAGGAAGCTTCTCCCGGCTCTGCCAGCTGCTGGGAAAGGATCTCCAGGCGCCCTGGGACGAGGACGATCGGCGCTCCTTTTCCTCCGCTTTTCTGCGCTTTACCGAGATCTATGAGAAAAAAGGCGGCGGGCGCCTCCCTCTGACGGCCGGAGACGGCTTTCTTCTCTATCTGGGCGTCTACGGCTGGGAAGGAATGCTGGAGAAATCCATGGAGAAGCTGCGGCGGGAAATCACCCTGCTCTGGCCGGATCTGGAGGCTCTGGCCTCCGCCGGGTCTGTACGCCTGATCACCCAGCCCGCAAAAGAGGAGGCAAACACAGGGAAAACCCTGCTCAAAAAACTGATTCCGTCAGTCCGCCCCCGTGTGACCGTGGGATTCCTCCATCACGGAACCATCTACACCTCCGGCTGGACCTACGCCCACGATCTGGGCCGCCTCTACCTGGAGGACAGCCTGGGCGGACAGGTGACCACCCGGGTATACGACGGCCTGAAAAACGGGGAGGACAGCTTTTCTGCCATCGAGCAGGCTGTCCTGGACGGCTGCCAGGTGATTTTTACTACCTCCGCACGCTTTCTGGAATCCAGCATCCGGGCCTGCATCCGCTATCCGGAGATCCGGATCCTGAACTGCTCCCTGAACACCTACAGCGGACATCTGCGTACCTACTACGGCCGCCTCTATGAAGCCAAGTTTCTGGTGGGCCTGCTGGCCGGCATTCTCTCTGAGCGCGGGCGCATCGGCTATATCGCCGACTTTCCCTTTCCAGGCACGGCCGCCTCAGTCAACGCCTTCGCCCTGGGCGTGCAGATGGTCTGCCCGGACGCCAGGGTTCTCCTGGCCTGGTCCTCAGAGAAGGACGGAAATCCCCAGAAACGGCTTATGGACGCAGGCGTGGATCTGATCGCCGGAGCCGACATGCTGGCCCCCTCCCACTCGCCCCGCCCCTACGGCCTGTACCGCCCCCAGGGAGAGGGCGGCGTCAACCTGGCTTCCTCCCTCTGGCACTGGGGTAAATTTTATCAGAGGATCCTGCAGACCATCCTGAACGGCAGCTGGGGGCGCACCGCCGCCGAGCTGTCCGGTGACTCCATCAATTACTGGTGGGGCATCTCCTCCGGCCTGATCGACGTCATCGTCTCCAAAGCTGTCCCCGCGCGCTGCGTACAGCTGATGGAAATGGTGAAAAAGCAGATCGTAAACGAGAGCTTCCAGATCTTTTCCGGCGATATCCGGGATCAGCAGAATCGCTTACGCACCCCCGGCGGCGTCCCTCTTTCGCCTCCCCAGATCGTCCGCATGGACTGGCTGGCCTCCAACGTGGAGGGCCATATGCCAAAGCCCGGAGAGCTGACAGAGGAAGCGGCCCGGATGATGGCGGCCCAGGAAATCTTTCTGGGAAAGGATGGCTCTCTATGAGAATTCTCGCTCTCTCCGATGTAGAATCTCCAGCGCTCTGGGATTATTTCCGCCCGGAACGTCTGAAAGGAATCGATGTGATCCTCTCCTGCGGCGATCTGGATCCTGCTTACCTTTCCTTCCTGGCCACCTTTTTTCACGGCCCGGTTCTCTATGTCCACGGGAATCACGACGCCTGCTATCAGGACACCCCGCCGGAGGGCTGCGTCTGCATCGAGGATCAGATCTATGTCTATCATGGCGTCCGCTTCCTGGGACTGGGCGGCTCCATGCGCTACAAGCCAGGTCCGCACCAGTATACGGAAAGGCAGATGAAGCGCCGGATATGGCGTCTCTGGCTCCCGCTCTGGCGCCGGCGCGGCTTCGACATCCTGGTCACCCACGCCCCGGCCCTGGGCCTGGGCGACGGCAAAAGCCTGACCCACACCGGCTTTCAATCCTTCCGCACGCTGATGGAGCGGTACCGTCCCGCCTTTTTCGTCCACGGGCACGTCCATCTCTCCTACGATCCCACAGCGAAGCGGATCAGACAGTATGAGGATACTACGATTATCAACGCGTATGAGAAATGTGAGTTTGAAATTCCCTGAGATTATCAGGGGATGAAAAAAGGAGGTCTGACTGTGAGAAAATTTTTACCAGCGCTTCTTCTGCTCTTTGGGGCAGCTTTGTCTGTGGCCTGCGGACAAAAGGAAGACACGGCTGCAGACACCGCCGTCACACTGCAGATAGCAGAAGATTCCCTGACAAAAACGGGCGCCCGGATTACCCTGTACAACGGCAGCGATTCCGAAATCCAATTCGGCTGCAGCTATTTTCTCCAAACCCTCCAGGGGGAAGCCTGGAGCGATATTGACGGAGAGCAGGACTGGACACTGGAGCTGATCGTCCTGGAACCGGGACAATCCTATGAAGAAACTCTGGACTGGTCCTCTTATTATGGAGAACTGCCCGCCGGCGCCTACCGTATCGTAAAAGCATATCATATCGGGGACATCTCAGAAACTGAAGAAAGCTATGTGAAATGTGAATTTCATATTGACGGCTGACAAAAGAACGCCGCTTTCTCACCCTTTTTTTCGGTGGGAAAGCGGCGTTCCATTACTGCTGCTTCAACATAGAAAAATATTTTTCCCGGTCGCTGTCCGGAACCTTCAGAGCATTCATCGCTTCCTCCGCTGTCAGCTTCAGAGTTTCTATCAGGCTTTTAATTGACGCGATTGTATTCTGCTCAATTCCTTTTTGAATTCCCATTTCTTCCACTGACACGCTGTATAGCTGCTTCATCCGGAGCAACGGGAATTTCCGCTGTCTGGGGAGCGCCTTCAATATATTTTACAATCTCCCGCACATCCATTCCCGCGTACTCCTGTACGCATTCTTTCATAATCCATGCCAGTATCATTTTTTCAGAGAGCAATCTTTTGCAGGCCGCATCATACGCCGCTTTCTCATTCGTAACTCTGATGCTTTTTGCAAGAGTCGTTTCCATGTATTTGATTTTCCCTCCTGCCACCATTTTAGCACAGAAGTCCAGGGGAATCCAGCGCTTTCCGGCAGGCAAAAAGATTTAAGCTCAAAAATTTAAGAAAAAATTTATTGTACCCTAAAGTCCTCATTTGTATAATAATGTCGTATCCTGCGTTGAAAAGGGAAAAGAAAATACGAATTATAAGAGCAATGATTATAGAAAGGACAGCGAAGGATTATGCCAAAAACAGCCAAAAACAGAAAAGGGAGCCTGCTGCAGATTCTGGCAGTAGTTCTGCTCCTGGCGCTCGCAGTCATTTATGCGGGCGGCGTATTTTATTATCATAGCCATTTTCTGAGAGGGACTGTCATTGACCAGGTCAGCGTATCCGGCATGACTGTGCAGGAGCTGGCAGACCAGGTGCGGAATTATTCCCTGCGGATTACGGAGCGCCAGGCAGACGGAAGCTCCCTGGAGGAGACGATTGCGGGAAAGGATATTTCACTGGAATACAGCTCGCTGGAGCCGCTGGAAGAAATCTTAAAACAGCAGAACAAATGGCTCTGGTTTCTCGCCACAGGGGACGCCCATGAGACGGAGGAACTGGTGACCTGCGACGAGGCTGCGCTGGAGGGAGAGCTCCTTAAGCTTCAGGGCTTTCAGGAGGACTTCGCCGTCTCTCCTGTGGACGCCCATATTTCTGAATACACGCCGGAAAACGGCTTTCAGATCGTGCCGGAGACAGAGGGAAATGAGCTGGACTATGAGCGGACGCTTGAGGCCGTCCGCGCGGCGGTAGACAGCCTGACAGAAGAGCTGGACTTAGACGAGGCGGGCTGCTACCGAAGCCCTCAGGTCACCGCGGACGACGAGCGCCTTCTGAACGCTCTTAACAAGGCGCAGAAATACACAGGTGTGACGATTACATATACCTTTGGGAAAAACACGGAGATCCTGGATGGCTCCACCATCGCCGGCTGGGTAAGATTCGATGGCTTCGAGGCCGGGCTTGACCAGGAGAAGGTGGCGGAATATGTCGCCACCCTCCGCAAGAAGTATGATACCATCTTCCGCTCCAGGACGTTTCAGACCAGCTACGGAAAAGAAATCACGATCGATTCGGGCGATTACGGCTGGTGGATGAACTACACGCAGGAGGCTGCGGAGCTGGCGGAGATGATTGAAAACGGGGAGAGCGGGGAGCGCACCCCGGTCTATTACCAGACGGCGGCTTCCTACGAAAAGCCTGATTACGGAACCACCTATGTGGAAATTAACCTGACCGCCCAGCACCTTTTTTACTACCAGGACGGCGAGCTGATCCTGGAGTCTGATTTCGTGTCCGGCAATTCGGCCCGGGGCTACGATACGCCGGCCGGGGTGTACGGCATTACCTACAAACAGCGCAACGCCACTCTGACAGGGGAAAACTATGAAACTCCGGTCTCCTACTGGATGCCCTTTAACGGAAATATCGGCATGCACGACGCCAGCTGGCGGGCCGCCTTCGGCGGAGACATCTACAAGACCAACGGCTCCCACGGCTGCATCAACCTGCCCGTCTCTGTGGCCGCAGAGCTGTACGGCTATGTGGAAAAGGGCACTCCGGTCATCTGCTACTATCTTCCCGGGACGGAGGCCGTCCCGGAAGAGCCCGCTCAGCCGGAAGCTGGGCAAAATGTGGAAGCTCCGGAAGAATAAAAATTGCAGCCGGAATATCCCAATGAATCATCATTCTATTGACAATGTCAATAGAAACGCATACAATTAATACAGAAAGAAGGTATAACAGACGAAAGGAGCTGTTTCTATGGCAAGTACAAATATCAATATTCGTATGGATGCGGATTTAAAGCGGCAGTTTGAAGCTTTCTGTGCTGATATAGGCATGTCCATGACAACTGCTTTCAATGTTTTTGCGAAGAAAGCTGTCCGCGAAAACAGAATCCCCTTTGAAATCAGTGGTGATGTACCAAATGCTGAAACAATCGAAGCAATCCAGGAAGTAAAAAAAATGAAGGCCGATCCGAGCCTTGGCAAGACCTATACCGATGTCGATCAGATGATGGAGGATCTGCTTGCTGATGTATAATATAAGGCCCACCACGAAATTTCAGAAGGATCTGAAACGGGTAAAAAAACGAGGATTTGATATTTCTCTATTGGCTGATGTGATTAAAAAGCTTGCAGCCGGGGAACCATTACCAGAAAAGAACCGAGATCATCCGCTTTCCGGGAACTATGCCGGATGCCGTGAGTGTCATATTACCCCAGACTGGCTTTTGATCTATGAAATAGACGGACACGAACTGATTTTATATCTCACCCGAACAGGTTCTCATAGTGACCTGTTTTAAAATTCAATCGTTCACTTTTTGAAAAAGGCAGCTGGCGTTCACATCCGGCTGCCTTTCATTTTGCGCGATAAGCCCGATAAGCCCGGCAAGCGGCCGTCATGCTTGTATGAACAGCCATTTGCCCACGTTACCGGGGCGCGGCGATACTACCTGTCTGGCAGTTCAGCCGTCGGTGTACCAGCGCTGCCGCCGCCATATAACCGGCCGTCACCAGTGCCAGCCAGCTGAAATATCCGGCGGGCAGCGCCGCCAGGCCAAAGCTTCTGCCAAAGGACAGAAAGGGCAGCGCCGTCAGGACGCCCACGGACAGAAGCGTGGACGCAAGCACTGGCGCGGAAGCCCGGCTCTGCAGGAAGGGGATTTTCCCGGTGCGGACTACATGAATGACCAGGGTCTGGGTCCACATGGATTCCACGAACCAGCCAGTCTGGAACAGGGCCGCAAAGGCGGCCCGGCCCGCCGGGTCAAGGACCCGGTAACCGCCGCCGCAGGCGGCGGGGCAGACCACAAAATACAAAAGCAGATAGGTCAGAATGTCGAAAACCGAGCTGACCGGCCCCGTGCGGAACATGAATTTCTCCACAGAGCCCGCGTCCCAAACAGCGGGACGGCGCAGTTCCTCCCCGTCCACCTGATCCCAGGGAAGGGCCGTGCAGGCCAGATCGTAAACCATGTTCAGCAAAAGGATCTGCAGGGCCTCCATGGGCAGGAAGGGCAGAAATACCGAGGCCGCCAGCACGGAAAACATATTTCCGAAATTGGAGGCTGCCGTAAGCCGGATGTATTTCATCATATTGGCATAGACCCTCCGGCCCTCCAGCACGCCCTCCTCCAGCACCAGCAAATCCTTTTTCAGAAGGATCACCTGGGCGCATTCCTTCGCGATATCTACGGCGTTGTCCACGGAAATCCCCACGTCGGAGGCCTTCATGGCCGCGCTGTCATTGATGCCGTCCCCCAGATAGCCCACGCTGTGTCCGTTTTCACGCAGGGCCTCCACGACCCGGGCCTTCTGCTCCGGAGAAAGCTTCGCGAAAATCGACGCCTCCTCTGCCCGGATCCGAAGCTCCTGATCCGTCATTTTCTCCAGCTCTTCTCCCAACAGCATCCGTTCAGAGGGAATCCCCACCATATCGCAGATGCAGCGGGCGACCTTTTCATTGTCTCCGGTCAGCACCTTCACATCCACTCCATGGCTCTGAAGAGCCTCCACCGCCCCGGCTGTCGTGGGCTTCGGCAGATCGAGAAAGGCCAGATAGCCGATCAGAACCATCTCCCTCTCATCCTCCACGGAAAACACTCCTGCCGGGGACGGATTCGTCCGCTGGGCCAGTCCCAGCACCCGCAGGCCCTTTTCGTTGAGCATGCTCACGCTTTTCAGCACCTGCTCACGCATTTCCTCGGTCAGCGGCACTACCCGGCCCTGCTGCTCCGTATACGCGCAGACCTGGAGCATTTCCTCCGCGGCTCCTTTGGTAATCATCTGCCGTTTGCCGCTTCGGTCCTCCACCACGACGCTCATGCGCCGGCGCTCAAAATCAAAGGGAATCTCATCCACCTTCGTGTAAGCCTTTTCCAGATTTTCCAGCTCCGGATTTCCGTCCATCAGCGCCTGGGTCCTCTCGATGACCGCCCGGTCCAGCAGGTTCCGAAGGCCCGTCTGGTGCCAGCTGTTCAGAAACGCGTGGCGCAGGATCCGGTCGTCCTCCTTTCCGTCCACATTCAGATGGCGCTCCAGTACAATCTTATCCTGAGTCAGGGTCCCGGTCTTGTCTGTACACAGGACGTCCATGGAGCCCAGGTTCTGGATCGCGTTCAGCTCCTTCACAATGACCTGATGGCGGCTCATGGATACAGCGCCTCTGGCCAGGCAGGCAGTCACGATCACCGGAAGCATCTCCGGCGTCAGGCCGATGGCGATGGAAATGGCAAAGAGAACCGCGTGCAGCCAGTTTCCCTTCACAAAGCCGTTCAGCAGCAGAACCACCGGCACCATGAACAGCATCAACCGCACCAGCAGCCAGGACACGGAATTCATCCCCTTTTCAAAGGAGGTCTCTGTCTTTTTTTCCGCAAGCCTCCCCGCCATGCCTCCCAGGACCGTGCCGTCTCCCACTGCGGCCACGACGCCTCTGGCGCTCCCGCTGACCACACTGCTTCCCGTAAAGGCCAGGCAGCGCTTCTGAAGCGCCGGAACCTCCCGGCTGTCCGGAAGCCCCGTCTTCTCCACAGGCTCGCTCTCCCCGGTCAGGGCCGACTGGCTGACGAAGAGATCCTTCGCCTCCAGGATCCGCAGATCCGCCGGGATCATATCGCCCGCCGCCAGGTGGACCACGTCCCCCACCACGAGCTCTTCTAAGGGAAGCTCCTGCCTCCCGCTCTCCAGCCGCTCCACGCAGGCCGTCGTCCGCAGCATCCCGGAAAGCCTGGCGGCAGCGTTCCCGCTGCGGGTCTCCTGCACCAGCCGCAGGACGCCGGATACCAGCACCATCCCTGCGATAATCACCACAGACGCCGGATTTTTCTCCCCAGGCTTCGCCCAGATCACCTCTGTAAAAAGAGACACCAGGGCAAGCGCACATAGAATCAGGGAAAAGGGATTCACAAAGGCGCTCTTAAGCCTTCCGACAAGAGAAAGCTTTTTCCCGCGCGTAATGCGGTTCTCTCCATACCGCTCCCGCAGCTCTTCCGTCTGGGCCTCGGAAAGCCCTTCCGGACTGGTATTCAGGACCTCATAGATCTCCGCCTCCTCCATGGCGGAAATCCAAAGCATATCGGGCATATTCTTTCTGATCATAGCATGTTCCTCCTTTTCTTATAATTGGAGGAAACAGACAAAAAAGGGCATAAAGATACCGCAGAAGCTTCCTTTCTGCGGCGACAGAGAATCTATACAGATCAGAAAAAGGCGGCGCAAAGCTTACGCGGTCAGGTCAGATGCTGCCCAGCCGCATGCCGGATTTTCCCCTATGACGCTCCATCGCTTTGTCTGTTTCCCGACTTCGGCTTTTACAACCTTCCACGTAAATTCACCTTCCTTTTGCTCATGAAATTACGAATTACTGATGCAGGGTCATTTTACAATAACACGGCCCGGGGTTCAACCCCGGGCCGGAAACTTTTCTGTAAACATTTTATGAACAGCTGCTAGTTACAGCCGATTTAGCTCCGGAACACGCTCAGCTCATCAGCGTCTCCCGGATCACCTCGCATACCGTCGGATGTGGGAAGACGGTCCGCAGGATCCGCTCCACCGGCACCTGCAGATCGATCATCAGCGCCAGGGAGTAGATATACTCGGACGCGTAGGAGGACATCAGGGCCGCGCCAATCAGCGTATTTTTCTCCGTGTTGACAATCAGCTTGCACAGGCCATTGCTCAGGCCGTTCTCCGCCACATGGCGGCCGCTGAAATTGATGGAAAGCTTCCTGACCTGATACGGCACGCCGGAGGCTGCCGCCTGCTCCTCGGATACGCCCACGAAAGCCGCCTCAGGGCTTGTGTACACCACGCCGCAGATGGCGTCGTAGCTCATGGCGTCTTCCTTTCCGAGGATGTGGTTGACAGCCACCTCGCCCTCCCGGTAGCCCACATGGGCCAGCATCACCTTTCCGTTCACGTCTCCGATGGCGTAGACATGGGGCACGTTCGTCCGCATCTGCCCGTCGGTCACAATGGCGCCCCGCTCTGTCTGCACGCCCAGCTCTGCAAGCCCTTCGATCCCGCTGTTTGGCCTGCGCCCCACACACAGCAGCGCTCTGTCGTAGGCCGCTACGTCGACGCGCCCGTCCTTCTCGAAAGTCACGACGCCTTTTGAAAGCTTCTTGACGCTGCTGGAGAGATAGAAGGTTACGCCCTTTTTCTCCAGCTCCTTCTGCAGAAGGGCGCTGACCTCCCGGTCGTTGGGCCCTAGCACCTTGTCCAGCATCTCAATCACGGTCACTTTGGAGCCGACCTCCTGGAAATAGGCCGCCATCTCGAAGCCAATCACGCCGCCGCCCACGATGAGCAGCTTGGCCGGGATCTCCGTCATGTCCAGAATCTCGTCGCTGGTCATCACCGTGCCGTCCGCAAGGCCTTCCCGCGCGCCTTCGATGGGCGGAACCGCCGGAGACGAGCCCGTGGCCAAAATCAGATCCTTCGCTCCGTAGTCTTCCCCGTCCACGGTGACAACCAGCCCTCCGTCACGCCTTCCCACGCTGGCCGTTCCGTTCACGACCCTGACCTTCGCCCGGCGCAGAGCCGAAGCCACGCCCTGCACCAGGGTTTTCACGACCTCGTCCTTTTTCTCCACGACTGCAGCCTGATCGACGGAAGGTTCTCCGCCTGCCGTCACGCCGTAAGGTTCTCCCGCCCCATCCGCGTAATGGTAAAGCTTGGACGCGTACAGAAAGGTCTTGGTGGGAATGCAGCCCACATTCAGGCAGGTGCCGCCCAGCGCTTTCTTCTCCACCAGCATGACGCTTTTCCCGTGGTGCGCCGCGTACTCCGCGCAGTTGTATCCGGCCGGGCCTCCGCCCACAATGATGATGTCAAACTCCTGCATGGTTCGATTTCCTCCTCTTCCCTGTTCTCTCCTTTCTCTGACAAAATTGAAAACAATTCTGTCCAAAAGGATATTTTCACGCTTCAAATACTATTTGATTATACTTTTCAGAAAAGGAGTTGTCAATTTTTTATCAAAGTTTTTTTATTCCTCTTTCACCCAGCCATAGGCGTATGTCACAGCCTTTTTCCAGCCTTTTAGCTTCGCCTGCCGCTCTTCCTCCCCGATGGATGGATCAAAGGTCCGGTCTATGGCCCAGTTTTTCCGGATCTCCTCCGGCCCGGCCCAGTAGCCCACAGCCAGTCCGGCCAGATAGGCCGCCCCCATGGCCGTCGTCTCCACGCAGCCGGGGCGGTTCACCGGAGCGCCGATGATATCCGCCTGGGTCTGCATCAGGAAGTCGTTGGCGCTGGCGCCGCCGTCCACCCGGAGGGCCTCCAGCCGGATGCCGGAATCCGCCTCCATGGCCACCAGCACGTCGTTTACCTGATAGGCCAGGGATTCCAGGGTCGCCCGGATAATATGGTACTTATTTACGCCCCGGGTAATTCCCACGATGGTGCCTCTGGCGTAGGGATCCCAGTAGGGCGCGCCCAGGCCCGTGAAGGCAGGCACCACGTAGCAGCCGTTGGTATCCGGCACCTTGTTCGCCATATATTCGGAATCCTCCGCGGAATCGATCAGCCGCATCTCGTCGCGCAGCCACTGGATGGCGGCACCCGCCACGAAGATCGACCCCTCCAGCGCATAAGAAACCTTCCCTCCGACGCCCCAGGCGATGGTCGTCACCAGGCCGTTCCTGGAAAACACCGGCTTTTCCCCTGTGTTCATCAGCAGGAAGCAGCCTGTCCCGTAGGTATTCTTCGCCTCCCCGGGCGCGAAGCAGGTCTGGCCGAACAGGGCCGACTGCTGGTCGCCCGCCGCCCCGGCAATCGGAATGGCGCCGCCAAAATACGAGGGATCCGTCTGCCCGTAGACGCAGCTGGACGGCTTCGCCTCCGGCAGCAGCTGCTCCGGAATCTGAAGCTCCTCCAGGATCTCCCTGTCCCACTCCAGCGTATTGATATTAAACAGCATGGTGCGGGAAGCATTGGAGTAATCCGTCACATGGACGGCCCCCTTCGTCAGCTTCCAGATGAGCCAGGTCTCCACGGTCCCAAAGAGCAGCTCGCCGCGCTCTGCCCTCTCTCTGGCGCCCTCCACATGATCCAGAATCCATTTGATCTTAGTTCCCGAAAAATAAGCGTCAATCACCAGCCCGGTCTTCTGGCGGAATTTTTCAGTCAGCCCCTTTTCCTTCAGGGAATCGCAATACTCCGCCGTCCGGCGGCACTGCCAGACGATGGCGCGGTACACCGGCTCGCCGGTATTCTTGTCCCAGACAATGGCCGTCTCCCTCTGGTTTGTGATGCCGATGGCCGCGATATTTTCTGCCGACGCCCCGATCCGGCTCATGGCCTCCACGGCCACGCCCAGCATACTGGCCCAGATCTCGTCCGCGTCATGCTCCACCCAGCCCGGCTTGGGAAAATACTGGCGGAACTCCCGCTGGGCCGCGCTGCATACCTCCCCCTTTTCATTGAACAGAATACAACGGTTGCTGGTCGTCCCCGCGTCCAGCGCCATTACATACTTTTTCACCCGTTCTCTCCTCCTTGCAGATATTCCTCTATCCTTTCCTTTTGAAGCCCCTCTCCGATGGCAATCAGGATCTCCTGACCCTCCGGGGCCGGCCTTAGCTCCGTCTCCTGCCGCGTGGCGTTCAGCTCTGTCCAGCCCTCTTTTCTACCGCCTGCGCCCGCGCTTCTCAGAAAACCCTTCAGGCGGAAGACCTGTCCGCAGGCAGGATCCCGCAGGATGCGATCCGCCGCCCGCAGAAGCTCTTCCTCCGTCATCCGCACATTCATGAAAAACAGGGAGTCGAAGCTTTCCGTATCTCTTTTGACATAATCCGCCGCCACCCAGCCACAGGATGCGATCCGCGCAAAGTCTTCATCCGTAAGCTCCTCCCAGTCTCTGCAGAGAATCTCCCTTTCCAGGGAGAGCCTGCGGCTGCACCGCGCCTTTTCAAGCGCCCGGTTCAGCTGCTCCTCCAGGGCCTTCCGCTCTTCCTTCGACGCCCCGCCGCTCCTGCTCGCCAGAACCAGGCCCGCGCAGGCCGTCTCGCTGGCCAGCACATACTCTGCCGCCTCCGGAAGCTCCTTTTCCGCTTTCACGTCCGCCACCGCAATGACGCTTCCGATCTCATACCAGCGGTCCAGCGGCTCCTCCCGCAGGGTGTCAAAAAACTCATCCACGTCATAGATGCCGGAGGGCTCCACCAGCACCCGGTCAAAGCCGCTCATCCCCATAGCGATAAGCTTTGTCCGGAACCGCCGCCGGTGCGTCTTTGCATCGCAGCCGCCAGAAACCATTTCCAGCTCGCAGTTCTCCCCCTCCAGCTCCCGCAGAAGCATCATATCCACATTCACAGCCCCGAAATCATTTTCCAGGATCCCGATCCGAAGCCCCTGCTTCATCAGCCAGGCCGCGTATTTTTTGAGGAAGGTCGTCTTTCCCGCGCCCAGAAAGCCCGTAATCAGATCGATTTTTACCATACTTTAAAAGACCTCCGCATTCTAATAGACCTCCGCGCCGAAGGGCATCAGGGCCAGCTTCGCCAGCTTGAAATGCTGCAGGCCAAAGGGAATCCCGATGATGGTCACGCACAGCGCCGCGCCAAGCACCGCATGCTCCACTGCCAGCGCAAAGCCCGAAAAAATCAGCCAGAGCAGATTCAGGAGGAAGGAGCCTGCCCCGCCTCCGCAGCGTACTTCTTTTCCAAAGGGAAAGAAGCTCAAAGCCGCCAGCTTAAAGCACTGGGTCCCCACCGGGATCCCCACAATCGTGATGCACCAGAGGCAGCCCGCCAGACACCAGCTCAGGCCGCTCACCGCTCCTCCGAAGATAAACCATAATAAATTTCCAAGACATCCCATACTATTTTTCCTTATTCCCAAGCTCCTTTTTAGTTCTTTGCAATGTCATTCTATCACCTAATCTGCCTGTTTTCAATTGCAGGTTGGGATTGACGGCGGACACCGCGAAGCAATACAATAGAGATAGAAAAGCTCCCGGCCGGCGGCTGGCGCCAGCCAGGAAATTCATTCAGAAAAATAAGGAGAGTGAACGCACATGAAAATGATAACCCTGGGAAGCACAGGCATCGCCGTCCCCCAGAATGCCTTCGGCGCCCTGCCTGTACAGCGGGTGGATATGGAGACAGCCGTGAGCATCCTGCGCCGGGCCTACGAGGGCGGCATGCGCTTTTTCGATACGGCCCGCGCCTACAGCGACAGCGAGGAGAAGCTGGGAAACGCCTTTGCGGAGCTGTTTCAGACCCGGCGCGATCAGATTTATATCGCCACCAAGACCCAGGCGAAGACCCCGGAGGACTTCCGGACACAGCTAGAGACCTCTTTGAAGCTTCTGAAGACGGATTACATCGACATCTACCAGTTCCACTGCGCCGACACCTGCTGGCGGCCGGGAGACGGAAGCGGCATGTACGAATGTATGCAGGAGGCAAAGGCAGCCGGGAAAATCCGCCACATCGGCATCACAGCCCACAAGCTGGGCGTGGCAAAGGAAGCCATCGAATCCGGCTTATATGAGACGCTGCAGTTCCCCTTCAGCTATCTGTCCTCCGAGAAGGAGCTGGAGCTGGTAAGGCTGTGCCGGGAGCACAATATGGGCTTTATCGCCATGAAGGGACTGGCAGGCGGCCTCATCACCAACTACAGGGCAGCCTTCGCCTACATCTCCCAGTTCGACAACGTCCTTCCCATCTGGGGCATCCAGAAGATGTCCGAGCTGGAGGAATGGCTCTCCTGCATGGACCAGCCGCCCGCGATGGACGAGGAGCTGTCCCGTTTCATCGAGAAGGAAAAGACGGAGCTGACCGGAGATTTCTGCCGGGGCTGCGGCTACTGCATGCCCTGTCCCGCGGGCATCGAGATCAACAACTGCGCCCGCATGTCCCTGATGGTGCGGCGCGCGCCCTCCGCCCAGTGGCTGAACGAGCACTGGCAGGAAAATATGAAGAAGATCGAGGACTGCCTGCACTGCGGCCAGTGCATGGAAAAATGTCCCTACGAGCTGAACACGCCGGAGCTTCTTCAGAAGAATTATGAGGATTATAAACGGATCCTCGCCGGAGAGGTGAATGTGAATTAAGCCCCGGATCCCAGAAATGCCGCGAAAGACCACCTGTGGCCTTCGCGGCATTCCATTTTCTTTTCCATTAAATTGTTCCGCCTGGCAGCCTACTGCCGTTCCGGCGTGAAATATACAAAGTACGTGTCTCCCATGGTTCCATCCTCATATATATCCTGGGCCGAAACAGAAAAGTCCTGGTATCCCTCCGGAACCTCATATACCAGAAGGCCTTCTCTCGCCTCATCCACTCCCAGCTCATATTCGTATGGCAGCTGTTCTTCGCTGACTGCCGGAATCTCCTCACCTGTCTCCGGATCTGAAGTGATCGGAAACGCATAGGCCTCGTCATCCTCATCCTCTCCCCACTGGGCCTGAAAATCCCAGTCAGACATGGGAATGGTCTCATGGAAGGTGTTCCTGACAGTGATATCCACCACCAAAAGCTCTGTTCCATCAGAAGCCGGTCTTCCCTCAAACTCACCGCACAGGTACGCGCTGTTTACAGTAAAATCATAGAAATCCGTCTTGATGGCATCTCCGATTCGTCCCTCTGTGGTGCCTTTTCCTCCGCCGAACATACCGCAGCCGGCAAGTCCAAGAACCGCCGCTGCCGCAAAAATTCCCATAGCTTTTACTCTTTTGTTCATATTTCTCCTCCTCTTTCAAAAATCTTCTGTTATTTTTTATTCTCGCTGCAGCTCTTTCGAGCTTCTGCGCTTTCCGCAATCCCATACACGTCATTGCGGAT
>CALWQJ010000020.1 GCA_944383645.1 uncultured Merdimonas sp.
ATTCTGTGGCGATCGTGCTTTACGAGGCGCTGCGCCAGAACGGTTTTCCGGGTATGAAGCTGGAAGGCCGCCTGACAAAATACGACTGGAAATAAAAAATGAGATGAAAAGCGGCTGCGGGCTGCGGTTAGGGCAGTCCGCAGCCGCTTTTCTTAAAACGGGAAACAGCGGGAGAGATCATGAGAAAGACACAGAGCTTTAAGGGAATGAGGAGGATAAGAAGAATTCTGATACTGGCACTTGCGGCAGCGCTTGGGCTTTCTTCCTATACCTATCTGCCCCATAAGGTTCTGGCGTCTGAGACGCCGGACGAGAGCGACGTGCAGGAGATCCAGGAGGAGATCGACGAGCAGCAGCAGGAGATCGACAAGACCCAGCAGGAGATCGACGAGACGGAAGACAAGAAGCAGAAGCTCCAGGAAGCCAAGGAAAATATGGAAAATTATCTGGCGGACCTGAACCGGCAGTACGCTTCCCTGGAGGATGAGATCCAGGACCTGAACCAGCAGATCACGGACAAGCAGGCGGAGATCGAAGAAGCCCAGGCGGCCCTGGAAGCGGCGAAGGCAGTGGAGGAGCAGCAGTACGCGGACATGAAGGCCCGGATCCGGTACATGTACGAGCACCCGCAGGCGTCGTTCCTGGAGCTTCTCCTGACCTCGGGCAGCTTCGCGGACGCCCTGAACCAGGCGGGCTACGCGGCCAGCATTACCGCCTATGACCGGGACATGTTCGAGCAGTATGTGGCCCAGAAGGAGGCTATCGAGGAGCAGGAGGCGAAGCTGCAGGGAGAGAAGGAGGCCCTGGACGAGCTCCAGGCCTCTGTGACCCAGAAGCAGAACGAGGTATCGGCCCTTGCGGACAGCACCTCAGGGCAGATCAGCCAGCATGTGAACGAGATCGCCCAGGCCCAGGCGGATCTGGACGGCAAGAACAACACGCTGGAGAACCAGAAGGCGGTCCTGGATGAGCTGATCGCGGAGAAGAAGCGGATGGAGGCTCAGATCGAGGCGGCCAAGGCGGCGGAGATTCAGGCTTCCCTGGGAGACGTGACCGGCGTGCGCACCACGGAGCTGGAGTACGTCCAGTACGGGGCCTACAGCGCCACCGAGGAAGAGGTGACGGCTCTGGCGGTGCTCATCTACTGCGAAGCGGGAAATCAGGGCGCGGAGGGCCAGCTGGCTGTAGGCGCCGTGGTGATGAACCGCATCCGGGATCCCCGGTTCGCGCAGAACGATATCATGAGCGTCATCCGGGCCTCCGGCCAGTTTTCGCCCGTGACCTCCGGCCGTTTTGACCTGATGCTGGAGCAGGGGCTTGATTCGGTGACCGAATCCTGCTATACGGCGGCCAGGCGGGCCATCGCCGGGGAGTCCAACGTGGGGAACCGGGTATTCTTCCGGACCTACGCCAATTATCCGTCCTTAAGCGGCCTGGTGATCGGCGCTCATATCTTTTCTTATACCTGGAATTTTGCCGCATGACTCCGGTTTTTGTATGGAAAAGTTGTTTTTGTGTGGTCTCTTGGTTAAAAATGCAAGAGAAAAATCTAAAAGTGCAACTAATTTCTGGTGAAATTTGATATAATAGTACGCGTAAACATATGCTGCCTCTCATAGGATGTATTTGGGAAGCGCTTGTACAAAAGCATGAGGGAGCGGGCTTGCCTGCCCGGGTTATGCTGAAATATTTTAAGAAAGGGGGAGAAAGACATGCCCGATATTCGATTGACGAGAATTGACAATCGGCTGATTCATGGTCAGGTTGCGACTCAGTGGTGCGGCGTCGTAGGCGCGAATCTTCTTCTGGTCGCAAATGACGCGGTGGCGAAGGATGAATTCCGCCAGAGCCTGATGAACATGGCAGCGCCGGCCTATGCGCAGACGCGGTTCTTCACTCTGGAGAAAACAATCAATATCATCCACAAGGCTTCTGCAAATCAGCATATTGCAATTATCTGCGAGACGCCTCAGGATGTGCTCAAGCTGGTAGAAGGCGGAGTGCCGATCAAGAAGGTCAACATCGGCAATATGCACATGGCTGAGGGCAAGCGTCAGGTCGCGACCTCCGTCGCGGTCAATGACGACGACGTAGCCTGCTTTAAGAAGCTGCAGGAGCTCGGCGTAGAGCTGGAGATCAAACGTGTTCCGGACACGCCGACAGAAAGTACTGACAAATTGTTCAAATAACTGTTGACAGGTTTATTTGGAAAGGAGCAAATATGGAAATTTCAATTATCCAGGCTCTTCTGGTTTTCGTAGTTGCCTTTATCATGGGTATCGACCAGTTCAGCTTTTTGGAATCTCTGTACCAGCCCATCGTTACCTGCCCGATCATCGGAGCTATCCTTGGTAACTTTGAGCTTGGTGTCGTGGTAGGCGGCGCTTACCAGCTGGTTCAGATCGGAAGTATGCCGATCGGAGGCGCACAGCCCCCCAACGCCATCATCGGCGGTATCATGGCTACTGTATTCGCTGTATCCCTCGGAATGGAGGCTACAGCAGACGGCGTAGGAGCTGCCCTTGGCCTGGCTGTTCCGTTCGCTGTATTCGGACAGTATGTAGTAACCCTTACCTTTACAATCTTCTCCGGTATGATGCATAAGGCAGATCAGTACGCGGAAGAGGCTAACGTAAAGGGAATCCGCAACATCAACTTCCTGGAAATGGCAGTGCTGGGCGTACTGTTCGGCGTGATTTCCGTAGCAGGTCTGTACGGCGGTTCTGCACTTGGCGAGACCCTGCAGAAGTTCTCCTATGACTTCTCCTGGGTAATGGCAGGTCTGGACGCGGCAGGCGGCGCTATGAAGTTCGTCGGCTTCGCTATCCTGATGAAGGTTATGATGTCCGGAGAGATGTGGGGCTTCCTGCTGGCAGGCTTCGCTATGTCCCTGCTCTGCAGCGCTAACGCTTCCACGTCCGGAGCAACTCTGATTCTGTGTGCGTTCGTAGGCGCGGCTATCGCTATCTATGACTTCACGACACAGACAAAGATTAAGCAGAACGCTGGTTCCGGTTTTGCAGGAGGTGAAGAAGATGGCATATAATATTCCCGAAAAGTATCAGGATCTGACCCCGGCGCAGCCGCTTGACAAGAAGACCCTGAATAAGATGGTTTGGCTGTCCTGCTTCTTACAGGCATCCTTCAACTATGAAAGAATGCAGGCCTGCGGCTGGCTTTGGTCCATCCTTCCCGGCCTTCAGAAGATACATACCAACAAGGAAGACCTGAAAGCTTCCATGGCTCACAACCTGGACTTCCTGAACACCCATCCGTTCCTGGTAACGTTTGTAATGGGTATCGTTCTCTCCCTGGAGCAGAACAAGGCTGACACACAGACTATCCGTTCCGTACGTATCTCCGCAGCCAGCCCCCTGGGCGGCATCGGTGACGCTCTGTTCTGGCTGACCCTGGTTCCGATTACCGCAGGTCTGACCGCGAACATGGCTATGGAGCAGAAGAGTATCATAGGCGCGATCCTCTTCCTGGTTATCTTCAACGCAGTTCAGTTCATCGTACGTTTCGGTCTGATGTACTGGTCCTACGGACTGGGAACCAAAGCCGTTACTATGCTGACAGCCAACGCGAAGGAGTTCACCCGTGCGGCAAGCATCCTGGGTATCTTCGTAGTAGGCGCGCTGATTGCGAACTATGGTTCCACCACGCTCCGTCTGGTTATCGGCGAGACGCAGATCAACATCCAGAGCCTTCTGGACGGCGTACTGCCCAAGCTGATCCCGCTTCTGATTACGCTTGGAATCTATGCTCTGATTAAGAAGGGCTGGACTCCGGTAAGATGTATCGTTCTGATCCTGGTAGTTGGTATCCTGGGCTGTGCCTTCGGTATCTGGTCCGGAAACTCTCAGGCTATGGACGCAGACGGAAATACGCTTCCGGGCGGATATACCCCGCTTGTAGAGTGGTATCAGTATCCCACGCCTGAGGAATAAATCAGGCTGTACTCTGATGTGAAGATACGTCAGATAAAGGGGAGGGGAGAGGATGAAAATCCCGCCCCCTCCCCTTTTTATACGAGACGCGGCGGGGTCCGCCGCGCCGGGACCCGCTGTGCCGGGTCCTGAAATCAGACAGAAATCAGGTGGCTTTTTGAATCAGACGACACTTATCATTATATTGCTTATCTTTGCCGGGTATGTGGTTTTCCAGGGGATCAAGAGCTTTCAGCTGCGAAGCATGAATACGGCTCTGCGGGCGAAGGACAGCGAGACGCTGGAAAAAATCGCGGACATGGGCATGACCCGCAGGCTTCTGGGAGATTACGCCTGCGATCTGTACAAGCTGAGAGGCTACTATGTGGCCAGGGAGACGGATAAATTTGAAGAGACTCTGCGCCATATGATCGAAGCGCCCTATAAAAATCCGGCGGACAAAAAAAGCTTTCTGGAAAATTATTTCCATACTTTTCTGATTAAGGGAAACCGGAAATACGCAGACTGGCTCCTGGAGGCCATAAAAAAGACGGATGATGAGAAGCTCGTTCATTACAGCGAGATGTCCTATGGAGTCATGATGGACCAAAGAAGCGACCTGATTGACGAGATGACAGAGGACGTCAATTCGAAGAAATACTATGGATTCGCCCTGGGGGCGATTCTGGTAATGATTGCGAAGCAGTATCTGTATCTGGAGGACAGGAAAAACGCGCTGGCCTATTTTCAGAGCGCAAAGGCGTGTTTGGAACCAAGAGCCGTCTACATGCCGCTGGTAGAAAAGAATCTAAGAGAGCTGGAGACGGAAGAACAGGAGAGATAGTATGATTGGATTAGTAGTGACAGGACATGCGAATTTTGGATCTGGTATGACAAGCTCCGTAAATCTGATTGCGGGAGAGCAGGAAGCGTACCAGTATGTGGATTTCCTTCCGACCTACAGTACGGAGGATCTGGCCGCAGAGCTTAACAAGGCTCTGGACGCGCTGAAGGACTGCGAAGGAGTCATCATTTTTACGGACCTGATGGGCGGAACGCCCTTCAATACGGCTGCCCAGCTGGGACGCGACAGAGAGAACGTGCGCATCCTCGCGGGAACGAACCTGCCGATGCTGGTGGAGGTAGTGATGTCCAGAAAGTTCATGGACGACCTGGACGGACTGGTAGACTCCCTTCTGCAGACAGGAAAAGAGCAGGTGGCGAAATTTGAATTCAAGCAGGCCCTGCAGGAAGAGCCGGGAGACGAGGACGGCATCTAAGCGGGAACCGCATAACAAAAAATATAGAAAGTGTTCAAGCAGAAAGGAAGGATTACAATGAGCACGATTTTTGGCATCACAGATGAGAAAATGAAGGAGACCTCCTCCACATGGACGGTGAATGAGATTTATCAGCAGCCGGCGACCTGGGAGAAGACCTGCCGGCAGATCATGGAGCACAAGGACGAGATTCAGAAATTTATCGATCAGGTCATCACGAAGGAGGACTTCGACGTGATTCTGACCGGAGCCGGAACCAGCGAGTTCGTGGGCAACGCCCTGTTCCCCCATCTGACCGGACTTCTGAATTATAAGGTAAAATCCTACGGAACTACAGATATCGTGGCTACGCCGGAGGCTTATCTGTCCCGCACGAAGCCGACCCTTCTCATCAGCTTCGGACGTTCCGGTAATTCTCCGGAGTCCATCGGAGCAGTAGACGCGGCGGAGGCAGTCTGCGACAACCTGTACCATCTGTTCGTGACCTGTAATAAGGACGGAGCCCTGTCCAAGCGCGCGGAGACCACAGAGCACTGCTACGCCATCAACCTGACGCCGGAGACCCATGATCAGAGCTTTGCCATGACCTCCAGCTTCTCCAATATGTACCTGGCTACCTACCTCTGCTTCCATCTGAACGAGCTGGACAAGGTAGTGGAAGAGGTGCGCAAAATTGCCGCCGCAGGCCAGAATTTCCTGGACAACCAGTACAGCATTCCCCAGGGCATCGTAGACGGCTATGATTTCAACCGTATCGTATATCTGGGAAGCAACACCCTGAAGGGAACCTCCCAGGAGTCCGCTCTGAAGATGCTGGAGCTGACCGCCGGCCGCGTAGTCACCATGTACGACACGCCGCTTGGCTTCCGCCATGGCCCGAAGTCCATCATCGACGACAATACGCTGACCGTCGTATACTTAAGCGACGACGCTTATACCAGACAGTATGAGGTGGATCTCATCAAGGAGATGAGCGGACAGCGCAAGGGCAACAAGATTGTGGCCGTTATGAGCAAGGCAGACGAGGCTGTGGCCGCCCTCGTGGACTATACGGTGGTATTCGGCCTTGAGGAGGCTCACGAGAGCGTACAGCTGGGCCTGTGCGACATCCTGTTCGCCCAGACGCTGGCAGTTCTCAAATCCCTGTCCCTTTCCATCACGCCGGACAATCCCTGCCCGACCGGAGAGGTGAACCGGGTTGTAAAGGGAGTTACGCTTTACCCCTATACAAGAAAATAAATCTTTGCTAAAATAGGTTGCGGAGCATATCCTGTAACTGAATATAAGATGTCCCAGAGGGCGGAACCGGATTCGCCAGGATTCGTACAGCCTTCTGGGACATTCTTGATACGGAGGAAAAATCAGAGCTATGAATTGGGAAATTATTATGTGGAGCTGCGTGACGGTGATTGTGATGCTGGGGCTCTTTGGAATCATCCTGAGCGTCATTTCCGCCCGGAACATGAAGAAAAACCGCGCGGCGATGCAGGAGCTGCAGAACAAGATCCAGATCGGGGCAAGAGTGCTGTTCGGCGGCGGCATTTACGGAAAGATCGTAAAGATCAAGGGCGACGTCATCGACGTGGAGATGGCAAAGGGACTGGTGGTGCAGATTTCGCGCTTCGGGATCCAGGACGTCGTGTCAGAGCAGAAGTAAAATCACAGTGAAAGATGTGGAAAACGGATAGATGAGCAGAAAACTTGTAAAACAGACGGAAGAACAGCCAAAAGAGACTATCCGTCTGTCGGGGAGAAATATTTATACGGATAAGCAGAACCGGACGATCTACTATGACTGGGTGACGAAAAAAGGATACTTGGTCGGGAGCAAGGACGCGCAGGCGGCGACCTTTTACAAAAACCGTTTCGCGGTGATCCTGATCGCGGCGATCCTGTTCGCCGCCACCTTCCTGACCGTGACCCAGGCGGTGGTAGCGGGAGCGGTGATGCTGGCAGCAGCGGAGATCGCTTACCGCCGGTCCTTTCTGAAAAAGCTGGAGCCGGTGGAGGACGTGGACTTCGAGAGGCGCGTCACAGCGCTTCAGTACATAGTGAATGAAAAGAGCAAGGGACAGACCCTCTCTCTGGCAGTGCTGTATCTGCTGGCGGCGGTGCTGGTGGTGCTGAACGCCCTGGATCAGAAATACGGGACGGGGCTTTTGGTCTTAAGCGGCCTCATCGCGCTGATCGCCCTTTATTTCAGCGTGCTTCATTTCATCGGGCTGGCGAAGATCAGCCAGAAGGAGAACCAGAAGACCGGGAGAAAATGAATATTCTGCGCGGGAGGCCTTCGCCTTTTTACGCGCATGAAAAGCCTGCCGGGCACGGGCCCCGCAGGGATAAAATATAAAATCAGGAGGGGTTTTTATCATGCTTCAGAATCCATTGAAAAAAATCGTAGAGCTTCAGAAGCAGGGAAAGAACGTAGGCATCTACTCTGTGTGCAGCGCCAACAAGTACGTGATCGAGGCTGCCCTGAAGAGGGGAAAATCCGACGGCTCCTGTGTGCTCATCGAGAGCACCGCGAACCAGTGCGACCAGAACGGCGGCTACACCGGAATGAAGCCGGCGGATTTCAAGAAATTTGTTCTTGAGATCGCGGAGAAGATCGGCTTCGACCAGGGCAAACTGTTCCTGGGCGGCGATCACCTGGGACCGCTGACCTTCGCCGGAAAGGACGAGGCGGAGGCTATGGCTGACGCGGAGGAGCTGATCCGCCACTATGTGGGCGCAGGCTTCACCAAGATCCATATCGACACCAGCATGAAGGTCAAGAGCGACGATCCGGACGCGCGTCTGTCCGATGAGATCATCGCGGGCCGCGGCGCCCATCTGGCGGAAATCGCGGAGGAGACCTATAAGAAGCTGCTGGAGCAGGATCCGGACGCGATTCCTCCGGTCTACATCATCGGAAGCGAAGTGCCGATTCCCGGCGGCGCCGTGGGAAGCGAGGACGCCGGCGTGCAGGTGACGAAGGTCGAAGACTTCAAGAACACCGTGGCGGCCTTTGAGAAGGCCTTCAAGGACGCGGGCCTGGGCGCGGACGTCTGGGATCGTGTCATCGCGGTCGTGGTTCAGCCTGGCGTGGAGGAGAAGGACAGCGGCTGCACCGAGTATGACCGGGAGAAGGCGAAGGAGCTGATGGCCTCCATCAAGGATTTCCCGAACCTGGTATTCGAGGGCCACTCCACAGACTACCAGACCAAGATCAAGCTGCGCGAGCTGATTGAGGATGGCGTAGGCATCCTGAAGGTAGGCCCGGGCCTGACCTTCGCCATGCGCGAGGGCATGTTCGCCCTGGAGCACATCGAGAAGGAGCTGCTCTACGGCACAGATGTCGAACTCAGCAATTTCGCGGACACGCTGGAAGCGGAAATGTTAAAAGACGACAAATACTGGAGAAAGCATTACCAGGGCAACGAGCTGGAGCTGCGCATGAAGAGAAAGTATTCCTTCTCCGACCGCTGCCGCTACTACATGCCCACTCCGGCTGTGGAGGCCGCCGCCGACCGCCTGATCTCCAACCTGAGAACCCACGGCGTGCCGCTGAACCTCTTAAGCCAGTTCATGCCGATCCAGTACACGAAGGTCCGCGAGGGAGAGCTTTCAGATGATCCGGTAGAGCTTCTTGAGGACCGGATCGTGAACACGATCGACGAGTACCTGTACGCGACCCACCAGAGGGAGCTGCTGTAAAGAGCTGTAAAGGGACCGGGCCGTAAACCGGAAAAAGTGCGTTGACAATCCGCGGATCCTGTGCTAGAGTAAGAACAGAATTAAACGAAGGTTGTTTTTAGGATTGTTACTGATAAGCAGGCAAAACCTAATATCATACATGTCTATGCATGTATGATATTAGGTTTTTTTATGTCTTTGCGGCCAGAAGCTCTTTTGGCAGAATTCTGCGGCTGCAGAGCCAGAAGCTGCGCCTGTATCAGATACTGTCTTTTACGGGGGAGAAAAATGGGAGGCAGGTATTATCAGATAGTCTGCGTGATCAACAATAACGTGGTCAGCGCCATGAACGAGCGGCATCAGGAGCGGATTCTGGTGGGAAAGGGAATCGGCTTCAGGGCCCGCAAGGGCGATCTGGTGGACAGCTCGAAGATAGACAAGGAATATTTTCTGAAGTCGAAGACGATAGCCGGAAAGCTTTACGCGCTTCTGGCCCAGACGCCGGAAAGCTATATGGAGATCGCCGACAAGATTGTGAAGAAGGCGTCGGAGAGGCTGAATAAGGAGCTGGATGAAAGCGTTTTTCTGAATCTGATCGACCACATGTCCTTTGCGGTGTCAAGGATGGAAAAGGGACTGGAATTCAAAAATACGCTTCTCTGGGAGATTGTGCATTTTTATCCGGTGGAATACGAGGTGGCGCAGTACGGGCTGGAGCTTCTGAAGGAGCATACGGGCTGCGAGCTTCCGCCCGACGAGGCAGGCAGCATCGCCATGCATATTGTGAACGCGGAATTCGATCAGGCGGATCGGAACGACGCGGTAAGGATGACGGAGATGATCCATAAAATCGTCAGCGTGGTGCGCTATCAGTTCCGGACCAATTTCGATGAAAATTCCGTACATTTTGTGCGTTTTATTACACATCTGAAATTTTTTGCTTCCCGGTTCTTCTCCGGGAAAATGCTGGATGGAGAAGGCGGAGAGCTGCTGGAAATGGTTCGGAAGCAGTATTCGGAGGCCTACGAGTGCGCCAGACGGATCCGCAGTCTGATCGTGCATGATTATCTGGTGGAAATACCGGAGGAGGAGCTGATTTATCTGACCATTTATATCAAGCGGATTACGACTCCCGAGGGGGAGGCGGACTGAGAAAACAGACTGAGAAAACAGACGGAGCAGTCTGATCCAGGTTCAGGTTGAAATCTGGCCTGCGGGCTTACTGCAGGAGCCGGCAGGGGGATTTAACATATAAACGAATGATTTACAGGAGGGGTTCAAATGGATTATAAGAAGACGGCAGCCGACATTCTTTCTCTCGTCGGCGGCGAAAAGAACGTAGTCAGCGTGACAAACTGCATGACACGTCTGCGCTTTGTCCTTGGCGACGCCGGAAAGGCCGATGTGGAGGGCCTGAAGAAGGTAAAGGGCGTCCAGGGAGTGGTTACGAAAAACGGACAGTTTCAGGTGGTCATCGGTACAGACGTAAGCCATGTATGCGATGAGATCAAAAAGCTTGGAAGCTTTGGAGACGCGGCCCAGGCTCCGGCGGAGAAGAAGGGCATTATCGCAGGCTTCTTTGGCGGCCTGACGGCGATCTTCCAGCCGATTATCCCGGCGCTGGCTGGCTCCGGTATGATTAAGGCGCTTCTGGCCCTGCTCGTATTTGTGAAATGGGTAGACGCGGGGTCTCAGACCTATCAGATTTTCAATGCTTTCGGCGACGCGCTGTTCAGCTTTATGCCGTTCATGCTTGCGTTTTCAGCCGCAAGATATTTTAAATGTAACCAGTATGTGTCCGCGGCTCTGGCCGGCGTGCTTCTGCACAGCAGCTTCACCTCCCTGGAGGCGCCGATTGCCCTGTTTGGTTTTATTCCGGTCACTCAGGTGGCTTACGGCGGAAGCGTCGTGCCGATTCTGCTGATTGTGTGGGCACAGTCCTACATCGAGCCGCTGGCAAATAAGATTTCTCCCAAGAGCGTGAAGATTTTCCTGGCTCCGCTTCTGACCATCATTGTCACGGGCTGCCTGGGAATCACGCTTCTCGGACCGCTGGGCAACCTGGTGGGCCAGGGACTGGCGGTAGGCTTCAACTGGCTGAATGATTACGCAGGCTGGGTGATTCCGTTCCTGATGGGAGCTTTCTGCCCGTTCTTTGTCATGACGGGTATGCATTACTGCTTCGCCCCGATTCAGACGATTCAGTACGCGACGCTGGGCTACGGCACCATCCTTGGACCTGGTATGCTGGCCTCCAATATCGCCCAGGGCACCGCGTCTCTGGTAGTCGGCCTGAAGGCGAAGAACAAGGATCTGAAGCAGCTGGGTATCTCCGCAGGCTTTACGGGACTCATGGGAATTACGGAGCCGGCTCTCTACGGAGTTACGCTGAAATATAAGAGACCGCTGTACGCGGCTGTCATCGGCGGCGGCGTGGCCGGACTGTACGCGGGAATTACGGGAATCCATACCTATTCCTCCACCACGGCCGGACTGCTGGCGCTGCCGGTATACATCGGCGGTTCTGGCTTCGGCAATGTGATTAACGCGGCCATCACGATTGTGATTTCCATCGTCGTGACAGCCATCGCCACCCTGGTCCTGGGCTTCAAAGAGGAGCCGGGAGATGACGCCGCAGAGACGCCTGCAGTAGAGAAGAAGGAGACGGTCTCCTCCATGAGAATCGAAATCGCTTCTCCGGTAAAGGGGACAGAGGTTCCGCTCAGCGAGGTAAAGGATGAGGTGTTCTCCAAAAATATCGTAGGCAGGGGCGCGGCAGTGGTTCCGGCGGAAGGGAAGATTTATTCCCCGGTGGACGGCGTGGCGGCCTCTGTGTTTGACACAAAGCACGCCATCGGCCTGGTGTCTGACGATGGCGTGGAGGTTCTGATTCATGTGGGACTTGACACGGTCGAGCTGGAGGGCAAATACTTTACCGCGCATGTGGCCCAGGGAGACAGGGTCAAAAAGGGCCAGCTGCTGCTGGAGTTTGATCTGGACGCCATCAAGGCGGCGGGCTACGACACGGTGACGCCGGTTATCATCAGCAATACGGACAGTTACCTGGATGTACTGGCTGCGGACGCCGGAGAAATCAATGCTGGCGATATGCTGCTTACAGTTGTAAAATAAGGGAAGTATAGAAAAATGCTGTGGCTGCGCGGCGGCGTCCTGCGGACGCCGCCGCAGCCGCATCAGAAAAAGAAGGAGAAGGCGAAAATGAGTTTTCCGAAAAATTTTCTCTGGGGCGGGGCGATTGCCGCAAATCAGTGCGAAGGAGCCTGGAATGAGGACGGAAAGGGCCCGTCCATCCAGGATGTGATGCCCAGGGGCGTCATGGGACCGGTATCGGATCAGCCGGAAGCCTCGAACCTGAAGCTGGTGGGAATCGATTTTTACCACCGCTATGAGGACGATATCCGTCTGCTGGCAGGGATGGGCTTTAAAATCTTCCGCCTTTCTATTGCCTGGAGCCGCATCTTCCCCCGGGGCGACGAGGAGGAGCCCAATGAGGCGGGCCTGGCGTTTTACGATAAGGTATTCGACGCCTGCCTGCGCTATGGAATGGAGCCGCTGGTGACGCTGTCCCACTATGAGACGCCTCTGTATCTGGCGCAGCACTACGACGGCTGGAGAGACCGGCGGCTCATAGGCTTTTTCGAGCGCTACTGCCGGACGGTATTTTCCCGCTACAGGGACAAGGTGAAATACTGGATTACTTTCAATGAGATCAACGCAATTATGAATTTCCCGCTGATGGGCGCAGGAATCTGGACGCCGAAGGAAAAGCTGACGCTTCAGGACAAATATCAGGCGGCCCACCATGAATTTGTGGCCAGCGCCCTGGCCACAAAACTGCTGCACGAGATGATTCCGGGGGCGAAGATGGGCTGTATGGTGCTGGGAGCCCTCAGCTACCCCATGACTCCGAAGCCGGAGGATATGATTGCTATGATGGAGGCGGACCGGAATGTGATGTTCTTCTCTGACGTACAGGCGCGGGGCTATTATCCCTCCTATATCCGAAAACGCTGGGAGCGGGAAGGGATTGAGATCCATATGGAGCCCGGCGACGAGGAGCTTCTGAAGAACACGGTGGATTACATTTCGTTCAGCTATTACATGAGCAAATGCACCGCGGCGGACTGCTCGCAGTACCAGAAGGGCGCCGGCAACCTGACGAGCGGCGTGAAAAATCCGTATCTGAAGGAAAGCGAGTGGGGCTGGCAGATCGACCCGCAGGGCCTGCGCTATACGCTGAACTATTTTTATGACCGCTATCAGAAGCCTCTTTTTGTGGCGGAAAACGGCCTGGGCGCGGTGGACCAGCTGACAGAAGGCCCCGACGGCCAGCCGACGGTACAGGATGATTACCGCATTGCGTATCTGCGGGATCATCTGCTGGAGGTGGAAAAGGCTGTGGAGGACGGCGTCGATGTGATGGGCTATGCGGCCTGGGGCTGCATCGATCTGGTCAGCGCCTCCTCAGCGCAGCTGAAGAAACGGTATGGCTTCATTTATGTAGACCGGAACGACGACGGCACGGGCACGCTGGCCCGGTATAAAAAGAAGAGCTATGACTGGTACCGCAGAGTGATTGAGACGAATGGCGAAAGTCTGAAGGAGTGAAAACCCGGAAGCTATGATTCCCAGCCGCCCCACTCACATACGCACTTGTCGTCTCTTACGAGGCTCAGGTCCCGCTCCTTACGGAGCTAAGACTGCTTATGTGGGTGGGGTAACTGCTTCCCGTTTCTGAATCGGCTGGGAATAGGCAATTTGCCCGCTTCAGCAAAAAACAGCTTGACAAACCTTCCCAGTCATGATAAATTATTACCGTTGTGAAGCACAGGAACTGAATAATGTGTGAGCATCTGCCCAGATAGCTCAGTTGGTAGAGCAGAGGACTGAAAATCCTCGTGTCACTGGTTCGATTCCGGTTCTGGGCATTAAGCTTATCTGCGGGTGTAGTTCAATGGTAGAACACCAGCCTTCCAAGCTGGACACGTGGGTTCGATTCCCATCACCCGCTTTTTATTTTTCCCCTCGCGCACTTTGGGTGGCGGGGGGATTTTTCTATGTTTTTTTGGAATTCCGGCCAGTTCGCTGCTGTAAATAGCAGCGCCAGTTCTGATTTCCGGCGATGTAAGCGCAGGGTAATTTTTTAGTAAATTTTCAGTAAAATATATTGACGGCGGGAAAATGCCGGTTATAATGAAATCAGAAGAGGGAGGACGGCAGATGGCAACAATCAAAGAAGTGGCACAGATCGCCCAGGTATCTGCGGCGACAGTCTCCAGAGTATTGAATAAGGACGACAATATTTGTGTGAGCCCGGAGGTGCGCATGAGAATTTTTCAGGCGGCCCATGCGCTGGGGTATGTCTCTCCGCGCCAGAGGCGTCTGTCTGCGCAGAAGAAAAAGCTGGTAATCGGAGTGGCTGACTGGAGAATCATCCGGCCGGACAGACCGAATGTGAGACTGTCAGGCCTGTCCTGCATCGTGCAGATGATGACGGATCAGTACGAGGTAGCCTTTGTACGGCTGTCCTTTGGGGAAGCCCGGGAGGTGGACGGCGTCATTGCCTTCGGAGAATTCAATGACTCAGAGCTTGATTTCCTGCGTTCCCTTTCCTTTGCGATTGTATTTATCAATTCCAATCAGTACAGCTATGAGTTCGACCAGGTAAAGGTGGATTTTGACGCCGGCCATCAGCAGATGGTTTCCTATCTGCTGGACCGGAAGCGCTACACGGGAATCGGCTACATCGGCGGTCTGTACGAGGGCGGCGGCTTCCGGATAGGAGTGCACCGTCTGGAGGCGCTTCGGAAGATCCTGGAGGACAGGGGGCAGTACCAGCCGGAGACGATTCATGTAGGAGAAATCAGCCGGGAAAGCGGCTATGAGCTGGCCAGGAAGGCGTACCGGGAGCATGGACTTGCAGAGGCCATGCTGCTGGGAAGCGACGAAGTGGCGGAAGGAGCCCTGGAGGCATTCCGGGAGCTGGGCGTCCGGGTGCCAAAAGACGTGGCCGTGGTGATTTACCAGGATCTGCAGACCCTGGAGAGCAAATGGCCCACAGGCACCTGCCTGGAGATGTTTCCGGATTATGTGTGGGAGAACGCGCTGGAGCTGCTGTTTGGCAGGATCAGCCAGAGACGCAGCCAGCCGGTCACCGTGCTGGTTCCTGCTCATCTGAAAATCGGGGATACGGCCTGACCACAGCGCAGGGGGAAAAGAAGCATCCGTTTTCCGAAATAAAGCTTACAGAGGTTGCAGGGGGAGCTTTCCCCTTACAATATAGATCAGACTTTGCATGCAAACGACACAACAAACACAATCAAATGGAGGAGTATCAAATGAAAAAGCTTGCAACTATGCTGCTTGCGGGACTTATGTGTGTAGGTCTGCTTGCCGGCTGCGGACAGGGATCCGGGACGCAGGAAAGTACATCCACAGAGGGTACAGAGAGTACGGAAAACGCAGGAACAGACGCTGCTGAGGCTGCGGCAGAGGATACGGCGGCCGCAGAAGAGACAGGAGCAGAGAACAAGACCATCGAGACGCTTCGCGTTGCGTTCGTGCCGTCCAGAGAGCCGGAGGAGATCATCACGGCCACAGAGCCTCTGAAGCAGCTTCTGACGGACGAGCTGGCAAAGCTTGGCTATGATGTAAAGGAAGTAGATATCACAGTGGGAACCAGCTATGAGGCAGTCGGCGAGGCGCTGTCCGCCGGAACGGCTGACGTGGGCCTGATTCCGGGAGGAACCTATGTGCTCTATGACGACGGCTGCGACGTGCTTCTGACTGCTACCCGCGACGGCCTGTCCATCGACTCTGACAATGCAAAGGACTGGAATGACAATGCGCCCACAGAGCCTACCACCGAGCAGGTCACCAGCTACCGCGCGCTGATTATCGCAGGCCCCTCTGAGAAGGGGAAGGAGCTGGCTGCAAAGGTCAATGCGGGCGAGGAGCTCACCTGGGAGGACGTAAGCAGCGCCAACTGGAGCGTAGCGAACTCTTCCTCTCCGGCAGGCTACATTTATCCGTCCCTGTGGCTGCAGGAGAATTTTGAGAAGAATATCACCGATCTTCCGCACGCAGTGCAGTCTGACTCCTATGGCAGCGCATTTGCGAGACTGGCCTCCGGACAGGTGGACGTACTGTGCACCTATGCGGACGCCCGCAGAGATTATGAGGACGAGTGGACCGGCGAATACGCCATGACGAACAGCATCTGGGATGACACGGCGGTCATCGGCGTGACTCCGGCTATCTACAACGATACCATCAGCGTAAGCAAGACCTCTCCGATTATGGACGACGCTTTCAAGGCGGCCCTGTCTGAGGCGTTTATCAACATCGGAAATACCGAGGCGGGCAAGGAAGTTATCGCCATTTACAGCCACAACGGGTATCTGCCTGCCAAGTCCTCTGACTACGATTCCGAGCGCGCGGCGCAGGAGATGATTCAGACTCTGAATACGGCGCAGTAGGCTGGACAGAGAAAAAAGCTGACGGGGAGGAGGCGAAGGGCTTCCTCCCCTTTTATGTGAGAGGTTAGATATGATAGAATTTCATAATGTAAGCAAACGGTATCCCAACGGCTTTGAGGCCCTAAAAGATATCAATTTGAAGATCGGGCAGGGAGAATTCGTGGCGGTAATCGGGCTCTCCGGAGCCGGAAAATCCACGCTGATCCGTACGATCAACCGGATGCACGACATCACAGGCGGGACGCTTACCGTGGACGGTATCAACGTGATGGAGCTGCAGGGAAAGAGCCTTCGCGCTTTCCGCCGGAAAATCGGCATGATCTTTCAGTCCTTCAATCTGATTACGAGAACCACCGTGATCAAAAACGTGCTGACGGCGTTCGTGCCCGAGCTTCCCTGGTGGCGGGCGTTCCTGGGCATTTTCAAAAAAGAGGAAAAGATCGCGGCGCTGGAGGCTCTGGACAAAATGGGGATCCTGGACAAGGCGTTTGTCCGCGCGGATCAGCTCTCCGGCGGGCAGCAGCAGAGGGTGGCCCTGGCCCGGACACTTGCGCAGAACCCCCAGATTATTCTGGCTGATGAGCCGGTGGCCTCTCTGGACCCGGTGACGGCTCGCCAGGTCATGGACGATTTTCAGCGCATCAACCGGGATATGAACATTACGGTTATCATCAATATTCACCATGTGGAGCTGGCCCTGCAGTATGCCTCCCGCGTCATCGGCATCCGGGAGGGAAGGATCGTGTACGACGGCCCGGCCGCTCAGGTGACGCAGCAGATCCTGGATGACATTTATCAGGGAAAGAGGGAGGAGGCGACTGTATGAAGCTGTACGACAGAATCCTTCCGCCCAGAGTGCTGGAGCTTCCAAATGGAAAGCAGATCCTGAAATACCGGTCCCGGGCGCCGCTTTGGGCGCTGGCAGTGGCGCTCCTGACCGCCCTTTCCGTAAAGGTCACGGGCTTTGATATGGGAATCCTGGCCGCCAGAATCCGGGAATTTTTCGTGATTCTGGGAGAAATGCTTCCGCCGGACTGGGGGTATCTGTCCCAGGTCTGGCAGCCGCTGTTCGATACGATTAAAATGTCCCTGCTTGGCTCGGCGATTGGTTCCCTGCTGGTGGTTCCCTTTGCCATGCTGGCTTCCACGAACATCATCCGCAGCCGTCTGGTGGTGAGCGCCGTACGTCTGCTGCTTTCCATCATCCGGACGCTGCCTACGCTGGTGACGGCCCTGATTGCCACCTATATTTTCGGCCTGGGCACACTGGCCGGAACGACAGCCATCGCCATTTTTACCTTTGCCTATATCGGGAAAATCCTTTACGAGGAAATCGAGACGGTGGATATGGGAGCCTTTGAAGCCATGGAGGCCATGGGAGCCACGAAAGCCCGGGCCTTTGTCAGTTCCATTGTGCCCCAGGTGCTTCCCTCCTATCTGTCCAACTGCCTGTTCTGCTTTGAGGGAAACGTCCGCTACGCTTCGATCCTGGGCTATGTGGGAGCCGGAGGGCTGGGGCTGATTCTGAATGAAAAGATAGGCTGGCGCGAGTACTCCAGCGTGGGAATGATTCTGGCGGTCCTGTTCGTGACGGTATTTATCATTGAGACCATCAGCAGAGCGGCGCGCAGGCGCCTGGTACAGGGGGGAGAGCATGAATAAACGAATTGAAGAGGCCTATGCCGGAAGGCCGAGACGCTGGGCCTTTGAGCTGGTCATCGCGCTGCTCACCGTGGCGCTTCTGATCTGGAGCGGCACAGCCGTGGAAACCAGCGGCACTACTCAGAACGGCGCGAAGATTGCCTGGAACATTCTGGCCGGAATCTTTCACCCGGATACGGGGCTTTTGTTCAATCTGACCACCCAGGGAGTGCCCTATCTGCTTCTGGAGACCATCTGCATCGCTTTTCTGGGCACTGTGGTGGGTGCGGTGATTTCCATTCCGCTGGCCTTTTTGTCCGCCTCCAATCTGACGCCTGCGCCGGCAGCCTTTATCGGACGGCTTGCGATCATGGCGATCCGGACGGTTCCGGCCTTCGTCTATGGACTGATGTTCATCCGCGTGACAGGCCCGGGCGCCTTCGCCGGACTTCTCACCATGTCTCTCTGTTCCGTGGGCATGGTAAGCAAGATGTATATCGAGGCCATCGAGGATCTGGACACAAAGGTGCTGGAGTCCCTGGACGCGGCCGGCTGCACCTCCTGGCAGAAGATCCGCTATGGAATCCTGCCCCAGCTCATGCCGAATTTCGCGTCCACTGCCATCTACCGCTTTGACATCAATCTGCGGGACGCCACCGTGCTGGGTCTGGTGGGAGCGGGCGGCATCGGCGCGCCCCTGATTTTCGCCATGAACAGCTACCGCTGGAACGAGGCCGGAGCGATTCTGGCAGGCCTTATCGTCCTGGTTCTGCTTGTGGAATGGATCTCCACAAAAATCCGCGTGAAGCTGGCGAGAGGCTGACGGACTATGAGAAAGGAATTTACGATTTATTATACCTCGGACACCCACGGGCACATTTTCCCGGTCGATTACGCGTCCGGACAGCCGGAGGCCTCCGGCCTGCTGAATATGGCTTCCGTAATCGAAAAGGACGGAAATACCCTGGTGCTGGACGGCGGGGACTCTCTGCAGGGAACGCCGCTTACCGCGTATTATCTGGGGCACCGGCAGGACTGGCCCTTTCATCCTGTGGCGGAGGCCTTCCGGGCCATGGGGCTCGATTATTTTACGCTGGGGAATCATGATTTCAATTACGGGTATCAGACGCTGAAGGAGTACCTGGAAGCGGCGGACGCTGTCTGCCTCTGCGCCAATGTGGAGGATGTAAGGGGAGAGCTGGCGCTTCAGAAGGAGACGGTGCATGTGCTGGAAAACGGCCTTCGGATAGGCCTGACAGGCGTGGTCACAGACTTCGTGAATGTCTGGGAGGCGCCCTGCAATCTGGAGGGCCTTCGGATCACAGATCCCTTCGAGGCCGCGAAAGCAGCCTGCGGGCGTCTGAAGGGCCGGTGCGATGTGTGCGTGTGCATGTATCACGGCGGCTTTGAAAAGGATCTGGAGACGGGCGTATCCCTTTCCGACAGCAGGGAGAATATCGCCTGCCGTCTTGGGGAGGAGCTGGATTTTGATCTGCTTCTGACCGGGCACCAGCATATGGCGGTGGAGGGAGTGGCGCTTGCGGGAGCCTGGGCGGTCCAGCCGCCTGCGAACGCGGGAAAGCTTCTTCTGATTCAGGGGGAGCTTCAGGAAAATATGAAAAAAGGCTTCCCAAAAGGCTTTCATTCTGAATTTCTCGACGCGGGAACAAAGACTTCCGCGGAGCCGTATGCCCGTCTTCTGCCGCTGGAAAAGCAGGTGCAGGCCTGGCTGGACCTGCCGGTGGGCAGCCTGAAAGAGGCGATTTTGCCGGAAGAAAAGCTGGAGGCCGCTCTCCGGGGCAGCCGGCTGGCAGATCTGTTCAATCAGGTACAGCTGGAGGCTTCGGGCGCGGATTTTTCCTGCACCAGCCTAAGCAATGAGCCTGTGGGACTGTCTGCCTCCGTAACCATGCGGGGCATAGCGGCAGCCTATCTCTTCTCCAATACACTGACGGTTCTGGAGGTGACGGAAGAGGTGCTGTGCGGCTGCCTGGAGCGCTGCGCCTCCTATCTGGAGCTCCGGGACGGACAGCCCTGTATCTCCGATGTGTTTTTAAAGCCCAAGATAGAGCATTACAATTATGACTTCTATGCAGGGCTTTCCTATACCTTTGACCTGCGCCGTCCAGTGGGGAGCCGGCTGGTCCGGCTCACGCTGCCGGACGGCGCGCCCCTTGGAAAGAGGACCTACCGGCTCTGTGTCAGCAATTACCGGGCCACCGGCACCGGCGGCTATCCGATGCTGCGGGACTGCCCGGTACTCTGGCAGGGAAACGAAGAGGTGCCGGAGCTGATAAAAAGATATATTCAGAAATACAGCCCTGTTCCGGTGGTACGGAATGGGGAGATGAAAGTGGTGTGGAAATAGCTGCGGAAATAGCTGCGGCGCGCGTCTGTCTGACGCGCGCCGTTATGTTACTGTTCAGAGTGGTTCTTCAGGATTCACCGCACTGCGCCTCACAGCTCCATCAGATATACATCATCCGGTGAAATCCGCCGCTCCGGCGTAAAGATCAGCCAGTCGGTCAAGTCTTCCGGGCCGAATTCGGACTCATATCCTTCGTGGACGCCGCTTACATAATAAGGCTCCTGAGTAAGACGGGCCTTGAAGCGGTCCCCCTGGATATCCAGAATCTCAAACCAGATATGCTCCCGGCAGTTGTCCTCGGTGCGGTATTTTTCGTCAATGAGCAGTCCGAATTTGCCGAGAAGCTTATTCCGGCTGTCCTGGAAGGCGGCCTTAAAATAGGGCAGGCGTTCCGAGGCCAGGTCGTGCATGCGGTTCGTCTCATCGGTGGTAATCATATAGATGGGATTGTCCTGCAGGAGCTGATCGTAAATGGCGAGGGAGGAATACTGGCCTTTGTCGATGCTCTCCTCGGAAGGATAGACAAAGATGGCGCAGGTATCTTCATTGTGGCCCTCCTGACGGTCGGCCTTTCCGCCGGTCATATCTTCCGGGTAGTTCTCCACGGCGTCAGCCCAGGGAATCAGGGTGACAATCAGGGGAATTTCCTGATCCACATAAGCCAGAAAGAAAGGTTCGCCGCAGCCGGGGATTTCTTCTTCGTCCAGAAGCCGGTTGGCCAGGGTCTCAAGTACATTATAATGGGACTGGTATGTTTCCTTTGTGGAGTTTAAGACTTCCAGTTCGGGACAGCCGCAGCGGTTCAGGCCGTGGGTATGGAGCCAGACGCAGTCGTCTCCGCCGGACACGGCCTGGGCCGTGTAAAGATACCGGGGCGCGGGAGCGACCCGGGACTGGGCGGCCAGGGTGACCCAGCGGCCGGAGAGAATCTTTTCCGAGCTGTCGTCCAGTACGGCAAGCAGATCCGGCACCAGGGTGCAGATAAGCTTCAGCTGCAGATGATAGGAAGCAAGGGCATCAGGCCCAAATTCCATTTCTGCTGCCAGGCCGAGCTGAGCTCTTTCGATGGCCTCCACATCCACATCGGGAAACAGATGCTGGCAGCGGTAAAGCTCCGGAATCATAAATTCTGTGGGATAGATTTCCGCGTGGTAAAGCTCTCCGTCTGAGGAGATTTCCAGGTGGAGCGTCTCATCCTCAAGCCGGGAAGAGTGAAGCTGAAAAGCGCCGGTATTTTGGACGCGGCGCAGCAGTTCTTCCGGGTCGTGCAGGGAATCGGGACTGGCCGGAATGGCCAGCATCTGTGACAGAGGTCGGTGCATAATGTTTTCCTCCTGAAAAATATGTGTAAAATCCGGCTTTTGTCTTGCATACTCCATGGAGTGTGCTATAATTCGATTATACCAGACAATAGAATAATATGCAAAATAGGTTTTCATGCGTCAAGTGTTCAGCGGATGGGGAGTTGCCGCCGAAACGAAAAGCTAAGTCTTACGATATGGAGACCGCACCCGTTGCAGCAATATAAGATAAGAACGCATCTCATATTGTGAAGGGATATTTCGTCATATGTTCTGCATATGTTCTGCCGCACAATCAAGGAGGTGTGTTTTTTATGATGGATTATGAAAAGATCAAAGCCGGCGTTCAGCTTTTGCTGGAGGGAATCGGCGAAGATGTGGGCAGGGAAGGACTTCTGGAGACGCCGGACCGGATTGCCCGCATGTGTCAGGAGATTTACGGCGGTCTGTATGAAGACCCTGCCGTGCATCTGAAAAAGCAGTTTTCTGTGGAAAGAAACGATATGGTGATTGAGAAGGATATCACCTTTTATTCCGTCTGTGAACATCATTTACTCCCCTTTTATGGAAAAGCGCATATCGGATATCTGCCCAATGGAAAGGTAGTGGGCTTAAGCAAGCTCGCCCGGACTGTGGATGTGTTTGCGCGAAGGCCCCAGATTCAGGAAAAGATGACCGCGCAGATTGCCCGGGCCCTGGAGGAAAACCTGAATCCCCGGGGCGTGATTGTCATGCTGGAGGCGGAGCATACTTGTATGACCATGCGGGGGATCAAAAAGCCGGGAAGCAAAACGGTGACCATGACAGCGACAGGAGTATTTCAGGACAATTATGAGCTTCAGAACCGTTTTCTGTCCATGGTGAAACAGGGATGAGGGCGGAAAGCGGCGCAATGGGAATGGAGCGGGTGAACCGGATCTGGCGCCACAGGACTTATCAGGAGTGCTTGGAGAAAATCCGGGCTCATGAGGAGACGAGGGAATTCTGCCGCCACACGCCGGAGCATTTTCTGGACGTGGCCAGACTGACTTACATTCTGGCTCTGGAGGAAGGAATCCTGCCGGAAGAAGAAATTCCGCGGGAAGAAATCCCGGGAGAAGCTTCCACAGAGCGGAAGAACGGGCTTCTCGAACTTAAGGAACTGATTTACGCGGCTGGGCTCCTTCATGACATCGGACGCCATCTGCAGTATGAAAAGGGGATTCCCCATGAGAAGGCCAGTGCCGAAATCGCGGAAAAAATCCTTCCGGACTGCGGATTTTCGGAAAGCGAGCGGGAGATGGTTCTTCTCCTGATACGCAGCCACAGGACAGCTCAGAAGGGAACAGAGCTGGCGGCCCTGTTTTACCGGGCGGACAAGCTGTCCCGGAACTGCTTTGCCTGCCCCGTTCAGGAAAAATGCGACTGGCCGGAGACAAAAAAGAATCTGGAGATTAAATTATGAAAATAGGAAACAGAGAATTTGACGTAAAAAATAAAACCTACATTATGGGAATTCTGAATGTGACGCCGGACTCCTTTTCTGATGGCGGAAGATGGAATGAGACGGACGACGCGCTGTCCCACGCCTGGACCATGGCGGAAGAAGGGGCTGATATCATCGATATCGGAGGAGAATCCACCCGGCCGGGCCATCAGCAGATTTCCGATGAGGAGGAGATTGCCCGCATTGTGCCTGTGATTCGGGCGGTAAAACGGGAGCTGGCTCTTCCTGTATCGGTAGACACCTACAAGTCAAAAGTGGCTGCGGCGGCTATTGAGGCGGGGGCCGATCTGGTCAATGATATCTGGGGGCTGAAATACGATCCGGAGATGGCGGGACTCATCGCCCGGACCGGTACGGCCTGCTGTCTGATGCACAACAAGAATGCCGCGGAATACGAAGACTTTTTCCCGGATATGCTGCGTGAGACGGCCCAGTGCGCGGAGCTTGCAAGGGCGGCGGGAATTCCGGATGATAAAATTATACTGGACCCGGGCATCGGTTTCGGGAAGACGCTGGAGATGAACCTGGAGACGCTGCATTATCTGGAGTGTTTTCACGAGCTGGGTTATCCCATGCTGCTGGGAGCCTCCCGAAAATCTGTGATTGGACTGACCCTGGATCTTCCGGCAGATCAGCGGCTGGAAGGAACCCTTGTGACGACGGTTCTGGCGGTGATGAAGGGCTATGCCTTTGTGCGCGTTCATGACGTAAAGGAAAATCTGCGGGCGATCCGCATGACGGAGGCCATACTGGCGGCGGGCTGCAGGGCGTCCGGACAGGAGGGGCCGGAACATGGATAAGATTCATATTAAAAATCTGGAAGTATTTGCGAGACATGGGGTATTCCCCGAAGAAAACGTGCTGGGGCAGAAGTTTGTGGTTTCGGCTGTACTCTATACCTCTACCCGGGAAGCCGGGAGGGCGGACGACCTGGCGAAGTCCATTCATTATGGGGAGGTCAGCCGGTTTATCACTGAATTCATGGAACAGAATACCTTTCAGCTTCTGGAGACTGCGGCGGAGCGCCTGGCGGAAGAACTGCTTCTGAACACAGAACGTCTGGAGAAAATCCGCCTGGAGATCAAAAAGCCCTGGGCCCCTGTGGGACTGCCGCTGGAGACCGTCTCTGTGGAGATTGAACGGGGCTGGCATACAGCTTATATCGCTTTTGGCTCCAATCTGGGAGATAAGGAGGCCAATCTGCGCCTTGGCGTGGAAGGCCTGCGTTCTACCCGGGGATGCCGGGTGGAGGCAGTTTCGGACTTCCTTGTGACGGCGCCCTATGGCGGGGTGGAGCAGGACGATTTCCTGAACGGGGCTATGAAGATCCGGACCCTGCTGACGCCTCATGAGCTTCTGGAGCGGCTGCATGAGATTGAACAGGAGGCGAAGAGGGAACGCGTTGTCCGCTGGGGTCCCCGGACTCTGGATCTGGATATCCTTTTGTACGACGATCTGATTCTGGATGAAGAAGATCTTCATATACCCCACATTGAGATGTATAAGAGAGATTTCGTGCTGAAGCCTCTCTGCCAGATCGCGCCTTACGCCCGCCATCCTGTATACAACAGAACTGCGGCGGAACTGCTGGCGGATCTGGAGCGGCTGAAGACGGGCGATGCCGACTAGAGTTTATCCTGGATATGCTGAAGCAGCATCCGGGCCCGGTCAGCATCTTTTTCCGGTACAAGAAACGTGTGGATCAGTTCAAGCGGCTGCTTCATACTGCCCAGAACGGCTGAATCCATCACATGAAGAGGGGAGCTGCTTTTGGTCTTGAGTTTGTAGGGAATATTGTTCTGGCTGAAAAGCATTTGAAGCTGCTCCTTTTGACGGCTGTCTTTTGTAGAATATAGTTTTACCATTCTGCGAAGCGTCGGTGTACAAGGGGTAATACGCCTCAGCCCTGTAAATTCGCCTGTTTTCTGCGTTATCCTCAGTTAGCGTACGTTCAGTACGCCTCCATCGTCTGCCTTGAAAACAGGCGAATTTCCGAGGGCTGAGGTCGCAGAGTCAAAAATGAGCTGATTTGTGTCCCTGCAAGGCACTTGAACGACGCGTACAGGGCGTACGCGGAGTGAAAGTAACGCAGCAGGGGCGCAAATTCAGCCATTTTTGACCGTATTGTCCCTTGGTACGCCGACGCTACCCTCCAAATACAAAAATATTTTTGATACAGCAAGAGTATGCTTTCTCCATTCAGGATAACATAAAAGAGGACGCCATTCCACCCCCTTCAGGGCATGAAATGACGTCCTTTTTCAGCGGAGGAGGAGGGATTTGAACCCTCGCGCCGTGTTACCGACCTACTGGTGTTCGAAGCCAGACCCTTCAGCCGCTTGGGTACTCCTCCAGACTGCTATCTATCATACAATATCCGGAGAAAATTTTCAAGACATTCCCTTGCGGGTTTTTATATTTGTTGCTGTATTTGCTGCTGCAACAGTTCAGTCCGGGTCCGCGCACATGCTGCGCAGACCGTAAGAACATGATTCAGAAGTGCAAAATCCCACCACTCTCCGTCCACATGCGGGCTTGCCCCCTCTGGCTTTTTATGATAAAATTCAATTATTAAAATTCCCGGGAAAACGGAAGGAGAAGCCGGACGCCGGGATGCCATGCAGGCGGGGGAAGAATACGGTGCGTGAAGAGAAACTGCATGGGCGAAAATTAAAGAGATGGAGGCATGTTGTATGAAACGAATCGGAATGCTGACCAGCGGCGGAGACTGCCAGGCACTGAACGCGACGATGCGCGGCATCGTAAAGGGAGTGTGCAACGCACTGGACGAGGTGGAGCTTTATGGATTTGAGGAGGGCTATAAGGGCCTGATTTACGGAAATTACCGGATGCTGACGCCCAGAGATTTTTCAGGAATCCTGACAAAGGGCGGCACGATTCTGGGAAGCTCCCGTCAGCCGTTCAAGATGATGCGGGTGCCGGACGAGAAGGGGCTGGACAAGGTGGAGGCCATGAAGCAGACCTACTACAAGCTGCGTCTGGACTGCCTGGTGATCCTGGGCGGAAACGGAACCCAGAAGACGGCGAACCTTCTGCGGGAAGAAGGTTTGAACATCCTCCATATGCCGAAGACGATTGACAATGATATCTGGGGAACGGACATGACCTTCGGCTTCCAGAGCGCGGTGGATATCGCGACCCAGTGCATCGACTGCATTCATACCACGGCGGCGTCCCACGGACGTGTATTTATCATTGAAATTATGGGACATAAGGTAGGGCAGCTTACGCTTTACGCAGGAATCGCGGGCGGAGCGGATATCATCCTGATCCCGGAGATTCCGTATAATATCAAGAGCATCTGCCGCGCCATCGAGGAGCGGAACAAGAATAAGAAGGGCTTTACGATCCTGGCGGTGGCTGAGGGCGCGATTCCCCAGGAGCGGGCGGAGATGAGCAAGAAGGACCTGAAGAAATTCATGGAGAACTACACTTATCCGTCGGTATCCTATGAGCTGGCGGCGCAGATCACGGAGCGCCTGGGCGTAGACGTGCGTGTGACTGTGCCGGGCCATACCCAGAGAGGCGGAAGCCCGGATCCCTACGACCGCGTGCTTTCCACGAGACTGGGCGCGGCGGCGGCGCAGGCGATCGTGGAAGACGCCTACGGCTACATGATCGGTATTGTAAATAACGAGTGCGTGCGGGTTCCGCTGGAAGAGTCCGCAGGCAAGCTGAAATTCATCGACCCGAACTCCTCCATCATCTCGGAAGCGAAGATGATCGGAATCAGCTTCGGAGACTGATATCCGGCTTGCGCCGGGATACCGGGAGAGACGTTTCTTCCGCGTTCCAGCGCCTGGAAAAGATTAAGACAGCAATGCGAAACTGCCGGGGAGAATACTCTCCCCGGCGGCTTCCGGATAAGGGGATTTGATTCATGTCGTATATGGCCCTCTACCGAAAGTTCCGGCCCTCCGAGTTCAGCGAGGTCAGGGGACAGGATCATATTGTGACTACACTGAAAAACCAGATAAAGGCGGATCGGATCGGCCATGCCTATCTGTTCTGCGGCACCAGAGGAACCGGAAAGACCACGGTGGCCAAGATTTTCGCGAAGGCGGTAAACTGTGAGCATCCGGTGGATGGAAATCCCTGTGGGACCTGCGCGGCCTGCCGCTCTATCGCGGCAGGCGCTTCCATGAATGTGATAGAGATCGACGCCGCTTCCAATAACGGCGTGGACAATATCCGCGAGATCCGGGAGGAGGTGGCCTACTCCCCCACGGAAGGGAAGTACAAGGTCTATATCATCGACGAGGTGCATATGCTTTCCATCGGGGCCTTCAACGCGCTTCTGAAGACCCTGGAGGAGCCGCCCTCCTATGTGATTTTCATTCTGGCGACCACGGAGGTGCACAAGATCCCGGTGACGATCCTCTCCCGGTGCCAGCGGTATGATTTCCGGCGGATCACGGCGGATGTCATCACGGACCGCCTCCGGGAGCTGACGGAAAAGGAAGGGGTGCAGACGGAGGAGAAGGCCCTCCGCTACATCGCGCGGGCGGCGGACGGCTCCATGCGCGACGCCTTAAGCCTTCTCGACCAGTGCATCGCCTTTTATCTGGGCCAGGAGCTGACCTACGATCATGTGCTGGATGTGCTGGGTGCGGTGGACACGGAAGTGTACAGTCGGCTGCTGCGCCTGACGCTTGCCCGGGATCTGCCCGGGGTGATGGGGCAGATCGAGGAGCTGGTGGTGCAGGGACGGGAGCTGTCCCAGTTCGTGACGGATTTCACCTGGTATCTGCGGAACCTGCTCCTTTTGAAGACCACGGACCGGCCGGAAGAGGCGGAGGAGGTGCTGGATGTCTCCACGGAGAACTTAAGACGGCTCCAGGAGGAGGCGCATATGCTGGAGACGGATACGCTGATGCGCTATATCCGCATTTTCTCGGAGCTGGGCGGACAGATCCGCTACGCTTCCCAGAAGCGGGTGCTGGTGGAGGTGGCCTTCATCAAGCTCTGCCGGCCGGCCATGGAGACGAACACAGATGTGATCCTGGACCGGATCCGGATCCTGGAGCAGCAGTTTGAGGAGAACATGGCGGCCCTCTCGGCGGGGGCCGGCGCGTATCTGTATCAGAATCCGGCGCCGCAGCCGGGGGGCGTAAGAGCCGCAGGCGGCGGCTTTCCCGGCGGCTCCCAGCCAGGCGGCGGCCCGGCAGCCGGAGGAAACCCGGCCGGCCTGGCCGGGGGGCAGATCGCGGGAGAGGCCCCGCCGCCCGCGCCGGAGGCACTTCCGGAGGATGTGGCTGCGGTGGTGAAGAACTGGCACGGCGTCACAGCCCGCCTGCACCCGCTCCTTCGCACCTATCTGAAGGGGGCGAGACTGAAGGCCCTGGGCGGCGCGAAGCTTGGGATTATCGCGGCGACGCCCACAGGCGAGGCGTTCCTGAAGGAAGAAGC
>CALWQJ010000021.1 GCA_944383645.1 uncultured Merdimonas sp.
TCGAGCCTGGCATCATGAAGTAGGACCGGGACATACTCACCTCGAGGGACGATACGGACAGCGCCCTCTACAACCGGGCAGCCCAGGGTCTGTACCCGCCAGGCTCGACCTTCAAGATCGTGACCCTGCTGGAATATATGCGGGAAAATCCGGATTATGAGAATTTCAGTTTCCGCTGCAGCGGCAGCTTGACGGAGGGGAATTACACGATCCGCTGCTACGGCGGGACCTCCCACGGACAGGAGGATTTGAAGACGGCCTTCGCGAAATCCTGCAATTCCGCCTTTGCGTCCATCGGCCTGTCCCTGGACGAGACATCTTTTGCGGATACCTGCGAAAGCCTTCTCTTCAATTCCGATCTGCCCTTTGATCTGACCTATTCGAAAAGCTCTTTTCCGCTGGAGGACGGGGCGGTGCCTGCGGAGCGCATGATGACGGCCATCGGCCAGGGAGAGACGGTGGTTACGCCTCTTCACATGGCGATGATCGTGCAGAGCATCGCAAACGACGGCGTGCTGATGAAGCCCTATGTGCTGGAGCGCGTGGAGAACCACAGTGGCGGCACGGTGGACTCCTACAGCCCGAAAAGCTGTGGCACGCTGATGACCGCGGACGAGGCGGAGACGATCACGGAGTATATGAAGGCCGTGGTGGAGGACGGAACGGGCAGAAAGCTGAACGATCTGGGCTTTTCCATAGCGGGAAAGACGGGTACGGCCGAATACAGCAGCGACAAGAGCAAGAGCCACGCCTGGTTCGTGGGCTTCTCGGATACCGGGGATTCGGATATTGTGGTCTGCGTGCTGGTGGAGGAAAAAGGGTCCGGAAGCGAGTATGCGGTGCCGGTCGCCCGGCAGGTATTCTCTGCCTGGTACGCCCAGGAGAATTCTTTATGGTAAGTAACTTGTCATATCTGAATCGGCTGTGAATAGTTACTTTGGTAAAATAATTCTGCAGAAAAAATTTGCCAGGATACAAAGGAGCAGAGGATAGAATGGATGTTTTCATAGGACTGATAAGACTTGCGGCGGTGATTGCGCTTGCCTTTTTTCTGGGACGGGCGTTTGCCCGGCTGCGCCTGCCGGCCATCCTGGGCTGGCTGATTGCGGGAATGGTTCTGGGGCCGCACGCTCTGGGCCTCCTAAGCAGCGGCATGATGGATTCCGGCTGGTATGAGGCAGTGGAGGGACTGATGGAATGCACCGCGGGCATGATGATCGGCACAGAACTGATTCTGGGGGATATGAAACGGACGGGAGGCCCCCTTCTGGTCATGACCATCGCGGAATCGCTGGGGACCTTTTTTGTGGTCAGCCTGGTCTTTGGAATTGTGTTCTGGTTCACAGGCGTTCCTCTTTATCTTGCCCTGCTGTTCGGCGGAATCGCCCTGGCGACAGCGCCGGCCCCTTCCCTGTCTATCGTCAATGAATTCAGAGCCTCCGGACCGGTGACAAAGACGCTGATTCCCATGGCAGTGCTGGACGATATGGTGGGAGCCGTAGTCTTTTTTCTGGTGATGGCCTTTGTGACGGTGACCTCTTCCGCGCAGCAGATTCCGGTAGGAGCGGTGATCGTCGTGGTGCTGCTTCCTATTTTCATCGGAGCGGCGGGCGGCCTCATCGGCGGCCTGATTCTGCGCTTCGTGCATAACAAAGGCGGGGAGATTGCAGCGACGGTTCTGCTGCTTCTGGCAGTGACGGGGACCGGCTTCTGGGTCAACAGCCTGCTCCCGGTGGAGGTTATGAATTTCATGCTGCTTGGCATGGCCTTCGCCACGGTATTTTCCAACCTGATAAACGGGGAGCAGAGGCGGGACATCATGTCTGTGATGAACCCGGTCATCGGCGGGGCACTGATCGTGGTGATTCTGAATCTGGGCGCGCCCCTGGATTATCATCTGGTGTTTGGCGCAGGCCTTTACACACTGATTTATATTGTTTCCAGGGCCGCCGGCAAATACGGCGGGGCCTGGGTGGGGGCGGCCATGACTCACGCGCCGGATACGGTGCGGAAGTATCTGGGCTTTACGCTGCTGCCGCATTCGGGAATTTCCCTGATTTTCACAGGAATCGCAGTCTCAGTTCTGGAGGGAACCTCGCCGGAGGGCGCGTCGATCATTCAGGGGACCATCGCCGCCGCTGCCGTCATCAATGAGGTGATCGCGGTGTATATGGCCAAGAAGGGCTTTGAATGGGCCGGAGAACTGCAGGAGGGCGGCAGAACCGGCAAAGGCAGAAAACGGAAAGCTGAGGAAGCGGTATGAGCAGAAAACGAAGAAGGAAAAGAAGAAAAGGAAGCCACAGAAGATATGCCTGGCTGGCGCCGATGTTGAGCGTGCTCTGCGTTCTGGCGTGCGTGGGAATAGCGGCAATGTACTTTCTTTTGCGGCCTGCAGGAACGGGAACGGCCGGGAAGGAAGGGCAGAGTGCCGGTTTGGAGCAGAACGCCGAACAGAGCCCCGGGCGGGAGCCTGCTCAGGAAGCCGGACAGGATTCCGGGAAGGCGCCTGCGCAAGAGTCTGAGCAGGCAGTACCGGAGCCGGAACCCACAGAGGAGGAACTGCGGGCGCAGAAAGCCCGGGAGATTCTGAACGGGATGACCCTGGAGGAGAAGGTGGGGCAGATGTTCATCGTCCGCTGCCCGGAAGAAGATGCCGCCGCGAAGGCAGAGCAGTACCATCTGGGCGGGTATATCCTGTTTGCCCGGGATTTTGAGGATAAGACGCCAGAGACAGTCCGGGAAGCTATCGAGGTATACCAGAGAGTCTCGGAGCTTCCCATGCTGATCGGGGTAGACGAGGAGGGCGGCACCGTGACGCGGATCAGCCGCTATCCCGCGTTTCGGGCCGAGCCGTTTGCGTCGCCCCAGGAGCTTTACCAGGCGGGCGGCCTTGAGGCCGTCGCGCAGGACACGGAAGAGAAATGTGAGCTTTTAGAGAGCCTTGGCGTCAATGTGAACTTCGCCCCCGTCTGCGATGTCTCGGAAAATCCGTCTGACTTTATCTATGAGCGGAGCTTCGGACAGAACGCGCAGCTTACGGCGGAGTATGTGAGAACTGTGGTGGAGAAGATGCGGGAGCGGGGGATGCTCTGCGTGCTGAAGCATTTTCCGGGCTATGGGAACAATGCGGATACACACACAGGGATCGCCTATGACAGCCGCCCTTATGAGACCTTTGAGACTTCGGATTTTCTTCCCTTTCAGGCCGGAATCGAAAGCGGGGCCCAGGTGGTTCTGGTGTCTCACAACATCGTCTCCTGTATGGACGGAGAACGGCCGGCCTCTCTGTCGCCCCGGGTGCATGAGATCCTGCGGGAGGAGCTGGGCTTTACCGGCGTCATTGTGACGGACGATCTGGCCATGGATGGGGTGCGCGATTTTACGGATGACGGAAACGCCGCCGTGCTTGCAGTACAGGCCGGAAACGATCTGCTCTGCTGCACGGATTTCGAGACCCAGATCCCCGCAGTGCTGGAGGCGGTGGAAGGCGGGGAGATCACGGAGGAGCGGATAGAGGAGTCCGTCTTACGGATTCTGGAGATGAAGCTTGCGGTCTCAGACTTCTTTCAGTAAAAATGCCATATATAAAGGAAGCGTTAAGATCTGATCTGTTCTTCCGATATTGTAATCTCCCAGCTTAATGGCGTTGTACACATGATATTTCTCGGGATGACGCAGAATTGTCTTGGTGCTTTTTGTGTTTCCGGTGGAGGCTTTGACCTCCACCAGTGTACACTCTCCCCTATATCGAATCACAAAGTCTATTTCAAGTCCGGAATCCTTATGAAAATAATAAAGCTTTCGTCCCATTTTTGCAAAAATATCAGCAATCAGATTTTCGAAGAGAGCTCCCTTATATCCGTAAAGATTTCCCTGCAGGATATCATACTGTGTTCCATCCTCCAGCATACTGACAAAAAGTCCGACAGGCTTCCTTCATATTTAGAAGCTGTAGAGCCTTTCTTTACCACAGAATACTGAAACTTTTTGTTTTCCTTGCTCAACTGCTTTGGAATAGACTGGAAACATTCTTTGATACGGGATTTATCCTTCTTCTCCGCGTATTTCACCATATCGTCTCCGTAAGAACGTATAATATCCCTCTGAATGCGGAGCACATCATTCATCTGCCGGGTGTCAACGAAGGTCTGCACGGCCTCTGGCATACCTCCGACCACTGCATACTGCAGGAGAAGCTGCCGCATACGCTGGTGCAGGGCTTCTGGAACGGGTGTCTCGGCATCCAAATTTTTTTTCAGCAATTCGATGACAGGCTCAGCAATTCCATTGGCCCATAAAAATTCTTCAAAATCCAGAGGATACATATCAATGATGGTTTCCGAACCGACGGGAATAGATTTGGGCTCTTTTCCATAGCCTTTTACACCTAAGAGAGAACCGGTTCCTATCACATCGAACCGGCCGTCCAGGTGAAAGAATTATAAACTTTTTCAAGGGACTTTATTCTTAAATACAGAACTTTTTCAAGTGACTTTAAAGCAGAATGTGCAATTTTTTCAAGGGACTTTTGACGAAAACACTAAATTTCTATAAAAAACAGAGAAAGAAAGACCTGGAAAGGACAGAAAAAACGGAGCCCCGAAGGGCTCCGCTGCTCATTTATTTCATTTTAACTATTGGAAGAAATGCTTTTGCCGGGCTTATTCTTCTTCCTGCTTCTTTTCCCCGATGGAGAGGAGGGCGTTCAGCAGGATTCCGAAGATGGCCGCGCCCGCGATGCAGGGGACGTTCAGCCCGAAGAAGGGAATGTTTCCGCCGAAGGCATAATTTCCGCCGATGCCGATGACCATGACGGAGGCGATGACGGCGATGTTCTTGGAGGAGAACATATCCACCTTTTTGTCAATCATGATGGCCATTCCCTGGGCGGCGATGGCGCCGAAGAGATAGATCTCCAGGCCGCCGATGACAGCCAGCGGGATGCCGTAGATGATGCGGATGAGCGGCGTAAACATGGATACGATCATGGCGATGACGCCGGCCGCCATCAGTACGGATACAGAAAAGATTTTCGTGATGGCCATAGTGCTGATGTTTTCTCCGTAGTTGGTGCCTGCCGGACCGCCGACTACAGCGGAAATCATGTCGCAGATGCCGTCTCCGATCAGGTTCTTGTCAAGCAGGCTGGCCATGTGGTAGTGCTTTCCGCTCTTTTTGCGGGCCAGCTCGTTGATGTAGATATCAAGCTGGTAAATATGGGCCGTGGACTCCGGGATCGTAGCGATGGCGATGGGCATGATAGCCGCCACAGCCGGCCAGGATACCTTCGGCAGGGAAAAGGCCGGCAGGGCGAACAGCGAGCCATCGCCAAGCTTCCAGGCGGAAGCGGCCAGCGCTTCTGCGGGCATCTGCCGGAACAGGTTCAGCTCCGGCCCGCCGATGAGAAAGAGCAGGGCGGCGGCGATACAGCCGGTCAAGGCTCCCAGAAGAAGAGGGAGCTGCCCAAGCACGCCTTTCAGATAGCGGGAAAAGAGGATGGTGGACAAAAGCGTAATCAGCGATATCACCCATACCCAGCTGCTTCCGCTTACGCCCTCCACAGCCTGGGGCGCCGCGTCGGAAAGGGCGTTCCCGGCCAGGGTCAGGCCGATGATCATGGCGACCGGGCCGGTGATGGAGGCCGGAAGGATCCGCTCTACCGCCTTGTGGCCGCAGAAACGCACCAGAAGTCCGGCGGCAATGGACACCAGGCCGGACAGCATGATTCCGAACTGTGCGTAGGAAATAAGCTCTGTGGGAAGAATTCCCGTAGCCTCAAAGGAAGCGATCTGCTCCGCCGTACCTTCTGCCGCCACCATGCTGGAGATGGCTGTCAGATAGGCGAAGGAAGAACCGTAGTACATAGGGATTTTCCGGCCGGTAATCAGAATGAAGCAGACGGTGGCAAGGCCGCTGGCGAAAATGGTCGTGGAGACCTGAAAGCCAGTGATCAGCGCCACGGTAACCGTGGCAGGAAACATGACGATAACCTGCTGAACCGCGTACAGCAAAAGCTTGATGAAGGTGGGCCGCTCATCGGGCAGATAGCCCACGGCAGTCTGTGTGTTGGTATTCATTGGGTTGTGCTCCCCCTCCTTAAAAATAGCATATTAGACGCCCCGCTTCCCGCAGGAGACAGGGCATGGATTCCAGCTAACTTTAGCACGTTTCCCGGCGTTTGTAAATAGAAGAGGAAGGAGGAAAGACAAGTTAGGCTTGCCAAACCAAAAGATAAGGGGTATACTGAATACAAGTATATTCAAGGCACACCAGGACAGGAGGTTTTGCAATGATCGAGGCAACCAGTTGTGGAGGTGTGGTAATATTTCGTGGCAAGATCCTGCTTTTGTACAAGAATTACAAGAACCGGTACGAGGGCTGGGTCCTGCCGAAGGGGACTGTCGAGCCGGGAGAGGAGTTTAAGGAGACGGCAGTGCGCGAAGTACGCGAGGAGACTGGCGTAGAAGCTTCCATTATCAAGTATATCGGCAAGAGCCAATATTCCTTTTCCGTTCCGGAGGACACGGTGGAGAAGGACGTGCACTGGTACCTGATGATGGCGGACAATTATTACAGCAAACCACAGCGTGAAGAGTACTTTGTGGATTCCGGGTATTACAAATACCACGAGGCCTATCATCTGCTGAAGTTTTCCAATGAAAAGCAGATTCTGGAGCGGGCCTACAATGAGTACCTGGATCTGAAAAAGAGCAATCTCTGGGGCAGCAAGAAGTATTTCTGAGGGCGGAAGGCGTTTCACACCTGTTTCGCGGTTTTCCGCAGGGAAAATCCGAAGAATCAGCGGGAGACGCCTTTTTCCCTGCCTGCAGAGGAAAGGAAGAGCGACCAATGCAGTGGGCCGAACATTTATATCTGAGTGATAAAACAGCCGCAAAAAAGGAAAAGATTATAAGGAAGGCCGAGCGCGGAGCCGGAATGGCTGCGATATACTTTATCGCCCTGGCCTCCAATCCGGACAATCTTTTTGACATTTTTCATGCGGCTCATCTGAAGGAACCGGCTTTTTACCGGCAGGATCCCTTCATCGTGGGCATCGCTTCCGGCTACGAGGAGGCCCTGGAGATGGTGCGCTGCATGGTGGAGGACATCTACCGGGAGACAGGCGCGTTCCGGGTGCGGGAATATTTCGGGCAGACAGGACAGGAGAGCTAGATGCTGCAGATATTGTTTCTGATTATAAAGATAATAGGGATTATTCTTGCGGCCCTTCTGGGGCTTGCGCTTCTGATCCTGCTTCTGGTGCTCTTCGTGCCGGTGCGCTACCGGGCTTATGGGATCCGCAGCAGCAGGGAATGCCGGGCGGGGGGAAGGGTAAGCTGGCTTCTGCGCCTTCTTTGCATCCCGTTTTCCTTTCAGGACGGGGAGCTTGAGATAAAGGTAAAGCTTCTTGGTTTTACAATCCTGGATCCTCTTAAAGAAGAAGAGGCGTTCCGGGAACCGGTTCAGAGGAAGACAGAGCAAAGCGCCGGAAAAGAGGAAGAGACGGCGGGAGAGGACTCTGAAAGGGAAGAGGTGCCAGCGGAGGAAAACGCCGGGGAAGCGGATGCTTCCGGTTCCTTTGAGGCTTCCCAGGCAGACGAGGCAGAGACAAGTGCCCAGCCGGCTTCAGAGAGAGACGCGGAGGCGGCTGCGGAACTGGAGAACGAGGCTTCGGAGGGCCGCTTCTTTGGTCTTTTGCGGGATCTGCGCCGGTTTTTCCGTGCCGTTATCCGGTTCTTCAGGAAAATTCCCCGGAAATTAAAAAATCTGAAATGTACATTCCAGAGGTTCTGTGATAAAATAAAGCGAATGGTAAAAAGATACCGGGAAATGAAGGCCTTTGCCCTGGATGAGCGGACGAAGGCTGCGGTAAGCCTCGTATGGAAGCAGGCGGGAATCCTGCTTGGCCAGGCGCTGCCGCGGAAAATCCGTGGAAGGCTTCATTTCGGGACGGAGGATCCGGCGTTGACCGGGCAGATCCTCGGGGCCATCGGTATATTCTATCCGCTTTTTATGGATAATGTAAAGGTAGAGCCGGATTTTGAGAAGCCGGCGCTGGACGGGGAGCTGTCTTTGAAGGGACGGCTTCGGATCGTGACGGTTCTGCGGATCGCCTGGAGGCTGTACCGGGATAAGAACGTACGCTATGTGTACCGGAGGCTGAACCGATGACAGCCCGGACTGCGGCGTCAGACTAAAGAACATGGCGTCAGACAAAGAACAGAAAAGCAGAGAATAATAAGGAGGCTTTTTTCTTATGAATAATAATTTTGATACCACCGTAGCATCTCTTTTTAAGGGAATGGACAGCTTTATCTCCACCAAGACCGTGGTGGGCGACGCGGTGACTGTCGGCGACACCATTATCCTGCCGCTTGTGGACGTATCCTTCGGCGTGGGAGCCGGGGCCTTCGCGGGAGAAAAGAAGCAGAACGCCGGCGGCGGTATGGGGGCGAAGATTTCCCCCAGCGCGATTCTGGTGATTTCCGGCGGCGTGACGAAGCTGGTGAACGTGAAAAACCAGGATACGGTGACGAAGATTCTGGATATGGTGCCGGATTTCGTAAACAAATTCACCAGCGGAAAGAAGGAGAGCAGCCCGGTGGCGGACGCGATCCAGGACGCGGTGGACGATATCGAAAAGGAAGAAAAGTAGAGACAGACAGGTATCCGGTATCGGAGAGGGCGGTTCCGGCATATAATGCATATAATTAAGATAAGAAGCTTTTGCGCCGGGAGCCCATATGAAGCAGCTGCTTGGATTTGTAATGTTCTGGATCGGGGTAGGGATACTGACCACCTTCTTCATGCCTGTGAACGGCTGGTTTGTCCGCGCCCTGGCGGCCTTTTCCCTGATCCTTGTGGGATATAACCTGTTCTCCTCCGGGGGAAAATGCGGAAAATAGAAGAGTTGATATCAAATATAAAATAGGGCTGCATGCCGGATACCCGGCAGCAGCCCTGCTGTTACTCTCAAATCTTAAAGTTATGCTCTCTCAACCTTACCGGACTTCAGACAGGATGTACATACATACATCTTTCTGGCGCCGCCGTCAACCTTAACCTTTACAGACTTGACATTAGATTTCCACATCTTATTGGAACGTCTATGTGAATGGCTTACATTGTTTCCGAAATGAGCGCCTTTTTCACAGATTGCACATTTAGCCATCTTTGCACCTCCTCTTGACCGATAATGGATCTACGGCATACCGCATATAGACCCGCAACACAGGTTATTTTAGCAGAAACCACTATATTTTGCAAGCATAATTTTAAAAATCGTGCTGTTTTTTCTAAAACTGGATAAAGTGCGAAAAATGGCTTTAATTTTCCGGGGAAACGGGTTATAATACCAGTAGTAAAGGGGAGAGTGCGCCCTGTTTTCAAATGCACGGTAAAGGATCCGGCAAAATGGATTCTTTTCATAAAAAATAAAAGTGGAGGTAATCATAATGAAGGGACTTATGAATACGCAGATGGGCGCTGTCATGATCGACCCGGAAGTTATTGCCAGATATGCAGGCTCTGTGGCCGTGGAATGCTTCGGCATCGTGGGCATGGCTATGGTAAACGTAAAGGAAGGCCTCGTAAAGCTTCTCAAGAGAGACAATCTGACCCGCGGAGTGAATGTGGAGATCAATGACAATAAGATCACGCTTTCTTTCCATGTGATCGTTTCTTACGGCGTCAGCATTTCCGCTGTGTCGGACAACCTGATCAGCAATGTGAAATACAAGGTGGAGGAATTCACCGGAATGACGATTGAGAAAATCAACATCTTCGTAGAAGGTGTGCGGGTAATAGATTAATTGCAGGAGGAGTTTTTGGAAGTTATGAAAACGATAGATGTAGAGATGCTGACAAAGATGTTCCTGGCCGGAGCCAAGAACCTGGAGGCAAAGAAGGAATGGATCAATGAACTGAATGTATTCCCGGTGCCGGACGGCGACACGGGTACGAATATGACGCTCACGATCATGTCGGCGGCTTCTGAGGTGAACGGTCTGTCCGAGAAGACCATGGAGAATGTGGCGAAAGCCATTTCCTCCGGATCCTTGCGGGGAGCCCGGGGAAACTCCGGCGTCATCCTGTCGCAGCTTCTGCGCGGCTTTACGAAGGTGATCCGCGGTTATGAGGAGCTGGACGCGCAGATCCTTTCCAATGCGTTCCAGAAGGCGGTGGAGACGGCCTACAAGGCGGTTATGAAGCCGAAAGAGGGAACGATCCTGACCGTGGCGAAGGGCGCGGCTGTAAAGGCTGCCGAGCTTGCGGCGGAAGAGGATGATCTGGATATATTCTTTTCTGAGATTATTTCCGAGGCGGAGCGGGTGCTGGCTACGACTCCGGATCTGCTTCCGGTGCTGAAGGAGGCAGGCGTGGTGGACTCCGGCGGACAGGGACTGGTAGAGGTGCTTAAAGGCGCCTACGACGCCTTCCAGGGCAAGGAGATCGACTATACCTTTGCGGAGGCCAAGGGCGCTCCCGTGAAGGCCAGCGCGCAGACCGAGGCAGAGATCAAATTCGGCTACTGCACCGAGTTCCTGATCATGCTGGACAAGACTTTTGACGCGAAGACGGAGAGTGAATTCAAGGCGTTTCTGGAGTCTATCGGCGATTCCATCGTGTGCGTGGCGGATGATGATATCGTAAAGATCCACGTACATACGAATCATCCCGGCCAGGCTATCGAGCGCGCCCTGGAGCTTGGCTCCCTGTCCCGCTTAAAGATTGACAATATGCGGGAGGAGCATGAGGAGAAGCTCATCAAGGAGGCGTCCAAGATTGCGGCCCAGCAGGCAGAGGCGAAGAAGAATGAGCCCAGAAAGGAGATGGGCTTCATCTCCGTATCCATCGGCGAGGGCATCGGCGAGATCTTTAAGGGCCTGGGCGTGGACTACCTGATCGAGGGAGGCCAGACCATGAACCCCAGTACGGAAGACATGCTGAACGCCATCGATCAGGTGAACGCGGATCATATCTTCATCCTGCCGAACAACAAGAATATCATCCTGGCGGCCAACCAGGCGAAGGCTCTCTGCAAGGACAAGGACATCATCGTGATCCCCACCAAGACGGTTCCCCAGGGTATCACGGCCATGATCAACTATATGCCGGATTCTTCCGCAGAGGAGAACGAGGCCCGCATGTCCGAGGAGATCGGCAACGTGAAGACCGGCCAGGTGACCTACGCGGTGCGCGATACCCATATCGACGATAAGGAGATCAAAGAGGGCGACATCATGGGCATCGGCGATCACGCGATTCTGTCTGTGGGACAGGATGTGGCAGAGACGACCCTTGCCATGTTCGCGGAGCTGATTGACGAGGATTCCGAGCTTATCAGCATCTACTATGGCGCGGATGTGCAGGAGGCGGACGCCCAGAAGCTGGGAGAGGCTCTGGGAGAGAAATATCCGGACTGCGACGTGGAGGTGCATTTCGGCGGACAGCCCATCTATTATTACGTGGTATCGGTAGAGTAAAGATTGACGACTTGTTTTCACAGGAGTGTGAAATGAATACAGCATCCCCAATGACCGCCCTGAAGGGCGTGGGTGAGAAGACGGCTGCGCTCTTTCACCGTGTCGGCGTAGACACGGTGGGAGAGCTCTTGTCTTATTATCCGAGAACCTATGACACCTATGAAAAACCGGTGACCTTCGCCAATCTGGAGACAGACCGGGTGCAGGCTGTGACAGGCTTCGCGCGCCGGACGCCGGACAGCAAAAAGGCGGGCCGTCTGACTGTGACGACCCTGACGCTGGAGGAGTTCGGCATGTACCTGCATCTGACCTGGTTCAATATGCCTTTTCTGCGCAATGCCATTCAGCCTGGCGGCACCTATATTTTCCGGGGCAGGATCCAGAAGAAAAAGGGCCGTCTCCTGATGGAGCAGCCGGAGATCTATTCCCCGGCGGATTACGAGAGGCTTCTTGACACCATGCAGCCCATCTACGGGCTGACGGCAGGACTTTCGGGCAAGACGGTGGCCAAGGCAGTGCGCCAGGCTCTGGAGGAGCTTTCCATGGAGCCGGAGTTCCTGCCGGAGGAGATCCGAAGGGAACAGGAGCTGGCGGAATATAATTTCGCCCTCCGCTCCATCCATTTTCCGGTAAAGAAGGAGGATTTGCTGCCAGTCAGGAGACGGCTGGTCTTTGACGAGTTCTTCCTGTTTATCCTGGCCCTGCGCCAGATGAGGGAGCAGACGGAGCAGATGGAAAACGAATGTCCCATCCGGGCGTGGGCGTGGGCTGAGCGTCTGATCGCCTCCCTGCCCTACGCGCTTACCGGGGCCCAGGAGAGGGTCTGGCAGGAGATCAAGGCTGATCTGGCAGGCGGCCGGGTGATGAACCGCCTGGTCCAGGGAGACGTAGGCTCCGGGAAGACGGTGGTCGCCCTCCTGGCGCTGCTTGCGGCGGCGGAGAGCGGATACCAGGGGGCCCTGATGGCGCCCACGGAGGTGCTGGCGAGACAGCACGCCCAGTCGGTGGGGGAGCTTTTGGAGGGCTGCGGCCTGGAGCTTTCCACGGTTCTGCTCACGGGCTCCATGACGGCGAAGGAGAAGCGGGAGGCGTATGATAAGATCCGGAACGGGGAGGCCGCCATCATCATCGGCACCCACGCGCTGATCCAGGAAAAGGTGGAATTCCACCGGCTGGGCCTGGTGGTGACGGACGAGCAGCACCGCTTCGGCGTGCGCCAGCGGGAGCGGCTGGCGGACAAGGGCCTTCGCCCCCATGTGCTGGTCATGAGCGCCACGCCTATCCCCAGGACCCTGGCGATCATCCTTTACGGCGACCTGGACATCTCCGTTATCGACGAGATGCCGGCGAACCGTCTTCCGATTAAAAACTGTGTGGTGGATGAGAGCTGGCGGCCGAACGCCTACCGTTTTCTGGAGCGGGAGATCGGCGCGGGACATCAGGCTTATATCATCTGCCCCATGGTGGAGGAGAATCCGGAGCTGGAGCTGGAAAATGTGGTCGATTACACGGAAAAGCTGAGAAAGAGCCTGGATCCGTCCATCCGGATCGCCTATCTCCACGGGAAAATGAAGCCGGCTGAGAAAAACGAGATCATGGAACGCTTCGCGGCGGGGGAAATCCAGGCGCTGGTGTCCACCACCGTGGTGGAGGTGGGCGTGAATGTGCCAAACGCTACGGTGATGATGGTGGAGAACGCGGAGCGCTTCGGCCTGGCCCAGCTTCACCAGCTGCGGGGCCGGGTGGGCCGCGGGAAGGCCCAGTCCTACTGTATCTTTCTCAGCGGCTCTGACAATAAAGAGACAAAAAAACGCCTGGAAATCCTGAATCACTCCAACGACGGCTTCTACATCGCCTCGGAGGATCTGAAGCTCCGTGGCCCGGGCGACCTCTTCGGCGTGCGTCAGAGCGGCCTTCTGGAGTTCAAAATCGGCGACGTGTTCACAGACGCGAAGATCCTGAAGGAAGCCAGCGAGGAGGCGGCAAGACTTCTGAAGGAGGATCCGGATCTGGCCCTCCCGGAGCACCAGGCGCTGAAAAAGAGGCTGCTTGCGTACCGGGAGGAAGGAATCCGGAGGATGAGCCTGTAGGGGCCGGAGGGTGATTCGTTGCAGCCGTCCACCCACATACGCATTCGCCGGCGGTGATACAGGAAAAGAAAAAGAGGAGTTTTTGGAAATATGAACATTTTGAATATCGAGCACGTCAGCAAGCTGTACGGGGACAAATGGATTTTCGACGACATCTCCTGCGGCATTCAGGAAGGGGAGAAGATCGGCATCATCGGTATCAACGGCACCGGAAAGACGACGCTTCTGCGCATCCTCACCGGGGCGGAGGAGCCGGACCGGGGCCAGGTCGTCCGCCAGAACGGGTTGAAAATCGCCGTGCTTACCCAGAACAATGACTTTCCGGAGGAGGAGACGGTGCTTTCCTACACCGCTTCCGCCATCCGGCAGGAGGAGTGGGACGCGGACAACGAAGCCAAGAGCATGCTCAATACCCTGGGGCTTACAGATCATGCGCAGAAGCTCTCCGGACTTTCCGGAGGACAGAAAAAACGGGCGGCGCTGGCGAGAACCCTTCTTACGCCCTCGGATGTGCTGGTGCTGGATGAGCCGACGAACCATCTGGACGAGGAAATGATCCGCTGGCTGGAGCAGTACCTGAAGCGGTACCGGGGAACCGTGATCCTCGTGACCCATGACCGCTATTTTCTCGATCAGGTGACGAACCGGATCCTGGAAATCAGCAGGGGAAAACTGTACAGCTATGAGGCCAATTACAGCCGTTTTCTGGAGCTGAAGGCCCAGCGGGAAGAGATGGAGCTGGCAGCGGAACGGAAACGCCAGAGCATTCTGCGCATGGAGCTTTCCTGGGCGGCCAGGGGCTGCCGGGCCAGAAGCACGAAGCAGAGGGCGCGCCTTGAGCGTCTGGAGGCTTTGAAGGCCGGGCGGGCGCCGGAGTTTGACAAAGAGGTGGAGCTGGATTCTGTGGAGACCCGCATGGGAAAGAAGACCATCGAGCTGCATGGCGTGTCCAAAAGCTATGGCGATAAGAACATAGTCGAAGATTTCAGTTACATTTTCCTGAAAAATCAGACCATCGCCTTCGTGGGTCCCAACGGCTGCGGCAAGTCCACGCTTCTGAAAATCATCGCGGGGCAGCTAGAGCCGGACAGCGGAACGGTGGAGATGGGCGAGACCATCCGCCTGGGGTATTTCGCCCAGGAAATTCCCGACCTGGACGAAAGCCAGCGGGTCATCGATTATGTGAAGGATATCGCGGAATATATTCCCACCCGGGAAGGCCGGATCAGCGCTTCCCAGATGCTGGAGCGCTTCCTCTTTACCCCGGATATGCAGTACGCGCCCATCGGAAAGCTCTCCGGCGGTGAGAAGCGCCGCCTGTATCTCTTAAGCGTTCTGCAGGCCGCGCCAAACGTGCTGGTGATGGACGAGGTGAGCAACGAGCTGGACATCCCGACCCTGGCGGTTCTGGAGGATTATCTCAATTCCTTCATTGGAATCGTGATTCTGGTCTCCCACGACCGCTATTTTCTGGACAATACGGTGGATCGGATTTTCGCCTTTGACGGAGACGGCCATTTCCGCCAATATGAGGGCGGCTATACGGACTACCTGGAGGCCAGAAAGCGGGAGCTGGGCACAGAGGCCGCGGAGAGTTTGGACAGAGCCGCGGGGAAAAAGGCAGGCGGCGCTGCCTCCGGGAAGCCTGAGAAGGCTTCTGGCGGAAAGCCCTCCTGGGACAAGGGCGAAAGGAAGCTGAGATTTACTTATAAAGAGCAGAAGGAGTATGAGACGATCGAGGCAGATATGGCCGCCCTGGAAGAAAAAATCGCGTCCTTAGACAAGGACATAGAAGCCTCCGCCAGTGATTTTGTCAAGCTGAATCAGCTTATGGCCAAGAAAGAAGAAGCAGAAGCGGCTTTGGAGGAGAAGATGGAGCGGTGGATGTATCTTGAGGAATTGGCGGCAAAGATTGCTGCGCAATAAGAAAACCCTGCACTTATCTATTAGGAGGAGAGAAAACAAATGGAGCTTCGAGTCTTGCGCTATTATCTGGCCGTCGCACGGGAAGAAAATATTACCCGCGCCGCGGAAATCTTACATATCACTCAGCCCACGCTCAGCCGGCAGATGTCTGAACTGGAGGAAGAGCTGCATACAAGACTCTTTGAACGGACAAACCGGAAGATTATTCTGACTGAGTCCGGGCTGTTGCTGCGCCGCCGGGCGGAAGAACTGGTTGCGCTGGCAGACAAAATTGAACAGGACTTTCTGGACAGCGGCGATGAGCTGACGGGTCTGATTTCTATCGGCACTGGAGTGAGCGCAGCAGTTTCAGAGACGCTTCCGGAGCTTCTTCAAGAATATTCACAGAACTATCCACAGGTGCAGTTTGAACTGCACACAGGCACAGCGGAAGGGATTAAAGACAAACTGGATAAAGGACTTCTGGATGTGGGAATCCTGATGGAGCCTGTGGAGGTGGAGAAGTATGAGTTTGTCCGTCTGCCGCAGAAAGAGATATGGGGGATTCTTATGCCGGAAGACGACCCTCTGGCACAAAAAACAGAAATCACCCCGGCAGATCTGCAATCTCTTCCGTTGATCGTCAGCTGGCGTATTGATGAGCGGGAAGCAAAAGCATGGTTTGGCGGAGATACCGGGCGACTGAATATTTTCTGTACCTATGATATGGTGGATAATGCCGCCCTGTTGGTGGAACGCCGGCTTGGATATGCTTTTGTAATCCAAGGAGCGCTAAAACCCATTCCGGGGCTTGTTTTCCGCCCACTCTATCCAGAAGTCAGCAATACGTCGGTGATGGTCTGGAAGAAATATCAGCCATCGAGCCCGGCAGTGCAGAAGTTTCTTGAATTGGTTAGAAATGCTTATAGAGTATAGCATACAAAGAAAATAGGTATTTTACAAATAGCAGAGAAATTCTTACAATGTGAGTGTACCAAAAAAGCAGAACGCTTTCCGGTACACTCACATTTTTTTAAATGAGACTTTTCAATCGCATCAAATTGGAAAATCCATGTGAAGCTCAGTTTGAAAACAAAATGGAGGGATAACAGATGAGTAAAAAAATTGTACAGACAGCAGGCAGAGATCAGCTGGGCGGTTTCGCCCCGAAATTTGCCCATTATAACGATGACGTTCTCTTTGGAGAGAACTGGAATAACCCGGATATTGACCTGAAAACCCGCTGCATTGTGACACTGGTGGCGCTGATGTCCTCCGGGATCACAGATTCTTCCCTGGTGTATCATCTGGAAAACGCGAAAGCGCATGGTGTGACCAGAGCGGAAGCGGCAGCCATTATCACGCATGCCGCATTTTACGCCGGCTGGCCCAAGGGCTGGGCGGTATTCCGCCTGGCAAAAGAGGTCTGGAAGGACGAGGATGGGGAGAAAGAGGAACAGCATGGCGGCATGTTCGGTCTTGGACAGCCCAACGATGCCTATGCCCGGTATTTTGTGGGACAGAGCTACCTAAACCCTGTGGCCGGTCAAAGCGGCGTCAATATTGCAAATGTGACCTTTGAGCCGGGCTGCCGCAACAACTGGCATATCCATAAAGCGCAGAAAGGCGGCGGACAGCTCCTGCTCTGCACGGAAGGCCGGGGCTGGTATCAGGAGTGGGGCAAGGAAGCCAGGGAACTGCATCCCGGCGATGCGGTGGAGATCCCTGCGGGCGTCAAACACTGGCATGGCGCTGCAAAGGACAGCTGGTTCTCCCATCTGGCGGTGGAGCTGCCCGGTGAAGACACCTTCAATGAATGGCTGGAAGCGGTAAACGATGAGACATACAACGCTTTAGAATAAAAAACTCAAATACAGGATTCGGAGATAGGAATCTTTTAGGCGTCGAAAGCTACATGCAAAATAGAAGGATAAGACGAGCATTATGCAATATATGACAGCGGAGGAAGTATCGGAACGTTATCACATTCCCATAAAAATATTAGAGGAGTACAGACAATGGGGATTATGCAGCACGGTGCAGAAAGTAATGGATGACTGGCGGTATACAGATGAGGATCTGGAACGTCTGAGCCTGATCATGACGCTTCATGATATTGGCTTTAAACCCGCTGAAGTGGAGCATTATATGAATCTGGTGCTGGAAGGAAAGCAGAAGGATGCGGAGCGGCTTAAAATGCTGGATAAAATTCGGGAAAAGGCCCTGGATGAGATCCATTTTCGTGAAAAACAGCTTTCCCGGCTGGACTATCTCAGATACGAGATAAGAAACAGACAGGATAAGAAACAAGCCGAAGAATGCTTAAAAAGCATTTCAAAATAATATTCCGAAATGGAGGATGAGGATTTATGAAAAAATTACTTTGTGTGCTGCTGGCAGGCGTTCTGACACTTTGTTTTACCTGGATTATCTGGCCATGATGGGATTTTTCATTTTCATAGCCCATTACTTTTCCAAAGGTATGAAAAAAGCTGGAACCAGTCGTAAAAAATAGAAGGAACGAGGTATGACAATGAAATATACAAAATTAGGAAATTCGGATTTGCGGGTTTCCCGCATCTGCATGGGATGTATGGGATTTGGAGACGCCAGGAATGGACAGCACAGCTGGACGCTGGATGAGGAGCATTCCCGGGAAATCATAAAGCGTGGGCTGGAGCTGGGCATTAATTTTTTTGATACCGCCATTGCCTATCAGAGCGGAACCAGCGAGCAGTATCTTGGACGGGCGCTGAAGGATTTCGCGAAAAGAGACGAGGTCGTAGTGGCTACAAAATTCCTGCCAAGGACGCAGGAAGAGATTGCGGCTGGTATAAGTGGGCAGGAGCATATCGAGCAGCTGCTTAACACCAGCCTGAAAAATCTGGGAATGGATTATGTAGATCTCTATATCTATCACATGTGGGATTATGAGACGCCTCTGTATGACATCATGGACGGATTGAACCGGATTGTGAAGGCCGGAAAGGCACGCTATATCGGCATTTCCAACTGTTTTGCCTATCAGCTTGCGAAGGCAAACGCACTGGCGGAGAAGGAGGGCTTTTCAAAGTTCGTTTCCATTCAGGGCCATTACAACCTGATTTTCCGGGAGGAGGAGCGTGAGATGGCCCGACTCTGCGCAGAAGACAATATCGCCATGACTCCCTACAGTGCCCTGGCCGGCGGCAGGCTTTCCAAGCATCCTGGTGAGACGTCAAAGCGTCTTCGGGAAGACAGCTACGCCCGTTCCAAGTATGATGCCACTGCAGCTCAGGATCAGATTATCATTGACCGGGCAGCAGAACTTGCGGATAGGCATGGGGTATCGATGACAGAGGTTTCTCTGGCATGGCTTCTGACAAAGGTCACAGCTCCTGTGGCGGGTGCTACAAAGCTCCATCACGTTGAGGGCGCAGCGAAAGCTGTTGATCTGGAATTGACACCGGAAGAAATCCTGTATCTGGAAGAAGCCTATGTGCCTCATAAGCTGGTGGGTGTCATGGCGCAGAATACGCCGGCAGCAGCAAAAGAAGAGCATGTATGGTCCACGGGGAACCAGAAGATTGAGCACGTATAGAGTAAAGCTTATAGAGACTTTCAGGGAGAAAACGGAGGATAAATCAAATCCCCCAGGCTGACGGTGCATATCCTTGCCAGCCTGGGGGAAGCTTTTATCGACAATATCTCCGATATTCAGAGGCGGTTACTCCGACAGAAGCTCTAAAGATTTTGGTGAATCCCCCATTTCTGTCAAACCCAGAGCTGGGAGAGCTTCTCCTGATACCGATCCAAAATATCCTGAAGCGTAATTTTCTGCATTTCTTTTTCTGCAGTTTCCTGCACCTGATCAAAATAATCCTGAAGAGATAACTGAATATGAATCCCTACGCCGCATTCCGGGTTGGTATGAGTGTCCAGATGGAGCAGGGGGTTTTCACCCTCCACAGCTTTATAGACGTCCAGCAGGGTGATAGCAGAAGGCTCTCTGCTTAAAGAGGGACGGGGATGGCCTTTGACACTAATCAAAAGTCCGGCCCTGCGCAGGGCGGACATGAGCTGGCGGATGCAGCCGGGATTGGTATGGATGCTTTCCGCGATGCTGTCACTGGACAGAGAACCCTTGGGATTTAATACAATAAAGGCTAGAATGTGGACGGCATCACTGACTTTTGTGGAATATTTCATGGGAATAGCCTCCTTTAATGTAAATTTAATTATAACAGCATATTGACAGATGCGCAAGAGAATGCTAGACTAATGATGTTAAAATAATATTTACAGCAAGTGCGGCTGTAGATAGCATCAACGCAGTTGATACGGGAGGAAGGAAAACGCCATGAGTTTTTATGAAGACCTTGTGACGCAGACACAGATGAACTATTCCAGATATTATGGAGTATACGCGGCGGGAAAAACACCTTATGAGCTTACGGACAAAAAAGCGCTGCCCTATGAAAAGCAGATAGAGGCTTTGCTGCAGGAGCTGGAAGAGGCGGACTGCGTGGTAGTAGGAGGAGCTTCCGGCCTTTCCGCAGCGGGCGGCGGAGATTTTTATTATGGAAATACGCCGTCCTTTCAGAAATATTTTGGAAAATTTGCAGAAAAGTATGGATTTGAAGGAGCCTTTGCCGGTATGCAGTATCCCTTTGCGGCGCGTGAGGAGCACTGGGGTTATATTGCTGCCTTTCTGAATACCACTCAGAAAGCTCCGGTAAGGGCCCCCTATCTGGATTTGGACAGGCTCCTTCAGGGGAAGGATTTCCATATTTTGACGACCAATCAGGATACTCAGTTTGTGAAACTGTACCAGGAGGAGAAGGTCAGTGAGATTCAGGGAGATCACAGGTTCTTCCAGTGCTCCCGGTGCTGTGAGGACGACACCTGGGACGCAGTAAAGCCGGTGGAAGAGATGATCCGGGCCATGGGGGAAGGGACCTTCGTACCCACAGAACTGATTCCCAGATGTCCCCATTGCGGAGCGGAGGCGTTTCCCTGGGTGCGTGGGTATGGGAACTTTCTCCAGGGTAAAAAGTATGACAGGGAATATCAGAAAATTTCAGAATATATTCAGAAAAACCGAGACAAAAAGGTACTGTTCCTGGAGCTTGGTGTGGGGCGCATGACTCCGATGTTCATTCAGGAGCCCTTCTGGAACCTGACGCTGAGTCTGCCGAAGGCCCGGTATATCGCTGTGAACGACCGGTATGATTTTCTGCCAAAGGAGATAGAGGATAAAGGAATGGTGATTGTGGGAGATATCGCCAGGGTGCTGAAAGATGCTGCAGAGTCTGCAGCGGCGGGAAATGTGGGAAGAAAATGGGCATGAGGGAGGAAGAACATGCTGAAAGCAGCAGAAAAAAGACCGGACATGTATGAGAACATCAAAAAGGCGTGGAAATGGATAGAGGACGCGGATGCGGTTCTGATTGGCGCCAGCAACGGCCTGTCGATCACAGAGGGACTGCATCTTTTCGCGGACAATCAGGCGTTTGAGGAACTGTTTGGGGATTTAAAACGAAAATACGGGTTTCGCTGCATTCTTCAGGGCATGGGAGGCCGGTGGCCCACGGAAGAAGAAAAATGGGGGTTCTGGAGCCGTCTGGTACACCATTACTGCGGGAAATACCAGGAGACGCAGGTGATGGCAGATCTGAAAACGGTGATAGGAGACAAAGACTATTTTATAGTTACTTCCAACGGAGAGTGCCATTTTGAGCTGTGCGGCTTCGCGCCGGAAAAGATTTATGAGGTGGAAGGAAACTGGCTGACCATGCAGTGCGCTGCCCGGTGCCATGACCGGGTTTATCCCTGGGGAGAGCTGGCGGAGAAAATGGCGGCGGCAGAGCAGGGTGGAAGGGTTCCGTCCGGGCTGGTTCCCCGCTGTCCGGCCTGCGGCGGTCCCATGCAGGTCCACATGGAATTTGAAAACTTTATTCCGCAGACAGAAAGCCAGGAAAGGCTGGAGGCTTTTCTGAGGCAGTATCATGAGAAAAGACTGGTGATTCTGGAGCTTGGCATCGGCTGGAGAAACCAGCTGATCAAGGCTCCCCTGATGCGCCTTGCAGCGGCAGAGCCCGAAGCCAGATACGTGACTGTGAATCTGGGAGAGATCTATATACCAGAAGAAATCCGGGAAAAATCCTGCGGTTTGGACGGAGAACTGGCGGAAATTCTTCACGGGCTGGCGGGAGAACGGGCAGCGGGAGAGAGAAATGAAAACGGAGGGATGTAAAATGCAGCAGGAAAGAAAAAACAGTGCCTTTCAGGAAATGCTGACAGCAGCGAAGGGCTGGCTTTCGGGGCGCAGTCCGGAAGAGCTTGCGGGGCTGGCCGGCGCCGAGTGGAAACCAGAAGAAAAAATTTTGAGCCTGCAAAGCCTGAATCAGCGGCTGGAAGTGAGCACAGAGGACTGGTCTGTAAGGCCGCAGCCGGAGGAGTGGCACCATCTGATCCTGCTGCATTACTTTTCCATTGCCGACGGAACGCAGCTGTCCGATGAAATGATAACGTTTGGAAATCTGAAAGACGGACTGATCCGGGGGACAAAGTTCGACCGCACGGCAGATTTGGCCCTTGCCAGATTCCTGAAGGATAGAGAACCGGAACAAATCAAAGCGGTCTGCAGATCCCTCGGCGCCGGATTTCAGGACAGCAATGCAGACCTGTGCGCGGTATTTCCCTTTCTGCCGCGGTACCCGGTGGCGGTGAAGATATGGTTCGCGGACGAGGAATTTCCAGCCTCCGGAAAGATGCTCGTATCAGCCAGCGCGGATCATTATCTGACGATAGAAGACGCGGTGACTGCGGGAGAAGTGATGTTTGGAAAACTGGAAGAGGCATGGAAAGGGCTTCACACAGAAGAGAAATCTCTCTGATCCCGGATCAGAAATGATTCCAGACCTGCGCGGATAAACTGATCGATGGCCCGCTGTATCTTTTTCCAGTCGGAGCAGTGATTGCGCAGCATGACTTTATTGATGGACAGACAGCCGTTCATCTGGAAATAAAAGATGGCTTCGGCCTCTTCAAAGGTAAGGAGACTGTGTGACATCAGCCAGGTCACATAGTCTTCTTTTGTCGTTTCCGCCATTTTTTCTATGATTTGCGCGGAGATCGTGTCGTCGAGAAAAAGCGCCTGATAGCGGCCGCTGCTGTGCAACCTGTCACAGAAGGGATAGGAGCAGCTCCCGGAGGCCCTCGCGGAGCAGAAGACATGGTCGATGACGCTGGTGGTTTCTTTCAGAATTTCATTTAGAAGATCGTCCAGTACATCGGCAGTATCATAATAGTGGAGATAGAAGGTTCCCCGGTTGATTTCTGCGATCCGGCAGATTTCTGTGACAGTGATTTTAGGATATTCCTTTTCTCCCAGAAGCTTTAAAAATGCTTCCTTTATGACCTGGCGGGTATAACGTGTCCGCCGGTCTTCCTTCTGTGTCTTTTCCGGCATGGGAATTTCCTCCTCTTTCGATGATTTTTATTAGAGTTTCTGAACAGAATACCGAAAACTGTTCAGAAACCTACAGACAGCTTTGAATTGATGATTGTATTTTCTGATACTTTTATTATAATCAATTTGAAAAGAAAATCAACACACTGTTCATTAAATAACAGCATGTATTTTAAATGTCGCCGGAAGTGCGGAGACGTGGATTCGACACAGGAAAGGATGGAGAATGTATGGGACATGTGATTGCAGTAGCCGGAAAGGGCGGCGTGGGAAAGACTACGCTTACCGGTCTTTTGATTCAGTATCTCTGCCAGAGTGGGAAGAAGCCGGTTCTGGCCGTGGACGCGGACGCCAATTCCAATCTCAATGAGGTGCTTGGCGTGGAGGCGGGCATCACCCTTGGGGAGCTCCGGGAGGAGATCGAGCGGGTAGGCTCGGACAGCCGGTATAAGATTCCCGCTGGGGTGACGAAAAAGGACTATCTGGAGGCCCGGCTGACAGACGCCCTTACAGAGGAGGACGACTTTGATCTGATGGTCATGGGGCGAAGCCAGGGGCAGGGCTGCTACTGCTTCGTAAACGGACTGGTTCAGACGCAGGTGCAGAAGCTGCAGAGCCATTATCCTTATGTGGTCGTGGACAATGAGGCAGGAATGGAGCATGTAAGCCGCGGGATTCTGCCAATGATGGAGATCGCGATCCTGGTGAGTGACTGCTCCCGGAGGGGTGTGCAGGCGGCCGGTCGGATCGCCGCTCTGATGAAGGAGCTGAATTTTAAGCCGAAGAAGATGGGCCTTATCATCAACCGGGCCCCGGAGGGAAAGCTGGACGCCGGAACGCTGGAAGAGATACAAAAGCAGAACCTGGAGCTCCTTGGAGTGGTTCCCCACGACGATATGATTTACCGCTTTGACTGCGACGGGAAACCCATCATACAGCTCCCGGAAGAGTCGCCGGTGCGCAAAGCTCTTCAGGAGATTGTGGAAAAGCTGGGGCTGTAGTCCAAAGGAATAGCCAAAAGAATGAAACTGGAAAGAAAAAGGAAAGGTTGGTTGTATCAAATATGAAGTTGGAATACGCAAAGGATAACCTGACACAGCAGCCGTACCGCCATTACCTGAAGCGGTATCAGGAGACCTCTCCCAGGGTGATAAGCGAAAGCTCCGGCCTTGTCTTTCACGAAAAGGAGCAGGCATTCCTGATCCGGTTTATGGGAGTGCTCTATCAGGTGACGCATCCGGGATTTCAGATCCGCCATCAGGAACCGGGGAACGGCATCTATATGCTGGAAGAAAATATCGACGCACAGATTCTGCTGCTCCGGTATCTGCTGGACGGGAACGCGGTGATGAGCTCCGGGAAGCTGATTTCCTACCACGACCTTCCCTGGGGCGAGGTATATTACCGCCAGTTTCAGGGCAGATGCATCTTCCGGCTGGCAAGAAACTACGGGACCCGCCTTTCGGAGTTTCGCAGGATCATGGAAAGCCTGCATGGAGTCAGAAAGGAGACAGGAGACGCGGCATATGAGTTTGAGTTTCTGGAGGATCTGAAGCTCTGTCAGATCCTGTGGGAGGGAGAACCGGAGGAGGGATTCCCGCCTTCCGCCCAGATCCTTTTTTCAGATAATTTCCCTGCGGCATTTTCTGCAGAGGATGTGGCTTACGTGGGGGATATTGTGATGGATTACATGAAAAAATGCAAAGAATTCAGGATAGAAAGCAGGTGCGAAAATGAGTGATATTTTATCCGGATGCCAGGAAGCGCGAGGCATGACGACGATTGAGGAGGTTGACTGCCCCAAGTGCGGCGGCGTGATAGAAGTATTTGAGAGGGACGGGCTGACTGTGGGAGACAGCGTCTGCGAGCAGTGCGGTTTTGCGATACCGGGCGACGTGCATCTTTCCCTGTATCTGGAGGAGGTGTCAAAGTGAAAATATCAGTATGCGGAAAGGGCGGAAGCGGAAAGAATTACATTTCCGCCTCCAGCAGCTCCCGCAGGCATTGCAAAAAGAGACCGGCCGCTTTGGAAAACACCTGATATTTTTTCCAGACGATGCGCCCCCGCGCTTCCAATCGGGGGGAAAACGGGCGAAAGCACAGGCTGCTTCCCTGCGTGTTAATGAGCCTGTCAAAACACAGAGCATACCCAAGCCCTTCGCTTACTAATAACGAAGCGTTAAAAAGCAGATTATAAGTGGCCACGATATGCAGTTCTGACGCTTCCCGCTGAAGCCATTGATTCAGATATACGTCATCCCCCTTTTGATGGGATACGATCAGCGGCTTATCCCACAGATCCTCCGGGGAGATCGTTTCTTTTTCTGCCAAAGGAGAGTCCTTACGCATTAGCACACCCCAGGTATCTTTGATTGGAACCGGGATGGCCTCATATTTCTGTGAATCAATCTCTGTAAAAAGCAGTCCAAAATCAATAAGCCCCTTATCCAGATATTCAAGAACATGCTCCGCATTGCCGCTGGAGATGTGATACCGGATATCTGGATATTTTTGCTGCAATTTTTTAGCAACCTGTGCAAACAAACGAACGGTTTCCGTTTCGCCGGTCCCGATGAAAACGTTTCCGGCAATGGTTTCGCCCGCGCCTGTGATTTCTTCTTCTGTGCGGCGCATCAGCGAAATCATTTCTTCCGCCCGCTTACGCAGGATCATCCCTTCTTCCGTCAAAACGACTTTGCGGGAGCCTTTTACGCCGCGAATGAGGAGCTGCTTTCCCAGCTCTGCTTCCAGTGCTTTCAGCTGCGTGGATAAAGCTGGCTGAGAGATGTGCAGAGACTCTGCCGCTGCGGTGATATTCTGTTCCCTGGCCACTGCCAAAAAGTATTCTAACACTCGAAATTCCATCGAAATCCCCTCCTGTTAGCTAGTATATCGAACAATACTATAACCGTCAACTATGAAAAATGATAAATGATAAGTATTTGATATTTAATTCTCGCGACAGTACACTGTAGATGTAAACAATAACAAATTTGTTTACTTCCCCGGTCCGGAGTGTGACCCCATGGATCAGGCGTATGCCTGCCTGTATCTGGCCAGCAAGATGGGCCGCCATGTAAAAGGTCAGGTATTGCAGGTCTGCAACGGGGCTTTCCTTTAATCTTAATCTGCGAAAGCAATCTGACCAAAAAACAATAAGGAGTTGAAAACAATAAAAAAGCAGTCTTTGGCACAAAATGAAGATCCGTATGCGTATTCCGTCATTCAAAATTTGAAGGATGCCGGTTGTACCGATGAGATGGTAGAAAAGTTTATGGCGCTTCAGGAATGCGGGGGCAGGGAACAGCAGCTCAGGCTTCTCTCCGGTCACAGAAAGCATTTACTGGAAAAGCTCCATCGGGATGAAAGGCGGATTGACTGTCTGGACTATCTCATCTATCAGATGGAGAAAAAGAAAATGAAGATGAACGTCAATGTAAACGGGCAGGATTTTACTGCCACTTTGGAGAACAACAGCGCCGTGGATGCTCTCGTTCAGATGATGGAGAGCGGCCCTGTTACCCTGCAGCTCAGCGATTATGCCGGCTTTGAAAAGGTGGGGCCGCTGGGCCAGAGCCTCCCTGCCAGCAACAGACAGACCACGACCCATGCCGGGGATATTGTGCTGTACCAGGGTAATCAGATCGTCATGTTCTATGGTTCCAACTCCTGGAGCTACACAAGGCTTGGTCATATCGATGACCTCACTGGCTGGGTAGAAGCGCTGGGCAGCGGCGATGTGACAGTAACCTTATCAATGGAGGACTAATGCAGAATGAAGATATGCAGTTCTGGGGCGATGTGGCGCGCGAGCGGGGCCGGGGCCGGAATATCAGGGAATCCATGGATATATCGGAAAAGATGTCGTATACTAGGAAGGAAGAGCTGCCGGCCGGAGGCTGATGGCCGAATCCTCGTATCAGCTCTGGAAAATGAGAAGAAGGAAGGAAGAGGAAATGTGGCTTTTTTATGCTGTGGGCTCCGCCTTTTTTGCGGGAATCACCTCGATTCTGGCCAAATGCGGGATTCGGCATACGGATTCGACGGTGGCGACGGCGGTGCGCACGATAGTAGTTCTTATCTTTTCCTGGGTGATGGTGTTTGTGGCCGGGTCGCAGGCGCAGCTGTCTTCCTTAAGCGCAGAGACGCTTGTGCTCCTGGCTTTGTCCGGCATGGCTACCGGAGCCTCTTGGCTCTGCTATTTCAAAGCGCTGCAGCTGGGAAATATCAATCAGGTCGTGCCTGTGGACAAGTCCAGCACCGTCATTACGATTCTTTTTGCGCTGCTTCTGCTGGGAGAGGGCGTTTCCCTGCCCAAGGGGCTGGCCGTCCTTTCCATTGCAATTGGCATTTTTCTGATGATTGAGAAAAAGACTTCATGTAAAGCGGACGCCTTAAGCGACACTGGCTCCCCAAAGGCTGCGGCCGGAGGACACGGCTGGCTTTTCTTTGCAGCAGGCTCGGCTCTTTTTGCCAGCCTGCAGGCAATCCTTGGGAAAATCGGCATCACCGGCGTGGAATCCAATCTGGGAACCGCCGTCCGCACCTGCGTGGTGCTGGCGATGGCCTGGCTGATGGTGGGAATTCAGAAAAAGGGCCGGGAGGTGCGGGAGATTTCCGGAAAGGAGCTGGCCTTTATCTGCCTGTCCGGTATCGCCACCGGAGCCTCCTGGCTCTGTTATTACCGGGCGCTCCAGGAGGGGCCTGCCAGCGTGGTGGTTCCGATAGACAAGCTGAGCATACTGGTGACGACGGCCTTTTCCTACTTTATTTTTGGCGAAAGACTGAGCGGGAGAGCGGCTGCGGGGCTGGCGCTTCTGACGGCCGGCACTGTGGCGATGGCGTTTCTATAGGAGCAGGAACAGATAAGCTCCAGCATAAGTCCCAGCGCCATTTTATAAAACAGTAAAATTTTATCAGCCCAGCAAACAACTGCCAGTGTATTCCCCTGTTTTCTTCACATACTAACTCCTGTAACAAACAACAACAAACGGCAGGCAGGCGCCTTCAGGGCAAATTTTTCTCTCTGCCTGCAGTAAGGAGGAGTTTATTATGTCCAGTAAATCATCGAATACCGCAGCAGTACCCGAGGCAAAGAGCGCTCTTGACAAGTTCAAGTACGAGGTCGCCAGCGAGCTTGGCGTTCCCCTGACCGACGGCTACAACGGAAACCTGACTTCCAAGCAGAACGGCTCCGTGGGCGGCTATATGGTTCGGAAAATGATCGAGGCCCAGGAAAGACAGATGGCCGGCAAGTAAGCAGGCGATTTGGGCTTTCGATGGCGGAATGTGCTTTCAAAATGACAGCAGATTTTAAAAACTGATAAAAAAGAAACGCGGCTTCCCGTAGGATTCATGGGGGCCGCGTTTCTTTTTCCGCGATATGCCTGAAAATATGGAGTGGCTCAGCAGAACCGCAGCAGCTCATGCTGTCTTTTGACCCGCTCCCGCACCTGGGAGAGAAAGCGCTCCGGGCCGAG
>CALWQJ010000022.1 GCA_944383645.1 uncultured Merdimonas sp.
GTATGATCATAAGGTAAGCGTATCCAATCCGGAGCCCATGGAGGAGTCCGCAGAGACGGCTGCCGGGGAAGAATAAGCTTTTCGCAGCATGGCGAAATCAGCAGAACGAGAGGCTGCCGTAAATAGATTGCGGCAGCCTCTGCGTTTGTGCAAGTGCGCCCGGCAGACAGCTGTCTGCCGGACATCAGAGAGGAAGCAGACAGATATGGAAAATGAAAATGAAGCCGTTCTGACTCTGGAGAACGGAGAATATACCGTGGAGGTAGAGCTGGGAGGCGGCTCCGGAAGGGCACAGGTGACGTCCCCGGCAGAGCTGTTCGTGGAGGACGGGCAGGCATACGCCCGGATCGAGTGGAGCAGCTCCCATTATGATTACATGAAGGTGGAGAATGAGCAGTATCTGCCGATCAATGAAGAAGGAAACTCGGTGTTTGAGATCCCGGTCACGGCCTTTGACGAGCCGATAGAGGTCACAGCGGACACAACAGCCATGAGCAGGCCTCACGAGGTGGACTATACGCTGACCTTCGCGTCCGCTTCGATCGAGCCGGCAGGCGCGAAAGGTCCGGGAGCGGCCGGAGGAATCACGCTGGCTGTGGTTCTGGTTCTGGCAGCTCTTGGAGCGGCGTGTTTCGCGGGAAAGAAAAGAAGGAAATCAGAATGAAAAAGAGATTTACGGGATTATTTTTGAGCCTGCTGATATTGCTTTCGATGGTCAGCGGGTGCGGACAGGACGCGGGAGGCGGAAGCGCCGGCGCGCACGATACGGATATCAGCAGGGAGCTTGTCTATGAGGACAGTATGGAGCTGCTTTACGCGGAAAAGTTTGCGGTAGATTACTACACGGGAGGCTTTTCCCTGGTCACCATCAATGGAAACGAGCGGTATCTGGTGGTGCCGGAGGGCAGTGAGGCTCCGGGCGATCTGGACGGGGATATCACCGTGCTTTATCAGCCTCTGGATGAGATCTATCTGGTGGCCTCGGCTGTCATGGATATGTTTATCTCCATGGACGCGCTGGACACGCTGAGCTTTACAGGGACCAAAGCTGACGGCTGGTACCTGGAGGAGGCGAAGGAGGCGGTGGAGTCCGGGCAGATTCTGTATGCCGGAAATTATTCCGCGCCCGACTACGAAAGGATTCTGGCGGAGGGCTGTGATCTGGCCATTGAAAATACGATGGTTTATCATACGCCGGAGGTCAGGGAACAGCTGGAGAAGTTTGATATTCCCGTGCTGGTGGATTATTCCAGCTACGAGGAGGAGCCTCTGGGAAGAACGGAATGGGTGAAGCTCTACGGCCTTCTGACGGGACGGACCGAAGAAGCCCGGGCAGCCTTTGATTCAGAGCAGGCAGCCTTTGCTTCTATCGGAGACGCGGCGGATACGGGAAAGACGGTGGCCTTCTTTTATATCACCAGCAACGGAGAGGTCAACGTACGCAGATCCTCCGACTATCTGCCGAAGATGATTGAGCTGGCAGGGGGGACCTATCTTCCTCAAAGCCTGGGAGAAGACGAGGATACCAGATCTTCAACCATCAGTATGCAGATGGAGGAATTCTATGCGGCGGCCCGGGAGGCGGACTATATCATTTACAACAGCGCCATTGACGGTGAACTGTCCTCCGTGGAGGAGCTTCTGGGGAAAAGTGAGCTGCTGGAGGAGTTCAAAGCGGTACGGGAGGGAAATGTGTATTGTACTACCAGGGATCTGTACCAGTCCTCCATGGAGCTGGGAACCATAACTGCGGATATTCATGGAATGCTAAACGGGGAGGAGGGCGGCCTGGTCTATCTGTACAGGCTGAAGTAACCGATGAAACGGAACCGATATGCGTTGATTTTTCTCTGTCTTGCTGTGGCTGTGGCGGTTCTTCTGGGAGCAAATGTCTGCATTGGAAGTGTCAGCATTCCGCTGAAGGAGGTGCTTTCGATTTTGGGAGAAGGAAGCGGTTCTTCTGTCTCGGCGGGTATTGTGCTGGAGATCCGTCTGCCCCGGGCTCTGGCTGCCGCCATCCTGGGCGGCGGCCTGGCTCTTTCAGGCTATCTTCTCCAGACCTTTTTTCACAATCCGATTGCGGGGCCGTTTATTCTGGGCATATCCTCAGGTGCCAAGCTGGTGGTGGCTCTGGTGATGGTATATCTTCTGGAGCGGGCCATGCAGGCCAGCTCTCTGCTTCTGATCGCGGCGGCTTTCGCGGGGGCGATGATATCTATGGGCTTTGTGCTGCTGATGTCGAAGGTGCTAAGCCATATGGCGACGCTGATCGTAAGCGGCGTGATGATTGGCTACATCTGCACGGCCATTACGGATTTTGTAGTGACCTTCGCGGATGATTCTGATATCGTGAACCTGCATAACTGGTCCCAGGGGAGCTTTTCGGGCATAAGCTGGGACAATGTGGCAGTCATGACTGTGGTGATCTTTCTGACCTCAGCCTGCGTGTTCCTGATGTCAAAGTCTATCAGCGCCTACCAGCTGGGGGAGGCCTACGCGCAGAATATGGGACTGAATATCAAGCTGTTCCGCGCGCTTTTGGTACTGCTTTCCAGCCTTCTTTCCGCCTGTGTGACGGCTTTTGCAGGGCCAGTGTCCTTTGTGGGAATCGCGGTGCCGCAGATTGTGAAAAACCTGTTTCACACCTCAAGGCCGCTTCTGATGATTCCGGCAAGCTTCCTGGGCGGAGCCGCCTTCTGCATGTTCTGCGACCTTCTGGCGCGGACTCTGTTCGCGCCTACGGAGCTTAGCATCAGTACAGTGACGGCGGTTTTCGGCGCTCCGGTGGTGATCGTGATTCTGCTGCGGACCAGAAAGGAGGGCATGTGATGGCTGCGGAGGAATTTTATTTCTATACGAAGGGAATGTCAGTGGGATACGGCGGTGTGCCCCTGATCCGGGATATCGAGCTGAAGGTCCGCCGGGGAGAGATCCTGACGTTGATCGGGCCGAACGGAGCGGGGAAGACGACGATTTTAAGAAGCATCATCCGGCAGCTTTCCCTGATCGGCGGAGCGGTGTATCTGGATGGGAGAGATATGAGCTCTTTCACCGGAAATGAGCTGGCCCGCAGGCTGTCTGTCGTGCTTACGGAGCGGGTGCGCCCGGAGCTTATGACCTGCGAGGACGTGGTTTCCACGGGACGCTATCCCTATACAGGACGCTTCGGCGTGTTAAATGACGAGGATCGTAAGATTGTCCGGGAGTCCATGGAGCTGGTTCATATCCAGGAACTCAAAGACAGAGATTTCCGTCAGACCAGCGACGGGCAGAAACAGAGGGTGATGCTGGCCCGTGCGCTCTGCCAGCAGCCGACGGTGCTGGTGCTGGACGAGCCGACCTCCTTTCTCGACATCCGCTATAAACTGGAGTTTCTGTCCGTGATTCAAAGGATGGCAAAGGAGAAAAAGCTGACCGTTATCATGTCGCTGCATGAGCTTGATTTGGCAGAGCGGGTTTCAGACCGGATCGCCTGTGTGCGCGGCGATTGTATCGACCGCTTCGGAGTCCCGGAAGAGATTTTTTCCGGCGGCTATATTCCGCAGCTTTATGGAATGACTGCGGGAGCCTATGATGAGCTCACCGGCAGTCTGGAGCTGGAAAAAATGGCCGGAGTCCCGGAAGTCTTCGTGATTGCAGGCTGCGGTCTGGGGACACCGGTGTTCCGCAGGCTTCAGCGGGAAGGGGTTCCGTTTGCGGCGGGGATTCTGTGGGAGAACGATCTGGACTATCCGGCAGCCAGGGCGCTGGCTTCCAGGCTGATTATGGAAAAACCCTTCCGTCCGTTTTCAGAAGAGAAGCAGATGGAAGCGAAAGCACTGATCGATCACTGCAGCCGCGTCATCTGCGCGCCGGGTTTGGAACAGGAGCTGGAGGGAAGTCTGGCGGAGGACCTGAAAGAATTGATACTGTATGCGAAGGAACGGGAGCGGCACCGCTAGGCGGCAGCCGCTCCCGTTTCTTCGGTCAGATCCACCTGCGAAGAGTCCATAACTGTATCATTCTGTGCGGTGTGTCTGCTGTGCATGGAGTTTCCGCAAATCGTCAATGGCCACCTTAAATAGGAAGTTCGATTTCATTATATCAAACATTTGCGTATATGGAATACAAGATTCACAAAAGATACTGTATCCGCCCACACATATATTCCGCCACTTCCCTGTCGTGGGTGATGAAAAGATAGGAGAGCCCGTGCGTCTCCTTCAGTTCCCGTAAGATTTGCAGAATCTGGGCCTGCACGGAAATGTCCAGCATGGAGGTGGGTTCGTCGAGGACCAGAAGCTGCGGCTCCAGAAGCAGGGCCCGACAGAGGCTTAAGCGCTGGATCTCTCCGCCGCTGACCTGATGAGGATAGCGGGTGAGAAGTTCGTCGGTGAGCTTGACCTGCTCCAGAAGTTCCAGAAGCCGCTCCCGGGAGGAGGCGCGCCGGACGCCGTAAAAGGACAGGGGCTCCAAGATGCTGTCGCCCAGACGCATCCGTGGGTCAAAAAAGGATTCCGGGCGCTGGGAGATGAGCTGCACCTTCCTACGGAAGGGGAGAAGTTCTTTTCCTTTGTGGCAGGTCACATCCCTTCCCTTGAAAAGCACCTGGCCGCTGTCCGGCTCGATGAGACGAAGGAGAATCCGGGCCAGGGTGCTTTTCCCGCAGCCGGAGGGGCCCATCAGCCCCAGGGTTTCTCCCCGGAAAAGAGCCAGTTCCGCGTGGTCAAGGGCGCGGTACGGACGGCCGCCGAAGCCGCCGCGGAAGGTTTTTACGATGGCTCTTCCTTCTAAGAGGATATCAGATTTGGCGTTATCGGATTTCAAATCAGGCATATCGAAAGCACCTCACGATTTTTCCAGGCTCCGGGCTGACAGCCGGAGGCCTTTTTTTTCTGCATTGCTCTGTGGCAGAGGGGCATCTGGGAGCAAAGGGACAGCCGGGGAGGCGTTCGCCCGCTCTGGGCGCTCTGCCCGGGATGCTCTGGAAGCCGTTTTCCGGCAGAGCGTCCAGGAACACGCGGGTATAGGGATGAAGCGGATTTTCCAGAACTCCGGAGCCAGACTCCAGGATCTGTCCCGCATACATGACAGCCAGAGAATCGCACAGGGCATGGGCAAGAGGAAGATCATGGGTGATGATCACCATGCTTTTTACACCGTACTGCTTCAGAGACAGCAGCGTATCCTCTACCTGGACGAGCAGATCCCGGTCAAGCCCTTTGGTGGGTTCGTCTGCCAGAATCCAACGGGGCGAGCAGGCCGCGCCAAGGGCGCAGAGGACGCGCTGCTGCATACCGCCGGATAGCTCATGGGGGTATGCCTTCAGAATCCGTTCCGGATCGGAGAAGCCAAAGGAAACGAGAAGCTCCCTGGCTTTTTCATTCCGATGCTTTCCGGAAAGCCGGAGCGGCAGAAGGGCCTCCTGGAGCTGGGCCATTACCGTGCGCGCCGGATTCAGAGAATCCGATGGATTCTGGGGAATCAGGCCGATTTCCGTGCCCAGTTTTTTTCGGGAAAGGGCCGACGTCAGAACCTGCCCGTCCAGAGAAAGCGTCCCTTCTGTGGATGCGTAAGGCGGCAGAAGGCCGAGAAGCGCCAGCCCGAGGACCGATTTCCCGCAGCCGCTTTCTCCGATAAGGCCGGTGATTTTCCCTTCCTGAAACTGTACGCTTACGCCGTCTACGGCGCGCACGTCCGCCTCCGGCAGATGAAAGGTGACAGAAAAGCTGTCAGCAGAAATTCCGGTATTCAAAGCTCTTTCACCTCCCTGCTTCTGACGTCAAAATGATCCCGCAGAGCGTCGCCCAGAAGATTCAGCGCAAACAGCAGAAGAAAGATGCACAGGCCGGGGACGATGATAAGATGCGGGGCGCTCCGGTAATCCAGGCGGGCGTCGCTTATCATGACGCTCCAGTCCGGAGCAGGCGGCCGGATGCCAAGCCCAAGATAGCTTAAGGAAGCGATGGAGAGCACGCAGCGGCCTACGCGGGTAGTAAACAGAACGATGATATTTGTCATCATATTGGGAAGGATATGCCTCCACAGCAGACGGCCGGAGCCTGCGCCTAGAGAGCGCAGCCCTTCTATGTAGGGCTCTTCCCGGATGCGCAGAGTCTCGGTGCGGACAATCCTGGAAAATCCGGCCCAGCTGGTGACGAAAAGGGCCAGCAGGAGATTGGGGATGCCCGGTCCCAGGATTCCGGCGATGGCCACCATCAGGCAGGTGCCGGGGATGCCCTGAAAGATATTGGCGAGTGCCGTAATGGCCATGTCTAAAGGACCGCCGAAGTAACCGCCCAGAATTCCCAGCAGCAGGCCGAAGGCCATAGAGAGGGCTGTGGCAGCCAGAGCCAGCAGGATAGAGGTGCGGCCGCCGTAGAGGGCGCGGCTTAACATATCCCGGCCCAGGGCGTCTGTGCCCAGAGGGTGGGCGGGCGAGAAGCCCTGCAGCTTGACGTTCATATCAATGGCGTTCGGATCGTATGGGGCGATCAGCGGAGCCAGCAGCCCGGAAAGCAGGATCAGAGCCAGCAGTCCGGCGGAAAAAACAAGCTTTGGGGAACGGTGTCTCATATTTTCTTTCCTCCCAGGCGGACCTTGGGGTTCAGCAGCATGCTGAGGGTGTCCACCAGCAGTGTAATCAGAACGTAAATAAAGCCTGTCAGCAGAACATAGCCCTGTAAGGCCGGGTAATCCCTGTTGGTGACAGCGGCCAGCGCGTAGCTTCCGATACCCGGAAGCGCGAAGATGGATTCAATAATAATGGAGCCGCCCAGCATGCCGCCAAGGCTGTTTCCCAGCATGGCAATGACAGGGACGACAGCGTTGGGGAGGGCGTTTCTGACGACCAGACGCCAGCGCCCGATTCCTCTGGCCATGGCGGCGGTGCAGTACTGCTTTCCGAACTCCTCCAGAAGGGCGGAGCGGGTCAGCCGCGCGGCAGTCGCCATACTGGCGCTGGACAGGACGAGAGAGGGCATAACCATATAGCGCGGGCCTCCCGTACCGCTGGTAGGCAGCCACCCAAGCGTCTCCGCGAAAAACAGGATCATCAGGAGAGCCAGCCAGAAAGCAGGAAAAGAGAGCTGAACGTTAATCAGGGCTTGGATGACGCGGTCCGGAAGTCTTCCCTGCCAGGCGGCGGCCGTGCAGCCCAGGGCGATGCCAAAGACCACTGTCAGCAGGATAGAGCAGGCAGCCAGCTTAAGAGTCACCGGAAGGCGGCGCATCAGCTCCTCCCCTACCGGATTGCGGCTGCTGTAGGAGGTCCCCAGGTCGCCGGAAAGCACACGCCCTACCCAGCGCAGATACTGTACCGGATAGGGCGCGTCCAGACCCATCTGTTCCTCCATCTCTGCGATCTGCTCAGGCGTAGGCTCGTAGCCGCCCTGGGACAGGACCAGCTCCGCCGGGTTGCCCGGGGTAAGAATCCCCAGGACAAAAGCCAGCAGAGAGATGCCGAACAGGACAGGCAGCAGTGAAATCAGTTTTTGGATCAGGTATTGTTTCATTATGTTTGTGTATGATTGTATTGGTCTGCCTTAAGCCGGGAAGGGGTTAGCCCTGCTGGCTTAAGGGCAGATAAGTCTCTGTGGTTACTCGGCCCAGGCCACCAGCGGAAGCTCAATGCCGTAGAGCTTGGCGTCATAGCCGGTCAGCTTTGTGTTATAGGCCATCAGGGTTACGTCGTTGAACAGGGGCACAACCGGGAACTCCTGGGTGGAGATTTCCTGGATGCGGTTATAGCACTCTGTGCGCACATCCATGTCCAGGGCGCTTTCCGCCTCTGCCATCAGGGCGTCCACCTCGTCGCTGTGGTAGCCCAGGCTGTAATTCTGGTTCTGATCGCCGCTGGTCAGCATAAAGCGGCGGAAGATGGTGGAGGGCTCTGAGTTGGAAAGTCCCTGCTGCATTCTGGCTATGCCGTAATCGCCGGTCTTCATCTGCTCCTTCATATTAGTCATTTCCATGGGCATCAGTTCGCAGTCAATGCCGATCTCAGACAGCCAGGAGGCGATAAGCTCCGCTTCACCCTTTTGGGCCGCTTCGCTTCCATTGTAAAGATAGGTCACGGTCACGCGCTCGTCTCCGAGAACCTCCGCAGCCAGCTCCTTAGCCTTCTCCATATCCTCCTCTACCGGGAATTCCTTGTAGAAGGGAGTGGAGTAGTTCAGAATATTGGTGGTCGGCGTTCCAAAGCCGTCGTAGAGATCTTCTGTGATGACGGAACGCTGAAGAGCCAGGCTGACGGCCTGACGCATGCGCACGTCGTTGAAGGGGAACTGGGTTCCGTTCAGGCACAGGAAGCGGATCATGGTTGATTTTGTTGTAGTAAGGGCAAAATTGTCGTCGCCCTCCAGTTCTACGGCAAGGGAGGTCGGGATGGCGTTCAGGTCGATGACGCCCATGATCTCTCCGGATTTCAGAGCGGAGAAACGGGTGTCTGCGTCCGGAATCACGCGCACGCGGATGGTTTTGGCCTTCGCGGCCTCGCCCCAGTAGTCATCGAAGCGCTCCAGCAGCACATACTCGTCTAACTTGTTTTCCGTGATCTTGAACGGGCCGGTTCCGATGCAGATTCCGTTGAAGTCTCCGTTCTCGTCGAAGCAGTTTGGGCTGTAGATGGCGCTTCCGAAGTTTACCATGTTGTAAAGCTGGGTAGGCGCAGGCTGGGAGAAGGTCAGGCGGATGGTGTAATCGTCCACCTTCTCATAGCTTTCCAGGTTCGGGTAGTGAGAATCGATGTCCAGCGGGTAGAAGGAAGAGCTCTTTACGCCCATTTTCATACGGTCAAAGTTGGCGATGACCGCGTCCGCGTTAAAATCGCTGCCGTCGTGGAATTTCACGCCCTGTCTTAAATAAAAGGTCCACTGAGTGCCGTTCTCGCTCATCTCCCAGCTTTCCGCCAGGCAGGGTACGGGAGCGGCGTTCTCATCCTGGGTCACCAGAGGCTCCCAGACATAGAGAATCTTGCTGCAGTAGTAGCCGTCCTTCTCTCCGGGCGCCAGGTTGCGGTATCCGGCCAGAACGATCTCGGCGTCCGGGTCCACAGCCTCTGCCGTCTCTTCCGCGCCGTCGCTTTCTTCCGCAGCGCTGTCTGTAGCTTCCGTCGTTTCCTCAGCGGCGTTTTCCGCTTCAGTATCCGTATTCTGTCCTCCGCAGGCTGCCATGCCAAGCACGCAGGCAAGAGCCAGCAGAAGGGCAAGAATGCGTTTCTTTGCGTTCTTCATAAATTCGTTTCCTCCTCAAAATTTACAGGTGCCCATACCAGCAGCTGGGACAAAAAAGCGTACTCACAGACCAGACTGCCGTCTGCTTCCTGCCGGTGGAAGGGTTCCAGGATCTTCCAGAGCTTTTCTCTGGGGCAGGGTTCCAGGAGAAACTGCCCGGCCCTGTCTAGAAGCGCTTCCCGGTCTGAATAACGGAAGCTTCTGTGGTTTGGGACAGTGACAAACTTTCCCTTGAGCCCCAGGGAGGTGAGAACATTCAGGAGCTCCCTGCAGCCCTGCCGCGTATAGTGGATGGCCAGCCCGGCCTCCTCCAAAGCAGGAAGCCAGGGAAGCTCCGGCGGCCGGTTCATGCCGATGACGCAGAGCTTTCGCGCCGTGCGGTTCATCTTCAGAAGGAACAGCTCCGGCTCTGTCACTCGGTACAGGCAGTTGTAGCCAAAGACCAAATCCCAGCGTCCGGTTTCCGCGGTCTCCCAGGCAGAACAAAACGTAACGAGAGAGATACTTTCCTGCCTGGCTTTTTCCGCGAGAAACGTAAGATTATCAGGGGAAATATCCACACAGCCCAGGCAAGCGAAGGCGCGGCCCAGTAAGAACGTATAATTTCCCCAGCCCGGTCCGATCTCCAGTACAGATGAGACAGCGCTGGAAGCGGTAAGGTGACGCAGCGCCTTCCAGACCGCAGCGGCGTAGCTGTCCGGTTTTGGAGGGCCGGATGCCATCTGCTGGTTCCAGAAAGCCTGTTCCACCTGAAGACTGCGGATGCGGTCTGAGACGGTTCCGTCAGGTCTTCTGAGCATGTCCCGCCAGTGGTCGCCGGCAGAAGTATGAAGCAGACGCATCCGGCTTACTCCTCTCTTTCCTTCGCGGAGCTGACGATTGCCATACCCTGTCAGCCTGCTGCGGGGTATCTGAATTCTGCACAGAGGGCAGAAAAACAGAGAAGCCGTCTCCGTATATGAAAATATATACAGAGACGGCCCGTATTTACCATCTGAAAGCTGTTTCCCTCCAAGTGCGCGTAGAGACTGTGAAACATTCCCACAGGCAAGTCTTCTGGCTTGGGTTCCACGCCTTTGCAGCCTTCCCAGGACAGGCAAGACCTTTTCCCAGTGGCATATCTGCATCGGCTCCCCCTTACAGCGGCGGCTCCGCGCGGGATTTTCACCCGCTTCCTTATTAAGTCGGCTCCTGTCGGAACAGACACCTGCTACTGAGAAGTATAATATCATTGCACAAAAAATACAAGAGGAAAATAATCTGGAAGAAATCTAGAAGAAAATACATAAGCGCCCGCTGCGGTGCGTCTGCCCTTCCTGCAAACCCCTGATGGAGAGTGTAATTCTGCAGGGATCTGAAGAGGAGAAGGGCAGAAAGCTTCCGCAGTGGACGCTTATGCCAGGCCGGTACGGACGATGCTGCCAGGGGGCAGCATAAGGCATCAGAGAACCGCGCAGGGCGTAGCAGACTGAATGCCGTCACAGCCTGCCAGAACCTGCTGTCCTTACTTCTGCTGTCCGGCCTTTGTACGGTTCCACATTGAGCATTCCATAAATAAAAATGTCTGCTTTCCAGGGAAAGCAGACAATGATAAAGAGGTCGTCCTCTTTTTATCAGGAATTGAACTTTCTTCGGAAGTCTCTCCTCAAGCATTAAGCAGGTTTCCTGGCTCACAGATCAATGCGCTCTTCCCATCCTTCTCATACAGGCTTGCCGTACAATGGATATTTCTCAGGATGCGCTCCCTGCTTACAGTGACCGGATCGCTCAGGATTTCCACCTGATTCCCTCTTTCCGGCTGGACTTCGCCGCCCAGACAGACACTTAATACTTTTCTATGGAATTGTACAAATTCAGTATAATGATTTCTAAAGAAAATGTCAATCCTTTCTGAAAATTCTATTCCCGTGGGCAGTGAGCCAGGCGGACGCGGTCCAGGCCGCCCTCTTAACCTTACGCCTGCGTGTCCATTTCCCCCCTGCGGCACAGGGGATCCGCTTAAGCCTTCAGCTTTTCCGTGAAGTCCGCCAGGATCTCGGAGACTTTGATCTGCTGCGGACAGACCTGCTCACAGCTTCTGCAGCCGATGCAGGCGGAGGGCTGCTTCTCCTCCGGAAGGGCGGAGAGCGCCATGGGGGCGATAAAGCCGCCGCCGGTGAAGACATGCTCATTGTACAGCTTGATGAGAGAAGGAATGTCCAGCTCCTGCGGGCAGTGGGAGGTGCAGTAATGGCAGTCGGTGCAGGGAACGCCGTTTGCCATGGCGTCTGCGATGGAGAGCAGCTCGGTCATTTCCTCTCCGTTCAGCGGCTTTTCGGAAGAGAAGGTCTCAATATTATCCTTCAGCTGGTCGAAGCTGGACATGCCGGAGAGCACCATCGTCACGCCGGGAACCGTCTGCAGGAAACGGAAGGCCCAGGCGGGAACCGTCTCGTCAGGGCGCAGAGCCTGCAGGCGGGACACGGCCGCGCCGTCAAGCTTTGCCAGACGGCCGCCGCGAAGAGGCTCCATGACCCAGACGGGAAGATGGTATTCCTGGAGCAGCTGCACCTTGGCCTCCGCGTCCTGGAAATGCCAGTCGATATAGTTCAGCTGGATCTGGCAGAATTCCATTTCCTCTCCATAAGCCTCCAGGAAGCGCCTCATGACGTCATAGCTCCCATGGGCGGAGAAGCCCAGGTGGCGGATGCGGCCATTCCTTTTCTGCTCCCGCAGATAGTCCATAATGCCGTACTTTTCGTCCAGATAGGCGTCGATATTCATTTCGCAGACGTTGTGGAACAGGTAGAAATCAAAATATTCCACCTGGCATTTTTCCAGCTGGCGCGGGAAGATTTCCTTTATCTTCGGCATGTTGGCCAGATCGTAGCCCGGGAATTTGCTGGCCAGATAAAAGCTCTCCCGGGGATGCTTTTTCAGAGCCGCTCCGATGACCGTCTCGGAATGGCCGTCGTGGTAGCCCCAGGCCGTGTCGTAATAGTTGACGCCCTGCGCCATGGCGTAGTCCACCATTTTCTGTGTCGCTTCCACATCAATGTCCGCGTCAGAACTGCTCTTTAACGGCAGGCGCATGCAGCCAAGGCCCAGAGCAGATAATTTCAGATCCTGAAATTCTTTGTAAATCATGTGATATCCTCCTTTTTGATGCTGCTTATCGTTGTTGCGCAAAAAATTTCCTGCCCTTATTATAAAGGGCAGGAAAAAAGAAATCAAATACTCAAAATGAATGCTGGAACATAACGAAAAGCTATGCCTTTTTGCTGAAGGCGGCCCGTTTCCGTAAGGTCGGGTCCAGAATCTTTTTCCGGATGCGAAGGCTCTTCGGCGTGACCTCCAGAAGCTCGTCCGTGTCGATAAATTCCAGGCACTGCTCCAGGCTCAGGATCCGGGGCGGCGTCAGCTTCAGGGCTTCGTCCGCGCTGGAGGAACGGGTATTGGTCAGCTTCTTGGTCTTGCAGACGTTGAGCTCGATGTCCTCAGCTTTTCCATTCTGGCCGATGACCATGCCGGCGTAGACCTTCTCGCCCGGCCCGATGAACAGGGTGCCCCGCTCTTGGGCGTTGAAGAGGCCGTAGGTGATGGCCTCGCCTGCCTCAAAGGCGATGAGAGAGCCCTGCTTGCGGTACTGGATGTCGCCCTTGTAGGGACCGTAATTTTCGAAAATCGTATTCAGGACGCCGGTTCCCTTGGTGTCTGTCAGGAACTCGCCCCGGTAGCCGATGAGGCCTCTGGCCGGAATCAGGAATTCCAGGCGGGTGGAGCCGCTGCCGTTGCTGTGCATGTTGAGAAGCTCGCCCTTTCGCTCACCCAGCTTCTGGATGACGTTTCCGGCGTACTCGTCGTCCACGTCGATGTAGGCCCGCTCCATGGGCTCCAGCTTCTTTCCATTCTCGTCCGTATGGTAGATGACCTCCGCCTTGCTGACCGCGAACTCATAGCCCTCCCGGCGCATGCTCTCGATGAGGACGGAAAGATGTAGCTCGCCGCGGCCCGATACCTTGAAGCACTCGGTGGAATCCGTCTCCTCCACCCGGAGGCTCACGTCTGTGTTCAGCTCCCGGAAGAGGCGGTCGCGCAGATGGCGGGAGGTGACGTATTTTCCCTCCTGTCCGGCCAGCGGGCTGTCGTTTACCATGAACTGCATGGAGATGGTCGGCTCGGAAATCTTCTGGAAGGGGATCGCCTGCGGGTGCTCCGGAGAGCAGAGGGTATCGCCGATATGGATATCCGCGATGCCGGAGATGGCTACGATGGAGCCTATGGTGGCCTCCGCCACATCCACCTTCTTCAGCCCGTCAAATTCATAGAGCTTGCTGATCTTTACCTTCTTTAATTTATCCGGATCGTGGTGGTTTACGATAACCATTTCCTGGTTCACGCGGATGGTTCCATTGTCCACCTTGCCGATGCCGATGCGGCCCACATATTCATTGTAGTCGATGGTGCTGATGAGCACCTGGGTTCCGGCCGCCGGATCTCCCTCCGGGGCGGGGATGTAATCGATGATGGTCTCGAACAGAGGAGCCATGTCCTTCGGCTCGTCGTCCAGGCTGCGCACCGCGTAGCCGTCCTTTGCCGACGCGAACAGGAAGGGACAGTCAAGCTGCTCGTCGGAGGCGTCCAGATCCATCAGAAGCTCCAGCACCTCGTCCACTACCTCCAGGGGACGGGCCTCGGGCCGGTCGATCTTATTGATGCAGACGATAACCGGGAGGGAAAGCTCCAGGGCTTTGCGCAGCACGAATTTGGTCTGGGGCATGGAGCCCTCGAAAGCGTCCACCACCAGGATGACGCCGTTTACCATCTTCAGCACGCGCTCCACCTCGCCGCCGAAATCCGCGTGGCCCGGCGTGTCCACAATATTAATCTTGACGCCGTTGTAGGTCACGGCTGTATTTTTGGAAAGAATCGTGATTCCGCGCTCGCGCTCAATGTCGCCGGAATCCATCACGCGCTCCGCTACCTCCTGATTCGCGCGGAAGACGCCGCTCTGCTTCAGAAGCTCGTCCACCAGCGTGGTCTTGCCATGGTCTACATGGGCGATAATCGCAATATTTCGAACATCTTCTCTTTTCATAATAGTTTCCTCAAAACATCTGAATTTACGCTGCTATTTACAGCCGCCCCACCCACATGCGCACTCGTCGCCTCTTACGAGGCTCCAGTCCCGCTCCTTACGGAGCTAAGACTGCTTATATGGGTGGGGTGACTGCTTCACAGTCCTGATTCAGAAATGATAACAGCTGCTTACGTGCAAGCACGACACATCTGTTATCATTTCTGAATCGGCTGTAAATAGTAACGAATTTACTTAAACTGCTTGCTTTTCACCAACTTATACAGTTTACCACATTCCGCCGCAAATACAAGCAAAATAAAAATTTTTATGGAAATCGCTGCTAAATCGGTTCTAAATCCGGAAAACAGGACATATATATCATAAAGGCGGCGCGGTGACAGCGGGAAGACTGTGCGCCGTCATGGGAGTAAATCAAGATACAAAGGTCCCGGCTGGCAGGATAAGCGCGCGTCCGGCGCCGGTCCGGGGAGAAGAAGGGAGAACAAAAGTCATGTCAGATAAGGTCATTGAGAACAATCAGGTATCTGTAATCGGAGAAATCGTGTCAGGTTTCACATTCAGCCATGAAGTATTTGGAGAAGGCTTTTATATGGTAAACGTACTGGTGCGCCGCTTAAGCGATTCGGCGGACGTGATTCCGGTGATGATTTCCGAGCGGCTGATCGACGTCACGGAGGATTATACGGGCGAATACATCCGGGTGGCGGGTCAGTTCCGCTCCTACAACCGGCACGAGGAAAAGAAAAACCGCCTGGTGCTGTCCGTGTTTGCGAGAGAGGTGGAGTTTCTGGAGGAAGAGGTGGAAAGCGCCAAGACGAACCAGATCTTCCTGGACGGCTACATCTGCAAGGCGCCGGTGTACCGGAAGACGCCCCTGGGCCGCGAGATCGCCGATCTTCTGATCGCCGTCAACCGCCCCTACGGAAAATCCGATTACATTCCCTGCATCTGCTGGGGCAGGAACGCCCGCTTCGCCTCCGGCTTCGAGGTAGGCGGCCGCGTCCAGATCTGGGGCCGGATCCAGAGCCGGGAGTATGTAAAAAAGATCAGCGAGACCGAGTCTGAACGGCGCACAGCTTATGAAGTGTCCGTAAGTAAGTTAGAATATACGTGATCCAGGCCAGACGTGCGGAAGAGCAGGTGAAAACTTTCCGTGGGAGCTTGCTCACAAAGGGAAGTTTTCGCCTGCTCTTCCATAGGGCTGCCAAGCCCGAGCCCGGGATCCGGGCGGTCTTCCCGGATCCCGGGCTGCACGTCTGGGACCCCGGCGCGAACGGAGTGGCTGAAAAGCCATCCAGACATGCGGAAGATTCTTGCATTTTATACATGTTTGGTGTATGATATATGCAATTATGATACCTGAATCTGGCAGAAAATCTGCTTTTTCTGCCGGGCGCGGGGACACAGCGGGAGAAAAACACTGAATTCACATGTCTGCTTTGGCGGACAGGAAAGGAGTGTAGAATGGGAAGAGGACATGTTACCATATTCTGTGGGGGAGGAAAGGGAAAGACTTCTGCAGCTTTGGGACAGGGGATCTTTGGAGCCAGCGCCGGGAAGTCCGTCATCATCATTCAGTTTTTGAAAGGAAAGATGGGAGAGAAGATAGACTTCATCAAAAGGCTGGAGCCGGAGATCAAGGTATTCTGCTTTGAAAAATCAGAAAAGGAATACCAGTCTCTTTCACCGGAGGAACAGCAGGAAGAGGTCATGAATATCCGGAACGGCCTGAATTTTGCCAGGAAGGTGCTGAGTACGGACGGCTGCGATATCCTGATCCTGGACGAGGTTCTGGGACTTGTGGATAAAGACATTATTACGCTGGATGAGCTGAAGGCTCTGATCGAGACGGGAGACGGGGATACGGAGCTGGTACTCACGGGAATCCAGATGTTTGACGAGCTGTTCCCGTACGCGGACGACGTCTTTCGCATCAATACGCTGAAATAACGTTACTATTCACAGCCGATTCATATCTGGCAGCAGATGTGTCGTGCTGGCACGTAAGCATCTGCTGCCAGATATGAATCAGGACTGTGAAGCAGTCACCCCACCCACATAAGCAGTCTTAGCTCCGTAAGGAGCGGAACTGGAGCCTCGTAAGAGGCGACGAGTGCGCATGTGGGTGGGGTGGCTGTGAATAGTAACGAAATAGCGCGTTCATACCTGATTCACTGGTACCTGATTCATGGAAACAGCGCGGGTTGACAAGGCGGCCTGCCTGTGCTATTCTGGACACAGCAGTAACAATTGAATATGAGGCGAGATAGAGGTTGCGCTATCCAGGATTACCTTTCCAGATATGGCAGGCATAGGGGAAGGAGAGGGAAAGGGGCTGGCGCCGAAAGGAACCGCATCCTGCGGGTGGTTTCTTGGGCATGCCGTGAAGAACGGTATGACTGTCATCAGTTTCTGATGGGGCGCTATCCAGAGAATGCATACATAAAAGATTCGGTTCTTTCGGGGCGTACTTCAGAAAGTACGCCCCGTTTTCACGCTGTGCGGATCCGCGTCCGCGCAATGAAAACAAACAGAGCCCTGCGGGAGGAAGCGGGAAGGATAAAGGAGGAAGAGATATGTCTATTTTCAAAGGAGCAGCAGTAGCAATTATTACTCCGTTTCAGGAGAACCGGGAAATCAACTATCCGAAGCTGGCAGAGATCATCGACGATCAGATAGCGCACCATACGGACGCCATCGTCATCTGCGGAACCACGGGCGAGTCGTCCACGCTGACCCACGAGGAGCATCTGGAGGCCATCCGGTTTACCGTGGAGCACGTAGCAGGCAGGGTGCCGGTGATCGCGGGCACAGGATCCAACTGCACGGAGACGGCCATTTATCTTTCCACCGAGGCGGAGAAGTACGGAGCGGACGCTCTGCTGGTGGTGACGCCCTACTACAATAAGGCGACCCAGAAGGGCCTGATCGCCCACTATACGGCGATCGCCGAATCTGTAAATCTGCCGATCATCATGTACAACGTGCCCTCCCGGACCGGCTGCAATATCCAGCCCGAGACGGCGGCGTACCTGGCGAAGAATGTGAAGAATATCGCAGGCATCAAGGAGGCCAGCGGAAATATCTCCCAGATTGCGAAGCTGATGCAGCTGGCGGAGGGCCAGATCGAGCTCTATTCCGGAAACGACGACCAGGTGGTGCCGATCATGGCGCTCGGCGGACTGGGCGTGATTTCCGTGCTGTCCAATGTGGCTCCGCAGCAGACCCACGATATGGCGGCAAAATTCCTGGAGGGAGATGTGGCGGGCAGCCGCGAGATCCAGCTGAAGGCCCTGCCGCTGATTGACGCCCTGTTCTGTGAGGTGAATCCGATTCCTGTCAAGGCAGCCATGAATATGATGGGCTGGGAGGCCGGCCCCTTACGTATGCCGCTTACCGAGATGGAGCCCCAGAACCAGGAAAGATTAAGAAAAGCAATGATTGATTTCGGAATCGAGGTTAAATAAGATGACAGATATTTTACTGCACGGCTGCAACGGCCGTATGGGACAGATGATAGCGGGACTGGCAGCGGAGGATTCGGAGGTCCGGATCGCGGCGGGAGTGGACGCCTGGACGGGACGGGAGAATCCCTTCCCGGTGTTTGAAAAGATTGACGACTGCGACGTGAAGGTGGATGTGGTCGTGGATTTCTCCAATGCGAGAGCGGCGGACGCCCTTCTCGACTGGTGCGTGCGCACGAAGACCCCGGTGGTCTTATGCACCACGGGACTTTCCCCGGAGCAGCTTGTGAGGGTGGAAGAGGCGGCAGGTGAGACAGCCGTCCTCAAGTCCGCGAATATGTCCGTGGGCATCAATCTTCTTCTGAAGCTTTTGAAGGAGGCGGCCCCGAAGCTTGCGGCGGCTGGCTTTGACATTGAGATCGTGGAGAAGCATCATAACCAGAAGCTGGACGCGCCCAGCGGCACCGCTGTCGCCCTGGCGGACGCGGTCAATGAGGCCTGCGGCGGCGCGTACCATTATGTCTACGACAGGAGCCAGGTGCGTCAGAAGAGAGACAGCCGGGAGCTTGGCATTTCCGCAGTGCGCGGCGGCACGATCGTAGGCGATCACGATGTGATCTTCGCGGGCACCGACGAGGTAGTTACCTTTGAGCACAGGGCTTATTCCAGGGCCGTGTTTGGGAAGGGCGCCATCCAGGCGGCGAAATTCCTGGCGGGGAAACCGGCGGGCCGCTACGATATGAGCGATGTGATCGGATAGTGCCGGCGTTTTTTCGCCGGACAGCCTGGGCCTTACGCGGGGCGCCGGGCAGGACACAGAATTTTCACGGAAAAAACACAGATTGATTTCAGAAAAGACACAAAAGAGGAGTATTCTTAAGCCGACTACGCAGTCTGCCGGGAATACTCCTTTTTTTATCCCGGCAGTCTGCCAGAAGGAGGAAATGAAAGTGATAGAGGTCAGCGGTCTGACAAAGCGGTATGGAAAAAATACGGCGGTGGATCATCTGAGCTTCCAGGTGAAAAAGGGACAGATTTACGGGTTCCTGGGCCCCAACGGAGCGGGGAAGACCACCACCATGAATATGCTGACGGGGTACCTGGCCCCCACGGAGGGGCAGATTCGGATAGACGGCCACGATATTTCGGAGGAGCCTGTGGAGGCCCGCCGCCGTATCGGCTATCTGCCGGAGATCCCGCCGCTGTATCTGGATATGACGCCTCTGGAATACCTGCGCTTTGCGGCAGAGCTAAAGGGCGTGGCGAAGGAGAAGAGGGAGTCCGAGGTAGAGCGCGTGATGGAGAAGACCCAGATCCAGGATATGCAGGAGCGGCTGATCCGCCACCTGTCCAAGGGATACCGCCAGAGGGTGGGGCTTGCCCAGGCCCTTCTGGGCGATCCGGAGGTGCTGATTCTGGATGAGCCCATGGTGGGCCTGGATCCGAAGCAGATCATCGAGATCCGGGAGCTGATTCGTTCCCTGGGGAAGAAGCACACGGTCATTTTAAGCTCGCACATACTCTCGGAAATCACAAGCATCTGCGACCATGTGATGATTATCTCCCACGGAAAGCTGGCGGCCAGCGATACGCCGGAAAACCTGAGCCATTACATGAAAAATTCGGACGTCTGCGAGCTGAAGATCCGGGGAAGCCGGGAGGCCTGCGATCAGGCCAGAGAGCTTCTAAAAAGGGTCAAGGGGCTGGAGATTACCGCGTCCGCAGCCTCCCTGGAGGACGTGTTCCTGGAGCTCACCTCGTCGGAACCGGAAAAGGATGAAGAGGCAAAGACGGAGGAGGAAAGGCCGGAAGAGAGAAAGCCGGAACCGGAAAAGGCTAAAGAAGGAAAGGAGGGGAAAGAAAATGCGGGCGATTTATAAAAGAGAGCTGCGAAGCTATCTGACCTCCATGACGGGCTACATTTTCATGGCGGTGCTTCTGGCGGTGGCTGGCCTGTACTATACGGCGAACTGCCTGGTGGGCAGCTATCCGGTCTTTGGGGTCATCCTGTCCTCCATCTATTTCGTGCTGCTCATCGTGGTGCCGGTGCTGACCATGCGCAGTATGGCGGAGGAGAAAAAGCAGAAGACGGATCAGCTGCTGCTGACAGCCCCTGTGTCCATCTGGCAGATCGTGGCGGGAAAATACCTGGCCATGCTGACGGTATTTCTGATCCCGATGCTGGTGCTGTGCCTGTATCCGCTGATTCTGCTGCAGTTTGGAAGCGTATCCCTTCCCATGGCCTACGCTTCGATCTTCGGTTACACTTTGTTTGGCGCGGCCTGCCTGGCCATCGGGCTTTTCCTGTCGGCCCTGACAGAAAGCCAGGTGATCGCGGCGGTGCTGACCTTCGGCGTGCTCTTTTTCCTGAATATGTCCTCGGGCATCGCAAATGTGATCGGGGCAGAGGGGATTCTGGCGGACATTCTGTCGGCGGTCTGCATCTATGAGCCCTTCATCAATTTCGTCCAGGGAATCTTTGACCTGACCGGGGTGGTATATTATGTGACAGTGGTGCTGCTGTTCCTGTTTTTCACCGTGCAGCTCTTGCACAAAAAGCATGGGAGCTACCGGGCGGGCATGTCGGCCATCGCCTGCGCGGCCGTGGTCCTTGTCAATCTGATCGCGGCGAACCTGCCCTCCCAGTACCTGAAATATGACGTGAGCGAGCAGAAGCTTTTCACCACGGGAGAGCAGACGGCGGAGATCCTGGAGGCGCTGGATGAGGATGTGACGCTCTATCTGATCGCCCAGCAGGGAAGCGAGGATACCACGCTTCTGGAGCTTCTGGAGCGGTACGAGGGGCTTTCCGGGCACATTACCGTGGAGACCCGGGATCCGGTGCTCTATCCGAATTTCGTCTCTCAGTACACGGACGAAAATCTGTCCGAGAACAGCGTGATCGTAGTGGGGCAGGAGCGCTCCAGAGCCGTGGACTTCTACGATATTTACGGGTATTCCGTAGACTATTCCACCTACAGCAGCAGTCTGGACTCCTTTGACGGCGAGGGACAGATTACCAGCGCCATCGATTATGTGACGGCGGAGGAGATTCCGGTGCTCTATACGCTGGAGGGCCATGACGAGGCCTCCTTAAGCGCCACCCTGACAGCCTCCATCGAAAAGGAAAACATCGAGATTCGCTCCTTAAGCCTCCTGACCAGCGAGGCAGTGCCGGAGGACGCCCGGATTCTGCTGATTTACGGGCCGCTTTCGGATATTTCGGCTGAGGAGAAGGAGAAAATCACGGCTTATCTCGACCGGGGAGGTCAGGTCATCTATCTTCTGGGCTACACGGATCAGGAGACGCCGAACCTGGACGCTCTGCTGGCGGAGTATGGGATCACGCTGACAGACGGCCTGGTGATGGAGGGAAGCAGCGATCATTACCTGCCGAATTACCCGTACTATCTGCTGCCGGATATCAGCTATTCTGATTACACTGCAGATGTGAGCTCCCGCTATGTGCTGCTGCCATTTTCCCAGGGGATGACGGAAGCCGGATCAGAAGCCGAAGAAACGGACGACAGCCTGAGCTACGAGAGCCTGCTGACGACGTCCGCAGAGGCCTATTCCAAGACCAATCTGGAATCGGAAAATATGGAAATGGAGGAGGGCGATATCGCCGGGCCCTTCGACCTGGGCGTCGTGGCGGCAAAGGCAGTCGCCCAGGAAGAGGGGACGGAGGAAGAGACGGATGCCACAGAGGACGCGGATGCCGCAGAGAGCGGAGAGGAAAATGAGGCGAAGCTTATCGTCTTTGCTTCAGAGACGCTGCTGGATGAGCAGGTGGACGCTATGGTGTCCGGCGGCAACAGTACCCTGTTCCTGAACGTGTTAAGCCAGCTGGCGGATCATGAGAGCACCGTGTCCATCGAGGCGAAGAGCCTGGCAGTCTCCTGGCTGACGGTCACAGCCGGATCCGCGATTTTCTGGGGCCTTATCACGGTTCTGGTGCTTCCACTGTTCCTGCTGTGCCTGGGAGGCGTCATCTGGTTCCAGAGGAGGAAACGATAATATGACAAAAAAGAAGAGAAGGCTGCGTCTCTGCGCGGCCGCCCTTCTGCTGGCAGCGCTGGCCATAATCTATGCGCTGGTGCTGCGGGCAGATTTTAACGGGCAGGATACATCCGAAGAAGAGGAAGAACTCACAGTGCTGGCCGTAGAACGGGAGGATATCCGCTCGGCACAGATTGAGAACTCTGCCGGCACGCTGGCGTTTTCCTATGACGGGGAGACATGGAGCAGCGTAGACGATCCGGATTTCCCGCTCGACCAGGATGCGGTAAGCGCCCTTTTTAACCGGCTGAATCCGCTGAGCGCGGTCCGCGACTTAGGAGAGATGGGAGAAGAGGATCTGGGAGCCTATGGCCTGGAAGCGCCCGCCGTCACGATCAGTCTTACGCTGGAGGACGGGGAAGAGCTTTTGGTCTGTTTGGGAAATGAGGCTTCCGACGGGAACCTGTATTTTATGACCTCAGAGAGCAGCCGCGTATATACGGGAGACAGCTATCTGGCGACGGCCTTCGAGTGTGAGCTTTCAGATTTTGAGGCAGAGGAAGAAGAAGCAGAAGAAACAGAAGAAGAATCAGAGTCAGAAGCAGAAGCGGAAGAGCCGGAGGAGAGCGCAGCGGCGGAAGAGACAGGGGCAGACGAGGGCGAATAAAAACACGGATTGATTTTCCATTGGAAAGCAGATATACTTTTTCTGTAGAAGTGAGTTATAAAAGAAGAATAGCTTCTGCGAAAGAGGAGAAACCATGAGAAAACATATCATCCATGCAGCCGCTGCCCTGGTGCTGACCCTGGCCATCATTTCCCTGTCGGTGGTCTTTACCCTGGCTTTCCGGCCCCTGTACTATCATGACATCCATGCCTTGAATATTCCGGAACGTACGGGCTATTCCGAGGAAATGATCCGCGAAAACTACGACGTGCTGATTGACTATAACCTGTCCTTCGGGGAGGAGCCGCTGGAATTTCCCAGCCTTGCCATGTCGGAGCCCGGGCGCATCCATTTCGAGGAGGTCAAGGATATCTTCAACCTGTTCAAGTATATGGCCATCGGAGGCACGCTTCTGGGCGCGGTCTGCATCTGGATGTTTGGACGGCGGAAGGAATATCTGTATCTGAAGCTGACCTCGATCCTGGCTGTCGCCCTGCCTGCCGTAATCGGGCTTTTCGTGGCGGTGAACTGGGACTGGGCCTTCGTGACCTTCCACCACATCGCCTTTGACAACGACTACTGGATTTTCGATCCGGCCACGGACCCGGTGATCAACATTCTGCCGGATACGTTCTTTCTGCACTGCGCCCTGCTGATCCTGGGCGGCGTGGTGCTGGGAAGCGTGGTGTGCGGGGCGGCGTACCGGAAGCTGCAGAAGGGAGGAGAAGCTTAATGCTTCTCCTCCTCTTTGATTTCCCAGTGGATCAGGAAGGTCAGGGCCGCCCGCAGGGCGATGATTCCTGCCACGATTCCGATTTCCTTCCAGTCGCGGACCACTACAGTTCTTAAGATCTCGCTTCCCAGCTTGAATTCCAGGCCCATGGCGAGACCCTTGGCCAGCGTAAGCTTCGTATCCGGGGACCGCCTCAGGTAAAGGACGAAGCCGCGGACGCCCGAAAAAATGATGATTCCTACGCCGATGAATTCAAAGAGAAGGATGGCGGCGTCTACAATATTTTCCATTACAACATGAAGAAAGCTCAATATGTCCGGCATGTCCGTCTGTATCCCCCTTATTTTTCTGAATGTATCACGATGCTGGCGTCGGTGTACAAGCGTATTGTCCCCTGGCACACCGACGGTATGTCTTCAGTATAACCGCTCCCGGCGGGCGAGTCAAAGGCTGTTTATTGTTTTTATAGTTTTTTGAGAAGTTTTAAGATTTTGTTTATTGACTTTCCGGCGGGAACGTATTAGCATATAGTTCGCTATGTATTGAAGGGCGCCCTGGAAAGCCATCCGCGGCGCCGGCCGGACGGGGACGGCAGTCCGGCAGAAGGAGGAAGGAGTGAGAGAGCATGGAGCAGCCCAGTCCTATCGGGAAAAAGCTGCGGATGATCCATAACAAATTCCGGGAGGTGGCGGACCGAAACCTTCAGAAATATAACCTGACGGCGGCCCAGCTGGAGATCCTGGTCTATCTGAAATGCAGCGGGGAGGAGGAGATCCACCAGCGGCAGATCGAGGAATGGTTCCAGCTGAAGAACCCGACCGTTACAGGGCTTCTGAACCGCCTGGAGGAAAAAGGCTTTCTCACCCGCAGGCCGAACCCCAAGGATCGGCGTTACCGGGTTGTGGAGCTGACGGAAAAGGGCGGGGAGCTTCTGAGCCAGATGTGGGAGGAGGCCAGAGGCATGGAGAATAAGATCTACAGCGGCTTCTCTGAGGAGGAGCTTGGCCGGCTTTCCGGATTCCTGGATCGGATTCTTGACAGCTTGTCCGAAGAAAATAAGGAGCATGCAGGAGGAACTATATGCTGAACACATTGAAGGCTTATGTGGGCGAATACAAAAAGACAGCCATTGCCGCCCCGGTTTTCATTATATTTGAGGTTATCTTTGAGATGATCATTCCGCTTCTGATGGCGGAGATTATCGACAATGGTCTTGGGGCCGGAAATATCAATTACGTGGTAAAGGTGGGCATCATTATGCTTCTGGTGTCCTTCGCGTCCCTGTTCTGCGGAGCCATGGCGGCCCGGCAGGCGGCGATCGCGTCCGCGGGTTTCGCGAAAAATGTCCGCGCAGGCATGTACAACCACATTCAGGAGTTTTCCTTTTCCAATATCGACCATTTCTCTACGGCCGGTCTGGTGACCCGTCTGACTACCGACGTGACCAACGTGCAGATGGCGTTCCAGATGATGATGCGGATGTTTACGAGAGCGCCGATTACGCTGATCAGCGCCATGTTCATGGCGTTTATGATCAATGCGGAGCTGTCTGTGGTCTTTCTGGTGGCCCTCGTTTTCCTGGGCTTCGTGGTGGCCTTTCTGATGACCCGCGTCGGCCCGTATTTCCGCGCGATGTTTGATCAGTATGATGCCCTGAATGCCAGCGTGCAGGAGAACCTGACGGGTATCCGTGTGGTGAAGGCTTATGTGCGTGAGGAGCATGAGACGAAGAAATTTAAAAAGGCTTCGGAAGCCTTGTACCGGTTCGCGATCCGGGCGGAGAAGCTGATGGTGAGCATGATGCCGACCATGCAGTTTACGGTGTACGCCTGCATCATTGCCATCTCCTGGCTGGGAGCGCAGATTATCGTGGTGGGAGGCATGAAGACGGGCCAGCTGATGAGCCTGTTTACCTATACCATGAATATCCTGGTCAGCCTGATGATGATTGCGATGATCGCGGTCATGCTGTCCATGGCGAAATCCTCTGCGGAGCGTATCTGCGAGGTACTGAATGAGACCAGCAGCCTGGCGGATAAAAAGGATCCGGTGATGAGCGTGGAAAACGGAAGCATTTCCTTCGAGGACGTCTGCTTCAGCTACCACGGGGATCCGGAGAACCTCCACCTGTCCCATATCAACCTGGATATCCGCTCCGGGGAAACGGTGGGAATTATCGGAGGCACGGGCAGCGCCAAGTCTACCCTGGTGCAGCTGATTCCGAGGCTCTACGACGTGACCTCGGGAAGCGTAAAGGTGGCGGGCATCGACGTGCGCGATTATGATATCGAGACGCTGAGAAACGAGGTTTCCATGGTGCTTCAGAAAAATGTGCTGTTTTCCGGAACTATTAAGGAGAACCTGCGCTGGGGCGATAAGAATGCGTCCGACGAGGAGCTTGCGCGTGTCTGTAAGCTGGCCTGCGCGGATGAGTTTATCGAGCGCTTCCCGGATAAATATGACACCTGGATCGAGCAGGGCGGCAGCAATGTGTCCGGCGGGCAAAAGCAGAGGCTTTGTATCGCCCGGGCTCTTCTGAAAAAGCCGAAGATTTTGATTCTCGACGACTCCACCAGCGCGGTGGATACGCATACGGACGCCATGATCCGCAAGGCCTTCCGGGAAGAGATTCCCGATACCACGAAGATTATCATCGCCCAGCGCGTATCTTCGGTACAGGATTCGGATAAGATCGTGGTGTTAAACGACGGGCAGATCGATGGAATCGGCACCCACGAAGAGCTTTTAAAGACCAACGCGATTTACCGGGAGGTCTATGAATCCCAGCAGAAGCATTCCGAGGAAGGAGGGGAGGCAGAATGAGCGGAGGCAGACAGTCCGGTCCCGCTATGCGCGGACCAAGAGGAATCAAAGGCGGCCCCAAGGCCAAAAATCCCATACAGACGCTGAAACGGATCCTGGGCATTGTGCTGAAGGGCTATCCGGTGCACTGCGTGTTTGTCGTGATTGGCATCGTGGTGAGCGTGCTTGCCAACGTGCGCGGAAGTCTTTTCCTGCGGACGCTGATTGACGACTATATCACGCCGATGATCGGCGTTCCTTCCCCGGATTTCGGGCCGCTTTTCAAGGCGCTGTCCACGATGGCCCTGATTTATCTGGTGGGTGTAGGCTCTACCTATCTTTATAACCGCCTGATGGTGGTGGTGTCCCAGGGAAGCCTAAAGAAGATCCGGGATCAGGTGTTTGAGCACATGGAGACCCTCTCCATCCCGTTTTTCGACACCCATGCCCACGGGGATCTGATGAGCATTTACACCAATGATACGGACACTCTGCGGCAGATGATAAGCCAGAGCATCCCGCAGCTTCTGTCCTCGTCGATTACCATCGTCAGCGTCTTTGTCTCCATGCTGATGCTCAGTCCGATTCTGACGGTGCTGGTGCTGCTGATGGTATTTATCATGGCGCAGGTGACGAAAAAGATCGGCGGCCAGTCGGGGCGCTATTTCATGGCCCAGCAGCGCGACATCGGTATTGTAAACGGCTATATCGAGGAAATGATGGATGGCCAGAAGGTTGTAAAGGTCTTCTGCCACGAAGAGGAGGCCAAGGCGCGGTTCAAGGAGCTGAACGATCAGCTGTTCGACAGCGCCAGCAACGCCAACGTCTTCGCCAATATCCTGATGCCCGTGATGGCCAATATCGGAAATATCAACTATGTGCTGACGACCATTGTGGGAGCGCTCCTTGCCATCGGAAACGTAGGCGGCCTGACGCTGGGCGGCCTGGCCTCCTTCCTGCAGCTGACCCGGAGCTTTAACCAGCCCGTCACCCAGATCGCCCAGCAGTTCAACTCCATCATCATGGCCCTTGCCGGAGCGGAACGTGTCTTCGGCCTCCTGGATGAGCCTTCCGAGCAGGATAACGGCTATGTGACCCTGGTGAATGTCCGCCGGGAGAACGGAGAGCTGAAAGAGGTTCCCGAGAGAACCGGTCTCTGGGCCTGGAAGCATCCCCACCATGACGGAACCCTGACCTACACGGAGCTGAAAGGCGAGGTGGTGATGGACGGCGTGGACTTTGGCTATACGGAGGATAAGATCGTCCTTCATGATATCCGGCTATACGCAAAGCAGGGCCAGAAGGTGGCCTTCGTGGGCGCGACCGGAGCCGGAAAGACGACGATCACGAACCTGATCAACCGGTTTTACGACATCCAGGACGGCAAGATCCGCTATGACGGCATCAATATCAATAAGATCAAAAAGCCGGATCTGCGGCGCTCCCTGGGAATGGTGCTGCAGGACAGCCATCTCTTCACCGGCACGGTGGCCGACAACATCCGCTACGGAAAGCTGGACGCTTCCGATACGGAGGTAAAGGGCGCGGCCATGCTCTCGGGCGCGGACACCTTCATCCGGCACCTGCCTGACGGCTACAATACGATGCTCTCCGGCGACGGGGCGAACCTGTCCCAGGGCCAGCGGCAGCTTCTGACCATTGCCCGGGCGGCCAT
>CALWQJ010000023.1 GCA_944383645.1 uncultured Merdimonas sp.
ACACAGGAGTTCTTGCTTTTATCTAAAGATCTGCCCTCCCCCCGCAGAGCAGGGGGTTTATTTTTACTGTTACACAACGAGCAGGGCGCGGACCGGAAACTCTTGTTTCCCGCCCGCGCCCTGTATGAAGTTCCGCAGACGGAACTCCTGATTCTCTATCTGACTCTTTTAAATCTTATAGAAATCTCTTATTACAGAAATCTCTTATGAGAAGTTCATCGCCACCGCGATAGCGATGATCACAGTACCCATCGCAAAGAAGAAGGCCTGCATCTTAATCTGGAACTTCGCCCAGGTGCCCCAGTCGATTCTGGCCACACCCAGAACGCCAATCAGACTGGCGGATACCGGCGTAAAGGCGTCCACAAAGCCCGCGCCCAGCTGATACGCCAGAACCGCGATCTGACGGGATACGCCTACCAGGTCCGCAAGCGGAGCCATGATCGGCATGGTCAGAGCCGCCTGTCCGGAATTGGAGGTTACCACCAGGTTGAACAGGCTCTGGAAGATATACATGAACCATGCGCCAATGAAGGACGGGATGCCCTCCAGGGCGTTTCCAATCGCGTACAGGATCGTATTCAGCGTAGAATACACATCCGCGTCAGAGCCGCCGAGCACAAGAAGGATACCCTTTGCCATACCTACGACGACAGCCGTTCCCGCCAGGTCAGCCACACCGCCCTGGAACGCGGAAGCCATGCCGTTGATGGTCATGCCGTTCAGCTTGAAGACGATGGCAATCACGCCTGCCACAAAGCCCATCACGAAGAACTGGGAAGCAATCTCCGGAATGTAGAAGCCCTTCTGGGTCACGCCCCAGACAATCCAAATGAGCACAGCCAGCATCTCCAGAAGGATCAGCTTGTGGCCAAGATTAAATTCCTTTTCTTCCTCTGTCACAGAGCCCATGCGGTCACGGAAATAAGCGTCTCCCGCATATACGACAGAGTGCTGCGGATTCTTGCGGACACGCTCCGCATATACCATCATGAAGCCTGCGGATGCCAGAGTCACCACTACCCACATGATCAGACGGAAGGTCGCGCCGGACAGAACTGGAACGCCTGCGATACCCTGCGCTACCGCCACAGAGAAGGGGCTCATCCAGGATACCGCGTTTCCTACTTGGGAGGCCACGTAGGTCACAGTAACCGCTACGATAGAGTCATAGCCTAGCGCAATCACGAAGGGCACCATAATCATGGCAAACGGGATACACTCCTCCGCCATGCCGAAGGTCGCGCCTCCTACGGAAAACAGGATGAAGAACAGCGGCAGCGCCAGTCTCTCCAGTCCTTTGGTCTTGCGGATAAACGCGTAGATTCCCGCGTCGATGGCTCCGGTCTTCATGATGATTCCGAAGGAACCGCCGATAACCAGAATCAGGGCGCACAGACCTACCGCAGATCCGGAGCGGTCTCCGGTCACCAGACCTTCAAACACATAGTTCATAAAACCAAAACCGCCGAAGTCCTGGGTGCCCCAGACGCCTGCTGTCTTGTGAAGCTTCTTGCTGGTGTCATAGAATTCTTCGCCGTAGCGGGAATACATCTCATCGTCGCTGATGCCCACAGCGTCCAGATCTTCCTGGGTCCATGCGGAGGAATCGGTCTCCATCAGGGCCGCCAGAGCCTCTGCGTCAACCTCCCACTCTTCCATCACAGCCGCATCCTGGCTGATCTCTGCAAGAGCGTCCGCCACAAAATCCGTATCGAGATTATAATAGTAGCGGAACGTATCCGCCATCAGGACGGTCCTGGAAGCCGTGCCGCCGTCAGAATCCGTATACTCGATGGTATGGGTGCTGAATTTTCCTGCCGGAATCAGAAAGGTCAGAAGCCAGCAGACGATTACCACGAAAAAGATAATCGCGTAGGTGTGAGGCGTCTTCAGCTTGGTGTAATCTTTTTTAGCCGGCGCCTGTCCGTTTTTTCTTTTGAAACTCATAACTGCTCTCCCTCTTTTTGTTATTTGTACTACATTTTAACCCATTATATAAAAATACACAACAAATATTTTCTGTTTTCGCCAATCCCCCTGCTTCTGGAAAAAGAATTAAGGCCCGCCTGCCCCTACTCTCCTGCCAGATACTCTTCGGCGCTCCAGGCCGCCATGGCTCCGTCGGCCGCCGCCGTAATCACCTGGCGCAGCTTTTTCGTCCGCACGTCTCCCGCCGCGAAGACGCCCGGCAGGCTCGTGCGCGTCGTCTCGTCCGCTATGAGATATCCCGCCTCATCCATCTCTACCTGGCCCTCAAACAGTTTCGTATCCGGAATCCGTCCAATCGAGACAAAGAGCCCATCCAGGGAAAGCTCTTTTCTCTCTCCTGTCTTTACATCCGTAAGCTCCACGCCTTCCAGGCGCTTTTCCCCCAGAAAGCCTGTCACACGGCTGTTCCAGACCAGCTCTGCGCCGCTTCGGAACAGGGCGTCCTGGTAGACCTTCGCAGCCCGCAGGGCGTCTCTTCTGTGAATCAGGTACACCTTGCCGCAGATGCGGGAAAGCAGAAGGGCGTCCTCCACGGCGCTGTTGCCGCCGCCGTAGACAGCCACTGTCTTATCTTTATAAAACATGCCGTCGCAGGCCGCGCAGTAGGCGATGCCCCGGCCCTGGAAACGGTCCTCGCCCTCCACGCCCGTCTTTCGCGGGTAGGCGCCGGAAGCCAGCACGACAGTCCGGGCCTTAAATTCCTTCTTCCGGGTGCGCACGAGCTTGACCGGGCCGGAGAGCTCCACAGACTTTACCTCGGAAAACTGGTTCTCCGCCCCGAAACGCAGGGCGCTTTTCTGCATCCGCTCTCCCAGTTCAAAGCCGCCGATGCCCTCCGGGAAACCCGGATAATTGTCAATCTGATCCGTGTTGGTCATCTGGCCGCCTGCGGAAAGCTTTTCCAGCACCAGGACGGAAAGCCCGCTTCTGGCCGCGTAAAGGGCCGCCGTATAGCCTGCGGGGCCGCCGCCGATCACGATCATGTCATATATCTTTTCTTCCATACCGAAGCACCCCTTCCCTGCTTTTTAGAGCGTCACGCCATTGTCCTCCAGCCATTCTTCGATGGCGTCCCGGGAACCGGGCGCGACCAGGGCGTCTCCCGCCTGCTCGCCGTCCCGGAAAAGGAGCAGGCTCGGAATGGTCTCCACGCCGAACTGATCTGCCAGAGCTTCCTGCTCATCCACATTTACCTTGGCCACAATGAGCGTCCCTTCCGTATCCGCCGCCAGTTCCTCCACCGCAGGCTCGATCCGGCGGCAGTAGACGCACCAGGGCGCCCAGAAATCCACCAGCACCGGAAGGGCAGATTCCAGCACCTCTTCCTCAAAGTTTTCCGCTGTTACAGTCAGAATTTTTTCACTCATGCTTTTGTCCTCCTTTTTCAGACGGCTTTCTGCCCCCTGTTTTTTCTTAAAGTATGCCCGTAATTGACAAAGATATGTTCGGTCATTCGGTCAGTGCAGAGCCGACCCGGCGTCCTGCTTCCAGGCTCTTGTAAGCCGCGCGGCCGCCTCGGAAAGCTCTTCTTCCGTAAGCGTCGCGTACCCCAGAAGGACGGCGGCTTTCTCCCTTCGCTCCCCCGTCCCGGAGCTCTCCGTCCGGTACTCCGAAAGAGGATAGACGCGCACCCTCTCCTTCCTGGCCTTTTGCAGCGCCTCCTCCTCGCTCATGCCGTTCTGGAACTCCGCCAGCAGATGGACGCCCGCGTTCTCTCCCGTGATTTTAATCACGCCAGACAGTTCCTTTAGCTTTTCCAGAAAAATATCATGCTTTCTTCCATAGATTCTGCGCATCCGGTTCAGATGGCGCTCGAAATGCCCTTCCCGGATAAACTGATTCAGGACCATCTGGTCGATCCGGGAAACCGTGGAGGAAAAGCAGGCAAGCTTTTCTTCCGTCTGGGAAAGAAGGGGCTGCGGAAGCACCAGATAGCTGATGCGGATCGCCGGGGCGATGGACTTGGAAAAAGTCCCCAGATAGATGACCCGGCCATCCCGGTCTGAGCCCTGCAGGGCCGGGATGGGTTTCCCTTTATACCGGAACTCGCTGTCGTAGTCGTCCTCGATGAGATAGCGGTCCGCCTTTTCAGAAGCCCATTTCAGCAGCTCCAGCCGTCTTTTGATAGGCATGACGACGCCCAGCGGATACTGGTGGGAGGGCATCACATAGGCGATGTCCGCCCCGGAAGCAGAGAGCCTCTCCACGTCCATCCCCTGGGCGTCCATGGGAACCGCCGTCAGGGGAAATCCCAGCTGCCGGAAAATCCGGTACGCGTGCTCATAGGTAGGACTCTCCATCGCCACAGAACGTCCGATCCCCAGCACCGCCGCCAGCAGCATTAAAAGATAGTCATTGCCAGCCCCCAGAATCACCTGCTCCGGCCGGCAGAGCACGCCCCTGGCCTGATGGAGGTACCGGCTGATCGCCTCCCGCAGCTCCCATTCTCCTTTCGGATCTCCCAGCTGGAACAGCTCCTTTCTGTCATCCAGCAGCACATTTCTCGTCAGCCTGCGCCAGATCTCATAGGGGAAATGCTCCAGATCAATGCCGTTGGGCGTCAAGTCATAATCCCAGAGAGAGCTCTCTGCGGCTCTCCTTTCCCGAACCGGGCCGCGCTCCGGGGAAAGGCTGTAAAGGCCCTCGATCCGGCATACATAGTAGCCCTTCCAGGGAACCGCCTCCAGATATCCCTCCGAAACCAGCTGTTCATAAGCCAGATCCACCGTGCTGCGGCTCACCTCCAGAAAAGCCGACAGAGATCGGGTCGAGGGCAGCCGCTCCCCCGGGAGCAGCTGCCCTTTACGAATTTCACTTCGGATATAGCTGTAAATCTGTTCATACAGAGGTTCTTTTGTATCCGGATTCAGATTGATCGCCAGTTCCCGCATCACGTTTCTCCTGCCAGTTCGGATAAGCCCTCCGGTTTATGCCTTCCGAATGCTTTTTCTGCTTACGCCTTTGGAAGCTTAAAGGAGCTCTTCAGAGATACAATCCGGTTAAATACCAGCCTGTCCGGCGTGGTATCCCTGGCGTCCACGCAGAAAAAGCCGTTCCGTACAAACTGGAAGCTGTCGTAGGGCTTCGCGCCCTCAAAGCCCGGCTCCAGGTAAGCGTTCTCGATCACAGTCAGGGAATTGGGATTCAGGTTCAGACTTCCATCCTCATTGTAGACTCCCTTTTCCTCGTCGATGATATTTTCATAGAGACGGACCTGGGCGGTAATGGCGTAAGGCGCCGGAACCCAGTGGATGGTTCCCTTGACCTTGCGGCCTGTGAAGCCGCTTCCGGCCTTCGTCTCCGGATCGTAGGTGCAGTGTACCTCGACGACCTTTCCGTTCTCGTCCTTTACAAAGCTTTCGCACTTTACAAAATACGCGTGCATCAGGCGGACCTCATTGCCCGGGAACAGCCGGAAATACTTCTTCGGCGGCTCCTCCATAAAGTCCTCCCGCTCAATATACAATTCCCGGCAGAAGGGTACTTTGCGGCTGCCCAGCTCCTCGTTTTCCAGGTTGTTGGCAGCGTCCAGGTATTCCACCTGTCCTTCGGGATAATTGTCGATCACAAGCTTGATCGGATCCAGCACCGCCATCATGCGGGGCCGCTTCAGCTTCAGATCCTCGCGGATGCAGTACTCCAGCATGGCGTAGTCCACGGAGGACTGGCTCTTGGAAATGCCGCAGAGATCCACGAACATCTTGATGGACTCCGGCGTAAAGCCGCGGCGCTTTAAGGCCGCGATGGACACCAGGCGCGGATCGTCCCAGCCGTCCACGATGCCCTCCTCCACCAGCTTCTTGATGTAGCGTTTTCCGGTGACCACGTTGGTCAGATAGAGCTTCGCGAACTCAATCTGCCGGGGCGGCATCGGATATTCCAGCTCGCGCACCACCCAATCGTAAAGGGGCCTGTGATCCTCAAACTCCAGGGTACACAGGGAATGAGTGATTCCCTCGATGGCGTCCTCGATGGGGTGGGCGAAGTCATACATGGGATAGATGCACCACTTGTCTCCGGTGTTGTGGTGGGTCATGTGGGCTACCCGGTAGATGATCGGGTCGCGCATATTGATATTCGGGGAAGCCATATCGATCTTCGCCCGCAGCACCTTCTCGCCGTCGGCGTATTTTCCGGCGCGCATCTCCTCGAAGAGCCTTAAGTTCTCCTCCACGCTCCGGTTCCGGTAGGGGCTGTCCTTTCCCGGCTCTGTGAGGGTTCCCCGGTATTCCCGGATCTCCTCCGCCGTCAGATCGCAGACGTAGGCCTTGCCCTTTTTGATCAATTTAACCGCCGCCTCATACATCTGCTCAAAATAATCAGAGGCGAAAAAGAGGCGGTCCTCCCAGTCGGCTCCCAGCCACTTCACATCTGCCTTGATGGATTCCACAAACTCGGATTTCTCCTTGGTGGGATTCGTGTCGTCAAAGCGCAGATTGAACTTTCCGCCATATTTTTTCGCGATGCCGTAGCTTAACAGGATCGCCTTGGCATGTCCGATATGCAGATATCCATTGGGTTCCGGCGGGAAGCGGGTGTGAACCGTATCGTAGACCCCCTCCGCCAGATCCTTGTCTATCATCTGCTCGATAAAATTCCTGCCAGTGGTTTCATTTTCCATAACGTCTTCCTCGTTTCTTTCTCTGTATAGTGCCGGCGCCGGCCGAAAGGCCCTCTGCCGCTGTCAGTCTGCAAGAATCATACCACAGCTTTCCGGCCTTGGCAAGCCCAATGCTCCGCCCGCTCCCGGTCATAATGCTCCGCCCGCTCCCGGTCATAATGCTCCGCCCGCTCCCGGTCAGATCCGGTATCCCGTCTTCCGGTCTATCACATTTCTGAGGGGCCGTTTCACCAGATAGCATTCCAGGTTCTCGATGCAGATGTCCAGGATCTTCTCCAGGGTCTCCGGCAGCTCAAAAAGGCCGGACACATGGGGCGTCAGGATCACATTGTCCATCTCCCAGAGAGGATGCTCCGAAGGCAGGGGCTCCGGGTCTGTCACATCCAGGCAGGCTCCTGCGATGCGTCCCTCCTGAAGCGCCCTGGTCAGCGCTTCCGTATCCAGGGTCATGCCACGTCCCACATTGAGAAGCACGGCGTCCTTTTTCAGCAGCGCCAGCCGCTCCTCATTCATCAGATGATAGGTGTCCTGATTTCCGGGCAGGCACAGGGCCACAATATCCGCCAGCGGGAGCATCTGCTCCAGCCGTTCCAGCGTGTAAAGGGAATCCACGCCCTCCGGCCTTCTGCCCTCCCGCCGTTTGATTCCTGTGGTACGGCAGCCCAGGGCTTTCATTTTCCGGGCGAAGGCCGTGCCGATATCTCCAAGGCCTACGACCAGCACCCGGCTTCCCTCTGTGATCCGCACATGGCCTTCCCTCTGCCACAGATGCTCCCTCTGGTTCCGGCTGTACAGGTTCAGCTTCTTTTGCAGCTCGAAAAGCATCCCTATCATATGCTCGGAAATCGCCAGGCCATAGGCTCCTGTGGCGTTCGTCAGAATCACGTCCTCCGGCAGAGCTCCGTCGCAGTACCCTTCCGTGCCTGCGTTATTGAGCTGCAGCCACCTGAGCTTCCGGGCATGGACAAGGCACTGGGGCGGCACATTCCCCAGAATCACTTCCGCGTCCGAAAGAACCTCTGCCGACAGCTCCCCTGGCAGACAGTATCGGAACTCCTGATGCCGGAAATTCTGTTCCAGCCTTCTTTTCTGCCTCTCATCCAGGGGCAGCGCCACTAAAATCTTCATACTCACTCTCCGCTCCCTTATCGCTATTCACAGCGCCCGCTTACATGCGCGCCCGCCGCCTCTTTCAGACTCTGACCTTCACGCCCCTCGTATCACGGCTTCCGGACTTCAGCCTGTTCAAGACCAGATTTTTCCCCCTGTATTCGATGCTCTGCTCCGCGCCCGCGTGGTAGAGGTGGATGGCCTCCAGGGAATCTCCCTCTCCCAGCCGCATGCCGCGCACGCCTACGGCCCCCTTCTTTTTCTCCGGAACCTCGGACACGGCAAAACGCAGGAAATAACCCTCCCGGCTCTGCAGCACGACCTGCTCGCTTCCGTCTACAGTCTCTGCGATCAGAAGGGAATCCCCCTCCGCCAGCTTCGTGGCCGCCACCGTGCGGTTGTTCGTCTCAAACTCACTGCCGTCTACGATCTTCAGCATACCGCCCGCCGTTCCGAAGAGCAGCTTTCTGTCCTTCAGATCTTCCATGCTTCCGATTCCCACCAGCTGCTCCGCACCGCTGTTGAAATTGCTGAAATTGTCGATGGGGCTTCCCTTGTCCCGGAATTTCCCGAAGGGCAGATCCAGCACCTTGATGGTGTGCAGCTTCCCTGTATCGGTGAACACGCAGATCTTTCCTGTATTCATGCAGGGGAAGACGTACCGGTTCTCGCTGTCGGCGGCCTCCTTATTTCTCTCATAGACGCTCATGTCGATGATCCGGGCGTAGCCAAAGCGGTCCATCAGGAACATGACAGGCATCTCCTCGATCTTTTTCTCCTCCAGGACGATCTCCTCCGCGTTCTCCACCGAGGTCCGTCTGGGTCTGGAAAAGGCCCGCTTGATGGCGTCCAGCTCCCGGAGAATCACCCGGGTCATGCTCTCATGGTTTTCGAGAATATCCTCGTACTCCGCGATATTCTTCAGGGTCTTTTTATTCTCTTCCAGCAGGGCCTCGATCTCCAGGCCGATCAGGCGGTACAGGCGCATCTCCAGGATAGCCTCTGCCTGGCGCAGGGTGAAGCGTAGCTTCGCGGCCCGCTTCCGGGAGACCTCAGACTTGAAGCGGATTCCTTCGGTGATCCCCTCCGTCAGGCAGGCCTTCGCCTCCTTTACGCTGCGGCTGCCCCGCAGGATCTCGATGATCAGATCGATGACGTCGCAGGCCTTGATCAGTCCCTCCTGGATCTCCCGCTTCTCCTGCTCCTTCGCGAGCAGAGTCTGGTATTTCCGGGTAGCCAGCTCGTACTGGAATTCGATGTAATACTCCAAAATCTGCTTAAGGCTTAAGGTCTCCGGCCTTCCGTCGGCCACCGCCAGCATGTTGACGCCAAAGGTATCCTCAAGCCTCGTCTTTTTATAGAGAAGGTTTTTGAGCGCCTCCGTGTCCGTACCTTTTTTCAGCTCCAGCACGATACGGATGCCTTCCTTGGAGGACTGATTCGAGATATCTGTGATCTCCGGCGCCTTCCGGCTCTCCACCAGGGAAGCCACGTCGTTTAAGAACTTTCCGATATTGGCTCCGATCATGGTGTAGGGAATCTCGGTAATAACCAGCTGTTCCTTTCCGCCTTTCAGCTTTTCCACCTCCACCCGGCCCCGGATGCGGATCTTGCCTGCGCCGCTCTCATAGATGGCCGGAAGCTCGTCCCGGTTCACCACGATTCCTCCTGTGGGGAAATCCGGCCCCGGCATCAGCTTTAAAAGCTTCTCCGTGGAAATCTCCGGATCCTTCAGGTACGCCTTGGCCGCGTCGATGACCTCCCCCAGATTGTGGGGGGGAATGCTGGTGGCCATACCCACGGCGATTCCGTCGGAGCCGTTTACCAGGAGGTTTGGCACCTTCGCCGGAAGCACCACAGGCTCCTTCTCATTCTCGTCAAAGTTGGGGACAAAATCCACCACATTCTTGTCCAGATCCGCCAGAAAAGCCTCCTGGGTCACCCGCTGCAGCCTGGCCTCTGTGTAACGCATGGCAGCCGCCCCGTCGCCCTCGATGGAGCCAAAGTTCCCGTGGCCGTCCACCAGCGGCAGCCCCTTCTTAAACTCCTGAGACATAACCACCAGCGCCTCATAGATGGAGCTGTCGCCATGGGGATGGTATTTACCCATGGTATCTCCCACGATACGGGCGCATTTCCGGTAGGGCCGGTCATAGCGGATGCCCAGCTCATACATGTCGTAAAGGGTCCGGCGCTGCACAGGCTTCAGCCCGTCCCGCACATCCGGCAGGGCGCGGGAAATGATGACGCTCATGGCATAGTCGATATAAGATTTCTGCATCAAATCCGAATACTCGGTGCGTATAATCTGTTCTTCCATAATTCCTCCCTGATTCAGGCGCTCCAAGGGCCGGGCGCGCGTCCCGGCCCTTTCTGCCTCTCCTTCGCGGCTTCCTTTTTATACGTCCAGCTCCGCGTCGCAGGCGTGCTCATAGATGAAGGCCCGGCGCGGGGGCACCTCCGTCCCCATGAGCATCTCCGTCACGCCGGAGGCCATGCGGGCGTCCTCGATCTCCACCCGCTTCAAAATCCTCGTCTCCGGATTCAGCGTCGTCTCCCAGAGCTGCTCCGGATCCATCTCGCCCAAGCCTTTGTACCGCTGCAGGGTGAAGCTTCCCTTGTGCTTCTTCCGGTAGCGCTCCAGGGCCTTGTCGTCGTACAGGTACTCCTCCTGGCCCCGGGCCGGCATGGCCTTGTAAAGAGGCGGCATGGCGATATAGACGTGGCCCTCATAGATAAGCTCCGGCATAAACCGGTAAAACAGGGTCAGAAGCAGAGTGGAAATATGGGCTCCGTCCACGTCCGCATCGGCCATAATCACGATCTTATCGTAGCGCAGCTTCGTGATGTCGAAATCATTGCCGTAGCCTTCCGAGAAGCCGCAGCCAAAGGCGTTGATCATGGCTTTGATCTCCGCGTTCGCCAGCACCTTGTCGATGCTGGCTTTCTCCACGTTCAGGATCTTTCCCCGGATAGGCAGGATCGCCTGGAAGTTCCGGTCCCGGGCCGTCTTCGCGGAGCCTCCGGCGGAATCTCCCTCCACGATGAAAATCTCGCACTTCGAGGCGTCCCGGCTCTCGCAGTTGGCCAGCTTCCCGTTGGAGTCAAAGGAATATTTCTGTTTGCTTAAAAGGTTTGTCTTGGCCCGCTCCTCGGTCTTTCGGATCTTCGCCGCCTTCTCCGCGCAGCCGATGACGCCTTTTAAGGTCTCCAGGTTCCGGTCGAAATAGCGGACGATCTCCTCTCCGGCTACCTTGGACACCGCCCTGGAGGCGTCCTGGTTGTCCAGCTTCGTCTTGGTCTGTCCCTCGAAGCGCGGGGCCGGATGCTTAATGGAGATCACCGCCGTCATGCCGTTGCGCACGTCGGCGCCGGTGAAATTGGCGTCCTTTTCCTTCAGGATGCCCAGCTCCCGGGCGTAATTATTGATCACCGTGGTGAAAACAGTCTTAAAGCCGGTCAGGTGGGTGCCGCCCTCCGCGTTGTAGATATTATTGCAGAAGCCCAGCACATTCTCATGGAACTCATTCACATACTGGAAGGCGCCCTCCACGACGATCCCTTCCGATTCTCCCTTAAAATAGATCACGTCATGGATCTTTTCCTTCTTCTTATTCAGATCCTCCACAAAGCCGACGATGCCGTTCTCCTCGTGGAATTCCACATGCTCGATCTCATCCCCCCGGCGATCTTCAAAGATAATCGTAAGCTCCGGGTTCAGATAGGCCGTCTCGTGCAGACGGCTCTTGACCTCCTCCGCCTGGAACCGGGTCTTCTCGAAGATCTCCGGATCCGGCAGGAAATTAATCTTTGTCCCCGTCTCCTTCGTCCTGCCTGTGACGGGCAGAAGGCCGTTCTCCAGCTCAATCGTCGGCACGCCGCGCTCATAGTGATCGTGGTGGATATAGCCGTCCCGGCTCACCTCAATGTCCAGATAGGTGGAAAGAGCGTTCACCACAGAGGAACCCACGCCGTGGAGGCCGCCGCTGGTCTTGTATACAGAATCGTCAAATTTGCCGCCCGCGTGCAGGGTCGTAAAGACCAGGCGCTCCGCCGAGACGCCCTTCGCGTGCAGATCCACGGGGATGCCCCGCCCGTTATCCGATACGGTGCAGGAGCCGTCCCGCTCCAGGAACACGCAGATCTGCGAGCAGAAGCCCGCCAGATGCTCGTCCACGGAATTGTCCACAATCTCATAAATCAGATGGTTCAGCCCCTTGCGGGACACGCTCCCAATGTACATGCCGGGCCTTTTGCGCACCGCCTCCAGGCCCTCCAGCACGGAAATACTGTCCGCGTCATAGGTTGATTTCTTTGTCATAGCTTTTCACTCCTGATTAAATAATTCCAAAAATTCATCGGAACTGTCATACAGATAAATATAGTAGGAATCATCCTGATATACCGGCTCTTTTCCCTGAATCAGCTCCGCATAGCGGTTCAGCTCATTATAATGAAGAAGCAGAAACGCAGGGCTTACCGGCTCATCCAGGAAAAGATTATCCATCTTGGTAAGCCAAGGATACAGGGAATACTGCTCGCCTCTTCCTCCCGTGAACGGAACCATCTCAATCTCACCTTCCGTCAGTTCCTCGACTACATTGCAGTTCCAGAAGCTTCCATAGCCAAAGGTATAACCTTGATCCTCCAGATAGCGCACGGCCGTCATACGCGCCTCATTTCCGCGATCCTGAAGGCAGAGGCTGTATTCCCGGATTCCCAGCACACTGATCAAGACAGCCGCAACGACCAGGAATCCCTTACGGATCCCCGCAGAATAATCCGTCTCAATGCAGAATACAGCCAGCAGCGGGACAAACATCAGAATATTTAAAATAAAATACCTGCTTTGGATGGACGTATCTGTAAAAAGAAACAGAAATAGCTGAAAAACCAATCCCCAAATACTAAACCAAAGCAAAAATTCTGAACTCAGCTTCAGCCTGCTTTTCTGTTTCCATAAGATCCCGACAATCAGCAGAACCAACACCATGAAGCCTAAATTCAGCATAAAAAAGATACCGTCTGCTGAAAAAAGATTTGTCTCCCTGACTTCCGCCTCTAAATAGCCAAAAGCATCCAAAAACCTGATCCATGTATTCTGGATTCTGTTCATATCCGGTAAAGCCAGATGTACTTTCGAATAGGTATCAAAGACAAAAATTTCAGATAAAACAAAGGCGTTTATGAGATATCCCAGAATTCCTGCCGCTGTGCTGGCCCAGATATAACAATTTTCCACAAAAAAAGCTTTCAAACTCTCTGTCTTGGGAAATCTTCTTAGCATGAGGCAGAAAAATGCAGCCCAGGCGGGGATAAAGGTCACCATGAGCTGGCGGAGACCTCCCAAGCAGGCCCCAAAAGAAAGGAGCAGCAAAATAGCCCAAGCCGCCTTTCGGTATTTTTCTTCTCTGTAAAGGTATCCCCACAGCCCCAGGATCAAAAATGACAACGCTATGTGCGGAATGTAATATCCCATCCGGCCAATCACATAAAATGCCGTCTGGCTAAACGGGATCAGCAGGAATGGCGCAGTGTACCAAAACCATTTTAAAGTTCCTGTAAGCTGGCGCATAAAAAAAGCGTATGACAGCAGGAGCCAGGCATACAGGACAAGATTCCCTATGACATGCACCGCCGTCCAGCTATCTGTAAAGCGAAACAGAAAAGCCCGGATCAGCTGCGTATTAATCACCCGCAGTTCTGAAGAATAAACCCACTCCCGGGTAGCTATCCCGTTTCCCTCCGAGAGAAGCTTGGCAAGTATCATCTCACCAGCATCATCCGAATTTACCAGATTCATCCCGTTTGCATACATGACATACAACCCAGCGGCAGCGGCAAAAAGCAGCCATATAACCGACAACACATATTTTTTGTTTTTCATACCCTCGCCTCATTCGTACAAATGTTCTGTTTTCTTCGTCCAGACCAGTATAGCACAACATCTAGTGGTTTGACAAATGTATTTTTTCTAATTTATACTGCAGCGCCGCCAGATACACGCAGACACTATATGTCACAAACAGCTCCAGAAGCCCCGATACCATCCCGATTTTCAGATAAAGAAACGCGGAAATTCCTGCCGTTCCCAGCTGGAACAGCTTTTCCCCGCGCAGGCAGACGCCCTCTCTTTTTTCCAAAAGCGTCAGGAAGCGGTACAGACACAGAAAAAGAAAAAACGGTCCCAAAAAGGACGCCCAGACGTGCAGCTTCGAGAGCACCGGAACCTTCCCCGGAAGATAAGGAAGCCCGACGCCGCACAGGAAAAACGTAAAAGACAGGAAAAGACAGACCGTCAGCAGTCTGTCCCTGCACCCTCCAAATTCTATCAGTTCTTTTACATACAGGTAAAAATAATTTCCAGCCGCCGCTCCCCAGAGCAGGAACAGGCCCCTCCGTCCCTCCCGGTTCCCAATCACAGAAAAATTGATTTCTGTCAGTTCATATCCCGCCGCCAGCAGAAGCGTCAGCGCCGGAATCACAAAAAAAGAAAAGAAATCATAGCCTTTGCGCATTTCGTTCAGACTCCTTTTTTCAGCATTATCATTTCTCCAAATATTTTTTTCTTTATTTTTTTAAAAAATGCTTGCAAAATATTCTGACCTGTTATATACTAAGCAAGTCGGCAGGCAAGGCAGACAAAATAAATCAGATATGGTCGATTGGTCAAGCGGTTAAGACGCCGCCCTCTCACGGCGGAAACAGGGGTTCGATTCCCCTATCGACTGCTAAGAAGCTCCTGAATTTCAGGAGCTTTTTTGCTGCATTCTTTCCCTTAATTGACAAGGGCAGTCAAAAATAGAAAAGCATAAAACAGAGCAGGGTATACATCTCTATACTCTGCTCCGTCTGCGGTATCTTATCACTTATTCTGCAGTTACATCCGCGAAGCTTCCGCCCGCGGCCCTCATCAAATCTTCCGGGGACAGTTCCATCTGCGATCCCCGTCTGCCGCCGCTGACCATGACCTTCGGCAGGGAGCGCGCGCTCTCATCCATCACCACCGGGAACTGCTTCTTCATGCCGATGCAGGTACAGCCGCCCCGCACGTAGCCAGTCAGATCGGTCAGCTCCTTTAACGGAAGCATTTCTATGGATTTTTCATGTACGGCCCGCGCAGCCTTTTTCAGATCCAGCTCCGCCTCAATCGGAATCACAAAGACATAATGCTCTTTGCTTTTCGCCACAGTCACCAGCGTCTTATAGACCAGCTCATGGGGCTGGCCCAGAGCGTCCGCCATCGTGACTCCGTCCATGAATTCTTCGCAGTCATAGGTATGCACCGTATACGGAATCTTTTTCTGCTCCAGAATCCGCATGGCGTTGGTCTTAATATCCTTTTCCCTGGTCCGCCCATGCTTTTTGGACACAGCGGCGCCCTCGGAGGCCGTTTCTTTCTGCTTTGCCATTTTCTTTTCTCTCCTCTGACCTGCTCTCAGCCGGGAGGGCAGCACGCGCCGCCTGTCAGCTGAGGGCATATTTTTTTCAGCGTCCCGGATCCGCCGGCGGCGCAAACATAATCACAAACACTATCAGCAGGATGCCGCAGACTGCCAGCACCGCCCGCTCTAAAAGCAATCTCGTCAGAGCCGTGCCTGCGATGGCTCCCACGATAAAGAACAGGATAATTCCGTAATACTGCAGGCTTTTGTCCCTGGCTTTTTTGTCCTTATTTATATTGTAATAAAACAGCTGCTCCGTGGCGCTTCTTAAGTTGCCGGTACACATGGTGGTGGCGTAGGCGTTTCCATGAAGCAGGCGGAAGCTTTCCACCTGCATGGAGCATACGAAGGACACCAGCACGTTGACCAGATCATCAAGCCGTCCGGAGGGCACAAAGGCGATGCACAGAAGAACCAGAAATTCCAGCCCGATGACGATCTGCCGCCAGTGGAGCCCAGGGTTGTAGCGGTATTTCTTCCGCACAGCCTCCGTCAGAAGGATCCCGGCCATGAACGCCAGAATCGGCCACACATAGGACATGATCTGCTTCCAGTTCCCATCCGCCGCGCTGATACCCAAAAGGACGATATTGCCGGTCTGGGCGTTGGCAAAGACGCCGCCCCGGCTGATGTAGGTGTACACGTCGAGGAAGCCCCCGGCGACAGCCAGGAGCACCCCCACGATATAAGATTCCGAAGCTTTTTCCAGCTGAATTTTCATTTTTGCTTTTTGGACGCCAGATAGGCCGCCTTCCCTTCCTCGTACAGGTTATTCCCCTGGCTGTCGATAATGACCACCAAGGGCATCTCCTCCACATAGAGCTTCCGAAGCGCTTCCGCCCCCAGATCCTCGTAGGCGATCAGCTCGCACTTCTTGATGCATTTCGCCAGCAGGGCGCCGGCGCCGCCGATGGCGCCGAAATAAACGCCGTGATACTTTTTCATGGCCTCCACCACTTCCGGGAGCCGCGCTCCTTTTCCGATCATTCCCCGCGCGCCCACCGACATCATAGTCGGCGCATAGGCGTCCATGCGGCCGCTGGTGGTCGGCCCCGCGCTTCCGATGACCTGGCCGGGCTTGGCCGGCGTCGGGCCCACATAGTAAATCGTCGCGTCCATGGGGTCAAAGGGAAGCTCCTCTCCCTTCGCCAGCGTCTCGCACATTCTCTTGTGCCCGGCGTCCCTGGATGTATAAATCGTTCCCGTCAGATACACGGTGTCTCCCGCATGGAGCGTATCGGCAAGCTCCTCCGTCAAAGGCAGCGTAATATGCTTTTCCATCAAATCACCTCCGTCTTATGGCGCGTCACATGGCAGTTGATATTGACCGCGCAGGGCATACCCGCGATATGGGTCGGCAGCGTCTCAATGTTTACGGCCAGGGCTGTGGTCCGGCCGCCGAAGCCCTGGGGGCCAATGCCAAGCTCATTGATCTTTTCCAGCATTTCCGTCTCCAAATCTGCGTAATAGGGATCCGGATTGCGCTCCTCCGTGCTCCGCATCAGAGCCTTTTTCGCCAGCAGGGCGCATTTGTCAAAGGTGCCGCCGATTCCCACGCCGACGACCATGGGCGGGCAGGGGTTCGGTCCTGCCGTCTCCACAGTCTCCAGGATAAAGCTCTTAATTCCCTCGATTCCAGCGGAGGGCTTGAACATCCGGATAGCGCTCATATTCTCGCTTCCAAAGCCCTTGGGGCCTACCGTTACCTTAATCTGTTCGCCCGGCACGATTTCCGTATAGAGCATGGCAGGCGTATTGTCTCCCGTGTTGCCCCTGCGCACCGGATCCCGCACGACGGATTTGCGGAGATACCCTTTATCGTAACCTCTGCGCACGCCCTCGTCTACCGCCTCCCGCAGATCGCCGCCTGCGATATGTACGTCCTGGCCGATTTCCAGGAAGACGCAGGCCATTCCGGTATCCTGGCAGATCGGCACGCGCTCTTCCCCCGCAATCTCAAAATTAGTAATGATTTTGTCGAGAACGCCCTGGGCAATCTCCCAGTCCTCGCACGCGCGGCAGCGGCGGATCGCGTCCTTAATATCGCCTGGCAGCTGTTCGTTCGCCTCGATGCACAGGCGCTCTACCACATCTGTAATCTGCTGTGCCTGAATTTCCCGCATATTGCTTCACCTCCAGATAGTTTGTAAAACCTGTTTTTTATTGTATCACATTTTTTGTTCCTGCGCATAGCATTTCCGCAGGAAGCCATGCGCGGCCTTTCTACAGGAAGATCCCTATGAACTGGCTGGCCAGCACCACCGACACCAGCGCGATCGGGTAGGTGGCCGCGTAGGCGCTTGCCACATCGTCTGTCTCCGCCACACGGATCAGGGTTCCCAGGGCCGGCGTACTCGTCATGCCGCCGCAGATGGAGCCCAGGGTATTGAAAAGATTCAGATGCAGCACCTTCACCGCGAAGAAATAGCCGGCGAACATCGGGATCAGCGTCATCAGCGCCCCGTACAGGAACAGCAAGGCCCCGTGCTCCTTTAAGATTTCCACAAAGCCGGCTCCGGCCTGGGAGCCTGCTCCCAGAAGGAAAAGCGCCAGGCCAAATTCCCGCAGACATTCCAGCACGTGCTTTTCCACCTGTACGCTCAGGCGGCCAAAATGCCCGAAATGCCCCAGGATCAGCCCTGCGATCAGGGGGCCGCCCGAGGTTCCCAGAGCGAACACGGCTCCGCCCGGCAGCGGAATCTCGATTTTTGCCAAAATGATCCCCAGGGCAATCGCCAGGGAAAACGGAAAGAAGCCCATACTGTCCGCGTAAAACAGCGCTTCCTTCTTCGTCTTGTGATACTCCTCCACCTCTACGCCTGCCGCGGCTTCAAAGCTGGCCCGTTCCGCCGCCATATCTACCTTCAGAAGCTTTGGCACCAGCTGCACGAAAAGCACTACGCCCACGACGCCGAAGGGATAGGCGATCCCGTACCCGACGGAGGCCGCGTCTGAGCCTGTGGCCTCCAGCGCCGCCGCCAGTCCCGGGGTGCTGGTAAGAGCCCCTGTCATCATGCCCACGCTGATGTCGGTGGGGATGCCAAATACTTGAATGACCGCCACACAGACGAGGGCTCCGGCCGCGATGACCAAAAATCCCAGCAGAATATAGGACGCCGCGTTATGCTTAAAGTTCCGGAAAAACTTCGGCCCCGCGATAAATCCCACCGAGGTCACAAAACAGATAAGGCCAAGCTCCCGTACCAGATCCGGAATCTCTATCCCAAAATGGCCAAAGACCAGGGCCACGAGCAGGATGCCGGCCGTGCCCAGCTCCAGACCGCAGATCCGGATGCTTCCCACCAGGTAGCCAATTACCGCGATCAGAAATACCATCATCAGCGTGTTCGAAACTATATTCTCCTGAAACCATTGGATAACCCCCATATGTCATTCCCCTCCTGTCATCTGACTGTTTTCTTCCTTTTCCTGTCTGTTCTTTCCTTCCTGTTCGTTCTTCCTGCTCTCCTATCTTGGCATGCTGAAGGTATAGTTTGGCAGCAGCATCGGGGATACACTTCCTGTATGAAGGCCTGCCGTCTCCAGTTCCTCCGCGTACTTCTGGAGATGGTCAAGGTTCATCCTGCCAAGCTCTACCTCTTTGCTTCTTGCCGCCGCAGCCTTTCCGGCATTCCTTCCAAATACGATGATATCCAGCAGGGAATTTCCCATCAGGCGGTTTCTTCCATGGATGCCGCCCACAGCCTCGCCTGCCACCAAAAGATTCGGGATCACCTTGGTAAAGCCGTCTCCGCCGATCTCCAGGCCGCCGTTCTGGTAGTGGAGCGTCGGATAAATCAGGATCGGCTGTTTTCTCATGTCGATGCCATAATTCAGGAACATCCGCAGCATAGCCGGGATCCGTTTTTCGATGGTTCCCTCTCCATGGAGCATCTCGATCAGAGGTGTATCCAGCCAGATGCCCCAGCCGGTGGGCGTCTTCACGCCTTTTCCTCTCTCGGTGCACTCCCGGATGATGGAAGCCGCAGCCACATCCCGCGTCTCCAGCGGATGCATGAAAGCCTCGCCGTCCACATTGATCAGCATGGCGCCCACAGAGCGGACCTTTTCCGTCACCAGCGCCCCGAAAATCTGCGCCGGATAGGCGGCTCCGGTGGGATGGTACTGGATCGTATCCTGGTAAAGAAGGGGCGCGCCCGCCCGGTAACCCATCACCAGGCCGTCCGCCGTAGCTCCGTAATGGTTGGAGGTGGGGAAGTTCTGATAGTGAAGCCGTCCCGCCCCACCAGTGGCGATGATAACCGTCTTCGCCCGTGCCACCTTGTACTCGCCTGTCTCCATGTTCTGGAGCACGGCTCCCGCCACTTGGCCCTTGTCGTCTTTGATCAGCTCCACGGCCGCTGTGAAATCCACCACCGGGATCTGCCGGTTCCAGACCTCGTCCCGCAGCACCCGCATAATCTCCGCTCCGGAGTAATCCTTGCAGGCGTGCATCCTCTTCCGGGAGGTGCCGCCGCCGTGGGTGGTGATCATCCTGCCGTCCTTATCCTTGTCAAACATGACGCCCAGATCGTTCAGCCACTGGATAGCGTCCGGCGCCTCCATCACCAGGCGGCGCAGAAGCTCCGGCCTGGCCGCGAAATGTCCGCCTCCGAAGGCGTCCAGGTAATGGCGCTGGGGGGAGTCGTTCTCCTTATCTGCCGCCTGGATGCCGCCTTCCGCCATCATGGTGTTGGCGTCTCCGATCCGGAGCTTTGTCACCATCATCACATTGGCCCCGGCCGCATGGGCCTCTATCGCTGCCGAGGATCCCGCTCCGCCTCCGCCGATCACCAGCACGTCCACGTCATAATCCACTTGATTCAAGTCGATGGGAACATTTAAAATGCGGCTGTTGGAGTGAAGCAGGGTTCCCAGCTCGAAGGGAGCCTTTTCTCCCTTATTCGGGCCTACCTTGATTTCCTGGAAGCCGTCTGTCCGGTAATCCGGATGGAATTTTTTCAGCAGCTCCTCCTTTTCCTCTGCCGTCATTCTTCTGGGCTCGACCCCAAGGCGCCCTGCCCTGGTGGCCTCTACCTTCTTGATCGATTCCAGCATTTCCGCTGTATACATATCCGCTTCCCTCCTTATTTCTCAATATCCCGGTTATTGTACAATTCCTTCATCTCCGTGATGGGCTTTTCCATAATCTGCTCAATCAAGTCGTCGAAGGCTCCGCTGTGGATCTCTTCCACCCGGTTCTGAAGGTGCTCCGATTTCGGGGCGATGTATTTTCCGGTCAGTCTTCTGGCCAGAGTTCCCACCATCGGATGGGAGATGCCTGCCGGGCAGCGGGAGGTGCAGATGCCGCAGCCGATGCAGTCGAAGGATTCCTCCGCGCACTTCTCGAAATCGCCTCTCTGGGCGTACGCGATATACTGCATGACGTTCAGCGACTGGGGACATCCTTTCGTACAGGCGTTGCAGCCGATGCAGCTGTAGATCTCCGGGTAGAGATCCATCATAACCCGCTGCTTCGGGCTGATCTCATCCATGTCGTAATTGCGCTTATCCGCCGGAAAGAAGGGCAGAGTCGCGATGTACATGCCCTCCTGCACCTGGGTCTGGCAGGCCAGGCAGGTCTTCAGCTCATTGTGTCCCTTGATTCTGTAAATGGTGGCGCAGGCGCCGCAGAAGCCATGACGGCAGCCGCAGCCCCGGACCAGCCGGTAGCCTGAGTATTCCATGGCGGCCATGATGGTAAGATCCGCCGGCACGGAATACTTCTTTCCATAAAAAAATACGTTTACCATTTCCTGCATGTTCTATATCCTCTCTTTAAATCAGTGGTGTGATCCGCTTTCTTTTTGCGCTGCTCTTTCCCTTCGCAGCGCTCTTTCCCGCGCTGCTCAAGCTCGATTTGCCCCAGGGCACCCTCTCGCCCTGGCGGGCTCACCTTGCCGCTTCGCTCCATCTCGCTTGAGGGCTCCCCCCAGGGGGCCTTCTCTTCTCCTTCGGAGAATTCACCTTGTCGCCCTATGAATCCGAAAGGCAAGCCAGCCCCTTACGTGCAAGCACGACGGGGCTGTCTTGCCTTCCGTCTTCGCAGCGCTCAGTGGGAATCAATATTCTGGTGGTAATTCGTCGATCTCGTCGCAGCGGAAGACGGGGCCATCCTTGCAGACGTACTTGGAACCGATGTTGCAGCGGCCGCATTTGCCCACGCCGCATTTCATCCGCAGCTCCAGCGTGGTGTACACCTGGGTCTTCTCAAAGCCCATCTCGCCAAGAGCTGCCAGCACAAATTTGATCATGATGGGCGGGCCGCAGACCAGCACGGTCTTGTCTGTGGCGAATTCCAGCTCCTTCAGGTAAGAGGGAACGAAGCCCACGTGGCCGTCCCAGCCCTCCTGCTCCCGGTCAATAGTCAGGTAGACGTTGACGCCGGGCGTCTTCATCCAGACCTCCTGGATTTCCTTTAACTGTACCAGATCGTCCATGGAACGGGAGCCGTACAGGATGTCTACCGTACCGTAGTTTTCCCGCTTGTCCAGCACGTAATTGATCACGGAGCGTAAGGGCGCAAGGCCGATTCCTCCGGCAATGAACAGAAGGTTCTGGCCCTTCAGGGCTGTCTCCACTGGAAAGGCGTTGCCATAGGGGCCGCGCACCGTCAGTTCCTCCCCCACGGTCATGCCGTGGAGGTAATCCGTCAGGGTCCCGCAGCGCTTGATGCTGAACTCCTGGTACTCGGTATTGGTCGGGGAGGAGGTAATGGAAAACATGGCCTCTCCCACGCCAGGAACGGAAACCATGGCACACTGCCCGGGCATATGCTCGAAGAGCTTCTTCCCACCCCTTCCCACCACGCGGAAGGTCTTCACGTCCGGCGTCTCCGTCCGGATATCGGTAATCACGCCTACCATGGGAATCAGGGTATCCGTCTTTGTCTTTCCGCCGCAGCTGCATTCACACATTACGCCTCACCTCCCAGCTTCTTAATCACTTTCACTATATTTAGGGATGCGGGGCATTTGCTGACGCAGCGGCCGCAGCCCACGCAGGAATATAAACCATCGTTGTTGGCCGGATAATAGACCAGCTTGTGCATAAATCTCTGGCGGAACCTCTGCATCTGGCTGGTGCGCAGGTTTCCGTGGGCCATCATCGTAAAATCCGAATACATGCAGGAATCCCAGCAGCGGTAGCGCTGCACGCCGTTCTTCCCGCTGTCGAAATCCCGGATGTCGTAGCACTGGCAGGTGGGACATACGAAGGTGCAGGTGCCGCAGGCCAGACAGGGCTTGTACAGCTCCTCCCAGAGGGGAGAATCGAAAAGCTCCATGGTGTTTTCCGGCTGAAATCTGGAAAGGTCCAGGTGCGAGAAGGGCAGCTTTTCGATGACGCCGCGAATCGCTTCCTGCTCCCTGGCCACAGTTTCCTCCGCTTCACATGCAGAGGCTTCGCCGTCCGCCGCTTCCAGGACTGCCTGCAGGCTCTCCGTCAGGGCTTCTCCCTTTTCCGTCAGCGGTTTCCAATACAGGCTGTCCCCGATGATCCAGGTCTCCACATCCGCCCCGGAGGCTGCCGCATCGACGCCGAAATTTCTGCAAAAGCAGGTCTCCTCCGGCTCGTGGCAGGCCAGAGACACAATCGTGCCGTGCTCCCGGCGGGCCGCGTAGAAGGTATCCACAGGCTCACTTAAAAATACCCGGTCCAGCACCTCCACGGCCTTCACGTCGCAGGCCCGCATTCCAAATACCACAAAGGGCCTGTCGCAGAGCTTCTGGGGATCGATGGAGATTTTTCCATCCTCCGTCTTGCAGCGGTAAAGAACCTCGCTCTGGGGGAAGAAGCAGTCCTTTGCGGACTTGACGGTCTTCAGCGTCTCCAGATCAAAGACTTCCTCCGGCGTCCAGAGCCCGTAATTGGTCTGATCGCATTTTCGTAAGGGGAGGAAGAGATCTTTCGTCCCGCTGATGGCCTGGAACAGCTCTGTCAGCCTGTCTTTCTTCATCTGGTACATGCTATCTTCCGCCTCCTCTCTTACTTACAATCCCCGGCTCCACATCCTCAAGGGTAAAATCCGTCAGGGGAGCCCGGCTTTCCGTGTCGGCTCCCGCCTGGTATTCGCCGTAAAAAGTATTGATATCCCTGATAAATTTCCGGTTCAGCAGATGTAAGGGGATGCCCTGCGGACATACCCTGCTGCACTCGCCGCAGTCCGTGCAGCGTCCGGCCACATGATAAGCGCGGATGATATGGAACATCTGCTCCTCGAAGGTGTCGGCGTTGGCCTTCTGACTGCTGTCGAACTGGCTGCTGTCGAAGACGCATTTCAGGCAGCTGCAGGCCGGACAGGCGTTCCGGCAGGCGTTGCAGCGGATGCATTTGGAAAGCTGTCCCTGCCAGAAGGCGAACCGCTCCTTCGGCGGCAGGGCTTCCAGCCTCTCCACCCCGGCAAACCGGTCCCCTGCCAGCTCTCCGGGGCCGGCTTCCTCTCCGGCCTGCGCGCCAATCAGCTCGTCATAGGCTACATGGGTTTTTCCTTTGCAGACCAGGCAGCGGTCCAAAAGGGCGTCTTTCAGGGGCATCTCCTTTTCTCCGTAAAGGGTCGCCACCTTCAGCGTCTCTCCATCGACGGCGGCGTCCTCGATGCCCTTCATGCCGGCGGCCCGGACCTTCTCCGGGTCAAGCGTGCCGCGGCAGCCCACGCCGATGATATAGGTCTTTTCTTTCTTTACCCGGTGCTCCTTGACCAGCTGGTTAAAGCTGTAGGTATCGCAGGGCTTTAAAAATACCAAAGTCCTCCCTTCCAGTTTCCCGGCGGCGATGAGATATTTGCTTAGGTTCGCGCCGCAGAAGGGGTTGTATACGAACCCTTCCAGATCTTCCTCTTTTTCAAACCAGGCAGGCTCCGGGTCCCAGCCCAGATCCCCCTTCTTCCAGCCCAGGACCCGCGATACGGTTCCGTCAGCCAGAAGCTCTTTTGCTCTCGTGATCAGTTCTTGCATCGCAGATCCTCCAGTCTTACGTTTTCTCCAAGCTCATGGATCTTCGCCACAAACTCGTTCATGGTGGCCGAGAATTTCACGCCCTCGGCCGCGGACACCCATTCCACACGGGTGCGCCCGTCCTCCACGCCCAGATAATCCAGCATGGAAAACAGAAGCGTCATCCTTCGTCTGGCGTAATAGTTGCCCGTAGTGTAATGGCAGTCTCCCGGATGGCAGCCGCAGAGGATTACCCCGTCGGCTCCCCTCTGGAAAGCTCTTAAGATAAACATGGGATTCACCCGGCAGGAGCAGGGCACCCGGATAATCTTCACATCCGCCGGATAGGCAAGGCGGCTGCTGCCAGCCAGATCCGCTCCGGCGTAGCTGCACCAGTTGCAGCAGAACGCCACGATTTTCGGCCGGAATTCTGTATGTTCTACCTGCATATCGCATCCACCTCCGCAAGAATTTGTCTGTTCGAGAAGCCCTGCAGATCCATGGCGCCTGACGGACAGGCCACGGTACAGGCTCCACAGCCCTGACAAAGGGCGCTGTTCACCACTGCCACCCGTCTCGTCTCCCGGACGCCGTGATCGTTCACCTCCCGCTCCTCATAGGAAATGGCGCCGTAGGGGCAGACCTTTTCACAGGCGGAGCAGCCGTTGCAGAACAGCGGATCCGATTTGGCCACGCAGGGGTTCGTCACCAGATGGTCTTTCGCCAGAAGGCCGATGACCTTCACGGCCGCAGCCCCGGCCTGGGCGACCGTCTCCGGGATATCTTTTGGCCCCTGGCAGACGCCGGAAAGGAAGATGCCTGCCGTGGGAGATTCCACCGGGCGCAGCTTGGCGTGGGACTCCGTCAGGAAATTATTCGTATCGATGCTGGCCGTCAGCATGGTGGCGATTTTGCGCACGTCCGGGTTTGGCTCGATGGCCGCGGCCAGGACTACCATATCCGCGCTTATCAGGATCCGCCGGTTGTCCAGAAGATCCACGCCCTGTACCAGGAGCTTGTCCCCCTGGGGCGCTACCTTGCCCACCTGGCCCTTAATATAATGGACGCCGTACTCCTCCACGGCCCTGCGGTAAAATTCATCGAAATTCTTGCCCGGGGTACGCACGTCGATATAAAATACAGTCACGTCCACATCCGGGTATTTGTCCCGGATCAGCATGGCGTGCTTGGCGGTATACATGCAGCAGATCTTGGAGCAGTAGCTCTTGCCCCGGCTGTCCGCGCAGCGGGATCCCACGCACTGGATAAAAACCATAGACTTCGGCTGCTTATGATCAGACATCCGCTCCAGATGGCCCTTGGTAGGACCGGCCGCGTTCATGATGCGCTCCAGCTCCAGGGAGGTAATCACATCCGGGCTCTGGCTGTAGGCGTACTCGTCATATTTGTCAAGCTTGATCATATCGAAGCCCGTGGCTGCCACAATGGCTCCGTAATCTTCCGTAATAATCTCGTCCTTCTGCTCATAGTCGATGGCTCCGGCCTGGCAGACCTTGGCGCAGACGCCGCATTTTCCGGTCTTGAATTTGATGCAGCGCTCCCGGTCAATCACCGGCACGTTCGGAATCGCCTGGGCGAAGGGCGTGTAGATGGCGCTTCTTGTATCCAGCCCCCGGTTGAACTCGTTGGGCGCCTTTTTGGACGGGCATTTCTCCTGGCAGAGGCCGCAGCCCGTACACTTGCTCATATCCACGCTCCTGGCCTTCTTCCGGATTTCCACATGAAAATCGCCCACAAAGCCTGTCACCCTTTCCACTTCGCTGTAAGTGTAAATGGTGATGTTCTCATGGGCCGCCGCCTCCACCATCTTCGGCGTCAGGATACAGGCGGAGCAGTCCAGAGTAGGGAAGGTCTTGTCAAGCTGGGACATCCGCCCGCCGATGCTGGGCGTCTTCTCCACGATGTCTACCTTGTAGCCTGCCTCGGCGATGTCGAGGGCCGTCTGGATGCCGGCGATGCCGCCGCCGATGACGAGGGCCCGCTTTACCACCCGGCTGGTTCCGGCAGTGAGGGGCGCGTTCAGCATCACCTTCGCGATGGCCGCCCTGGCCAGGATAATGGCCTTCTCTGTGGCCTCCTCCACATTTTTATGTATCCAGGAGCAGTGCTC
>CALWQJ010000024.1 GCA_944383645.1 uncultured Merdimonas sp.
AAAGACCTATAAGGAAGCCTTCCAGAAGGCCATCCGAAGCCTGGAGATCGGCCGCTACGGCCTGGGCTTCGCCAAGGATTTCCATGAGAAGAGCAAACGGGAGCTGCTGAAGATGCTGGATGTGGCCACCAGCGAGCGCCAGTTCATCATGTACGAGGCGATCCGCAAAGGCGCCACCACAGAAGAACTCTACGAGCTGACGAAAATCAAGCCCTATTTCATCGAGCAGATGCGTGAGCTGGTGGAAGAGGAGGAAGAGCTTCTGAAAGGAAAGGGAAGCGTGCCTTCTGCGGAAGCGCTGACAAAGGCGAAAAAGGACGGCTTCTCCGACCGCTACCTGGCAAAGCTTCTGGAAGTATCGGAGGATGAGATCCGGAATGCCAGAAAGGCCATCGGCGTGACGGAGGCCTGGGAGGGCGTCCATGTGAGCGGAACGAAGGACAGCGCTTACTATTATTCCACCTACAACGCGCCGGATAAGAGCACGGTCAACACCGACCGCCAGAAGATCATGATCCTGGGCGGCGGCCCGAACCGTATCGGACAGGGCATTGAGTTCGACTACTGCTGCGTCCACGCGGCGATCGCCCTGAAAAAGCTGGGCTTTGAGACCATCATTGTAAACTGCAATCCGGAGACGGTTTCCACAGACTACGACACCTCCGACAAGCTGTATTTCGAGCCGCTGACCCTGGAGGATGTGCTGAGCATCTACGAAAAGGAGAAGCCGGTGGGCGTCATCGCCCAGTTCGGCGGCCAGACGCCTCTGAACCTGGCGGCAGATCTGCAGAAGAACGGCGTGCGCATCCTGGGCACCAGCCCGGAGGTCATCGATCTGGCAGAGGACCGCGACCGTTTCCGCGCTATTATGGAGAAGCTGGAGATCCCCATGCCGGAGGCAGGCATGGCAGTGGATGTAGACGAGGCTCTGGCTATCGCCGAGAAGATCGGCTATCCGGTCATGGTACGCCCCTCCTACGTGCTGGGCGGCCGCGGCATGGAGGTAGTGCACGATCCGGAAAGCATGGCTGAATATATGCGGGCAGCCGTAGGCGTGACCCCGGACCGCCCGATCCTTATCGACCGTTTCCTGCATCATGCCACCGAGTGTGAGGCAGACGCCATCTGCGACGGAACCCACGCCTTTGTCCCGGCCGTTATGGAGCATATTGAGCTGGCGGGCGTGCACTCCGGAGACTCCGCCTGCATCCTGCCGTCCCTGAACATTTCGGAGGAAAATGTAAGGACAATCAAGGAATACACGAAGAAGATCGCGGAAGAGATGCATGTCTGCGGCCTGATGAATATGCAGTACGCCATCGAGGACGGCAAGGTGTTCGTGCTGGAGGCCAACCCGAGGGCATCCCGTACGGTGCCGCTGGTATCCAAGGTCTGCGACATCCAGATGGTGCAGCTGGCTACGCAGGTCATCACCGAGGATCTGACGGGAATCCCGTCCCCGGTACCGGCCTTAAAGGAAAAGAAATTCCACCATTACGGCGTAAAGGAGGCCGTCTTCCCCTTCAATATGTTCCAGGAGGTAGACCCGCTCCTCGGGCCGGAGATGCGTTCCACCGGAGAAGTGCTGGGACTTGCGTCGAACTTCGGCGAAGCCTTCTACAAGGCCGAGGAGGCCACACAGACACCCCTGCCGCTGGAGGGAACCGTGCTTATCAGCGTCAGCGACCGGGATAAGCCCGAGGTCGTACAGGTAGCCCGGGGCTTTTACGAGGATGGCTTCAAAATCATCGCCACAGGCCGCACCTGCGATCTGATCCGCGAGGCAGGCATTCCCGCCGAGAAGGTGAAGAAGGTCCAGGAGGGACACCCGAACGTATACGACGCCATCGCCAATAAGCAGGTTCAGCTCATCATCAACACGCCCTCCGGCAAGGAGAGCCGCTTCGATGACAGCTATATCCGCAAGGCGGCCGTAAAGGGCAAGATCCCGTACATGACCACCATGGCGGCTGCCATCGCCACCACGGAAGGCATCCGCAAGGTAAAGGAAGAGGGCGGAAAGCTGGGCGTGAAATCGCTCCAGGAATTCCACAGTGAGATAGAAGAGTAATAAAAAAAGAAAAGAGTCGATTATTTGACAGTGAAAAGCGCCAGACAGCATCCAAAGGATGCCCTGGCGCTTTCGCTTGGTGCGCTGTCCATACCACAGCAACAACTTTCTCCTGCAGAGCAGGGAGAAAGGGAATACTCAAAGATTTTTCAGATTCCGCACATATTCCAGCTCCCGGTAAGGGCTGTAAATTCCCTCCACCACAGCCCGGAACATCCGCTCCTTGGCGCCTGGATTTTCATGGCAGAGCCTCTGGAGAAGCTCATGGGCGTATTCCCGCTTGGTGTGGCCGTCGGCGGGGCAGGGACTTTTGCAGACCGGAAGCTCATATTTGTTCTGGAAACCAATGACGTCTGCCTCGTCCACATACATCAGCGGGCGGATCACCGTCAAGTCCATGCGGTCGAGATAAGTGACCGGGGCGAAGGAATGGAAACGGCCCTCGAAAATCAGGGAGAGCAGCATGGTCTCCACCACGTCGTCCTTGTGATGGGCGTAGGCGACCTTGTTGCAGCCCGTCTCCTTGATGGCCTGATTGAGGGCGCCCTTTCGCATTTTCGCGCAGAGGGCGCAGGGATTGCTTTCCTTTCGCACCTCAAATACCACCTCATAGATATCCGTCTTTACAATCGTGTAATGGACGCCCATTTCCTGGCAGAGCGCCTGAATCGGGCTCAAATCAAAGCCAGGGAAGCCCAGATCCACCGTAATCGCTTCGATTTCAAAGGGAGCAGGGTAGAAGCGCTTCAGGCCGTGCAGGGCGTAGAGCATGGTCAGGCTGTCCTTTCCGCCAGAAATTCCCACGGCAATCTTATCCCCGGCCTCTATCATATGAAAATCGTCCACGGCGCGCCGCGTGTAGCTTAAAAGCTGCTGAAGCTTCATATTCTAAATAAGTCCTTTCATCAAAGTTTTTTCTGTCGCAATTCCTATCCATTATACCCATCTGACATGTCTCTTGCAAGGGAAAGATCTGCCGCATTGACTTTTGGGCGCGGCCGGGGTAAGATACCTTTAAAGTTCAATAAAAAGGAGGCAGCTGTTATGGCAGCAGTATATAAAAACATCACAGAATTTATCGGAAATACGCCCCTGATGGAGGTGGAAAATCTGGAAAAGGAGCTGGGCCTTTCCGCCAGAGTGCTGGTGAAGCTGGAGTACTTAAACCCCGCCGGCAGCGTCAAGGACCGGGCGGCGAGATCTATGATCGAGGACGCAGAAAAGAGAGGGCTTCTGCGGGAGGGCTCCGTGATCATCGAGCCCACCTCCGGAAATACCGGGATCGGCCTGGCAGCCATCGCGGCCGTCCGGGGCTACCGCATGATCCTGACCATGCCGGATACCATGAGCGAGGAGCGCCGCAATATTCTAAAGGCATACGGCGCGGAAATCGTGCTGACGCCCGGCGCGGAAGGGATGGCAGGCTCTATCCGGAAGGCGGAGGAGCTGGCGGCAGAGATTCCCGGAAGCTTCATTCCCGGCCAGTTTGAGAACCATGCCAACGCACAGGCCCACAGGGATACTACAGGCCCGGAGATCTGGCGGGATACCGATGGACAGATTGATATTTTCGTGGCAGGCGTCGGCACAGGCGGAACGCTGACCGGCGTGGGAGAGTACCTGAAGGCGCAGAACCCGGAAATTCAGGCCGTGGCTGTGGAGCCGTCGGATTCCCCGCTGCTTTCCCAGGGAAAATGCGGCCCCCATAAGCTCCAGGGAATCGGCGCCAACTTTGTACCGGAGCTTTTAAATACTTCCATCTATGACGAAATAATTACCGTAGAGAGTGAGGATGCCTTCGCCACAGGCAGGCTCCTGGCCAGGAAAGAAGGAGTTCTCGCCGGAATCACCTCCGGAGCGGCCCTCTGGGCGGCCCTGGAGCTTGCGAAAAAGCCGGAAAACCAGGGAAAAACCATCGTGGCCCTGCTTCCGGATTCTGGCGACCGGTATTATTCCACGCCCTTGTTTACAGAATAATCTACAGGTCATGCGGTAGAATATTCCCACACTAGGCCACCTCAAAAACAGCTCAAAAACAGCTTGAAAATCGAACATATTTTCCGAACATATGTATTGACAAACGAATGTTCGTGTTCTATAATACAAGCATAAGGAACGGTTGTTCGAAAATGTCTGTCACATGTCTGGAGAGCATGTTTTTGGGGAGGCGCATCTTATGTACGAAAGAAAGAAAACCTGTGTGGGAAAAAGATATTACAGAAGACGAAGGAATCTGGCTGTTCTGATTTCATCCCTTTGCCTTGCCCTGGCGATGGCGATCCTGTTTGGAAGCTTTCTGTCAGAGGCAGAGGCAAAGGAGCCAGAGGTTACTTATTACAAATATTATGCCAATGTAGAGATTCAGCCGGGCGACACCATCTGGGATCTGGCAGAGGATTATATGGATGAGAATTATGAATCCCGGGAAGCTTATATCCGCGAGGTAAAGGAATTGAATTCACTCTCGGATACAGATTCCATAGTCTCTGGACAATATTTGATTCTTCCATATTATTCGACAGAGTATAAGCTGTGATCGATCTGGTCACAGCTTTTATTTCTTTTTTGTTGTTTTTTATTCGTTATTTTGTTTGCTCAGAAACTGGCGGGAAAAGCCCCTGTATACCGCGATAGAGGCATAGGGAGATCTATGCGACAAATCCATGTTTTTCTCATAGATTGACAGGGAAGTCCTGAAATGCTATACTGTTACCGGGATTCTTATTTAATTTTAAGAAAGGAACTCTGTGACACAAATATGGAATACAGAAATTATCACGAACAAACTGACATGGCGAATATCCGGAAGCTTCGTGAAATCCTGAAAACCCTGCCTCCCTTTGCAAAGGATTATTTCCGCGCTGTGGAACCGACGACCTCCACACGCACCCGTATTTCTTACGCTTATGATATCCGCGTATTCTTCCGCTTTCTTATAGAGGAAAATCCTTCCTACAAAAATTACCAGACTACAGACTTCCAGGTAGCCGATCTGGACAAACTGCAGGCGGTGGATATTGAAGAATATGAAGAATATTTGAAGCTTTACCAGAGGGATGACGAGGACGGAGCCGCTGTCTCTGTGACGAACGGCGAAAAGGGACTGAAGCGGAAAATGTCCGCGCTGCGCAGCTTTTACGCCTATTATTATAAGCGCCAGATGATTCAGACAAATCCGACAGTATTTGTAGACATGCCGAAGCTCCACGACAAGGCCATTATCCGTCTGGACGCGGATGAGACGGCCCGGCTCCTGGATTTTATCGAGCATGGCGGCGACAGCCTGACAGGCCAGAGAAAGGTCTATTACGAAAAGACGAAAGAACGCGACCTGGCGATCGTCACGTTGCTGCTGGGCACTGGCATCCGTGTATCGGAATGCGTCGGGCTGGATGTTACCGATGTGGATTTTAACAATAACGGGATCAAGGTGACACGCAAGGGCGGTTCAGAAATGATCGTCTATTTTGGCGAGGAGGTGGAACAGGCCCTCAAAAATTATATCGAAGGCAGCCGAAGGCTGGTGATCCCACAGACCGGACACGAACGTGCCCTCTTCTATTCCACTCAGAACCGGCGCATCAGCGTGGGCGCGGTGGAAAATCTGGTAAAAAAATATTCCCGCCAGGTGACGCCGTTGAAAAAGATTACCCCGCACAAGCTCCGGAGTACCTATGGCACGACTCTTTATCAGGAGACCGGAGACATTTATCTGGTGGCAGACGTCCTGGGACATAAGGATGTGAATACCACGAGAAAGCATTATGCGGCGCAGGACGATAACCGCAGGCGCCGGGCAGCCAAGGCCGTGCGCCTCCGGGAAACCCCGGATGAGTAGAGCCGAGTACCGAGTACGCTAGGCCGGCTCCAGGCGCCGCTAAGGCGGTATAAGGCGATAAAGAACCCCCGCAGATATCACACGCTGTCTGACCAGCTCTGACTATCTGCGGGGGTTCTAATTATTCGATTTATTCGATCACAAGCTGATCCCAGACCTCATCAGCCACAAACGCTATGTATGTCTTTCCGGTGTTGATCGTAATCTCGTCGCCGGTCATATCATAATAGATGGTGCGGTCTGTATCAGATATTTTGCTCCAGGTGATGGGAATCGCCTGTCCATTCGTGATATAATAGCCGTCCACGCCGGTTGCAAGGCAGTTCCAGACCATATATCCGTTGCTGTCCAGCTCGTTGTAGCTCATCTTCTGAAGAATAACATTTTTGAATGCCAGCTGCTTGTTGCCGTTGCCCGGATCCACATGTGCGGAACCATACTCGGAATACAGGTAGGTGCCGGAAGCCTCGTCATAATTCAGTTCAGATTCATTATGCGGGAAAGGCAGATCCACCAGCGTGCAGGCCTTGCTTCCGAACTCAGATGAAAGATCCACCGGATTGCTCTCAGAAGCAAATTCGAAATGCGGCTCTGTGGGCGCGTATTCATTATAATTGCGGTCTACGCTGGAATTACGGAAATTCTTGTCCATATCGCCCGGCAGCATGTATTCTGTGAATTCACGGGGCTTTCCGTTGTCCACACGTGAGAAGGTGCCGCTGAAATGATCGACATAGGGATTCTGCAGGAAGCTGTTAATATAGAACGGACCTCCATCATGGCAGACGATGGCATTCCATTCCGGAGCGATCATAAAGTTGGTGGGACGTACGCTGCGGATGCTTCCCAGCTGGTCAATGCTGTCATAATCCTTGACCATAACCATAAAACGGGTGATCTGCGCGTTCTTGGTGCTGTTCATCATCTCATAGACAATGTCAGCCTGCGTCAATCCGTAATGCGGAAGCGCGGTCTTTTCGTTATCTACCATGACAGCCAGGGGCCGCTGATCCTTCAGATCCTCGCTGATCCATTCGTTGGTCAGCTCGCTGCGGTACATTCCCTCGGGAGCAACCTCCTCTTCTACCGGCTCTTCTTCCGCCTCCTCGGTCTCTTCCGCAAGGATCTCATCCTCCGTAGAAAAAGTATCTGTTGCCGCTGCTTCTTCCTCTTGCTTGCTTCCGCAGCCTGCAGCGCCCGCAAGACATACGAGACTCAGTGCCAGCAGAAGCCATTTCACATGCTTTTTCATCTTCTGGTTCCTTCCTCTGTATAATTCCCCCTGCATACAAAAACACCTGTAGCCGAATGCCGAGGGTGTAATAATTTAGTAATAATTATATCATAATTTACTGCGGGATACCAGATAAAAATGAGGATTCCTTTAAAGTTTATCAAAACATTTGTTTGCATCAGACGGGAACATATGTTATACTGGTCTGTAGAAAAGGAGGATTCGCAGCATGGCATACGGAAAAATTTCGAAAAAGCAGTCAGAAATTCTTGAATATATAAAATCCCAGATTATTAATAAGGGCTATCCCCCTTCGGTCCGCGATATCTGCGAAGCCGTGGATTTGAAGTCCACTTCTTCCGTTCACTCTCACCTGGAGACGCTGGAGAAGAACGGCTATATCCGCAGGGATCCTACGAAGCCCAGGGCTATTGAGATTATAGACGACAATTTCAATTTGTCCCGCCGGGAGGTCGTCAATGTTCCCATCGTCGGGAAGGTGGCCGCTGGCCAGCCGATTCTGGCTGTGGAAAACATAGAGTCCTATTTTCCGGTTCCGATGGAATTTATGCCGAACGAGCAGTGCTTTATGCTGAAGGTGCAGGGAGATTCCATGATAAACGCCGGCATTTTCGACGGGGACACCATCATTGTCGAGCAGTGCCAGACCGCGCGGAACGGAGATATGGTTGTGGCCCTCGTGGAGGATTCCGCGACTGTGAAGACCTTTTACCGGGAGGCAGATCATATCCGCCTGCAGCCGGAGAATGACGCCATGGAGCCGATTATCGTGCCGGACTGCCAGATTCTCGGCAAGGTATTTGGCGTGTTCCGATTCTTCCGCTAAAAAATCAGATAAAAACCAGATAGAAACCAGATAAGATAAAAAGAAAGGACTTTCAGATGACGGAATACCTGCCGCAAAAGCAGCTTTCTCTGAAAGTCCTTTTTTCTCACCAGATTTTCCTCACCAGATTCTCTCGGACAAGGCGAGATAAGGCGCGTTGTCCTCCCGGCTGCGCTTCTTCGCCGCCTGAGCCCGGCAGTAATCCAGAAGCTCTCCGGCATCCGCCCAGAAGGCCTGCGTCTCCGGATCCGTAGGAATCAGGGTAAATATTTTTTCAAAATAGGGAACGGCTTCCTCCTCCCGGTCCAGCCAGTAGAGAGCAAAGCCCATGCGGAAATTCCAGTTGGGATCCTCCTCTTCCACCGCGCTCAGGAGGAGCTCGATGGCGTGAAGGTGATATTCTGGCCGCTCCGTTCCGTTTGCCGCGTTTTCATAAGCCCGGGCCAGCAGGCCTGTAAGCTCATGGCTTCGCCTGGAAGCAGGAATTTTCTCCAGCTCGTCGATGATTTTCTGATACTCGTTATTCTGATGCCAGATTTCCAGCTTTTCCTCCAGAGTCATTCTGCCACCTCCAGAAAACCAAAGGGATCGGAAACGTCTGCGTGCAGGAAATGCATCATCATATAAGCGCACATCAGAGAGACATTCTCTTCCCTGAGAATCCGGCGGATTTCCGCGCGGTCTGCCAGGACGACCTCGATTTCCTCGCTGTCCTCCAGCCCCTCCCGGGAAACCGTTCCGTCTGCCGTCCCGTAGACGGCGGCGCAGGATTCATCCGTCATGCCGATGGTGGTAAAATAGGGCCGGGAATAGATGGGATCCACTTCCAGGGGATGAAAGTCAAGCCCGGTCTCCTCCTTCAGCTCCCGGATCCCGGCAGCATGAAAATCCTCTCCCTCATCCACGAGTCCCGCGGGAAATTCATAGATATAGCCTGCGATGCTGTAGCGGTACTGCCGGATCAGGACGACCCGGTCCTTCGCCTCGCCGTACAGGGCGTAGATGATGACACCGTCCGCTTTGTTTTCCTTCGTGGAAAGCTTCAGCTCCTCAATGCTGCGGGCGCGGGAGGCCACATGGTAAAGCCCCGGATCCCCTGCTCTGTGGATGACGTCCAGATCAAACATATTCAGAAAACGGTTATGGGTAACCTGCGTTACCTTGCGGATACTGCTCATACGCGCCTCCTCCGGTTTTTCCTTGTATTCCTTACATGATTCTGCACAAAAGGATTGGCAGAAAAACGGCAGGAATCGAATTCATGACACGGATCTTATTTTTAAAAAGCATATTGATACCGACCGCGATAATCAGAAGCGACCCCACACAGGTCATCTCGTTGATGACAGAGGTCGTAAGATACGGTCCGATAAATCTGGCGCAGACTGTGATGATTCCCTCGTAAAGGAAACAGAGGACGCCGGAAAACATAACGCCGATCCCCAGACTGGAAGCCAGCACAATGGCCGAAATCCCGTCAATCAGGGATTTGGCTGTCAGGGTGCTGTGATCCAGGGAAAGACCGCTCTGCAGGGAGCCCACGATAGCCATGGCCCCGATACAGAAGAGAAGGCTTGCGCTGACGAAGCCCTCCGCCACAGAAACGCCGCCCGCGGAGGGACGGCATTTGGACTGGATAAAGCCTCCCAGCTGCTCCAGACGCTGCTGCAGAGAAAGCGCCTCTCCGATAATCGTGCCGACAGCCATGGAAATAATGGCAATCAGAATATTTTCACCATCCAGGGTGCCGCTGATGCCGATATAAATCACGCACAGGGCCATGGCCTTCAGGACGGACTCGCCCATCCTGTCCGGGATTCCCTTTTTCAGCAGAAGTCCGGCGGCGCTTCCCAGAACGATAGCCGCAAGATTGATAATGACTCCTGTCAGTATCATTGGTATTTACGCCTCCTTCAAATCCTCCGGAGAAATGACAGAACCGTCTCTCCAGATGCGTTCCAGATCGTAGAAGAGCCTGTTCTCCTCATCAAAAATGTGAACGATGATATCGCCGTAATCCAGCAGGATCCAGCTGGCTGTCTGATATCCCTCGATCTGCCGGGGAGAAAAGCCCGCCTTGTGAAGCTCTTCCTGCACATTGTCCACCATTGCCTGTACCTGGTTCTTATTGGAGCCGCTGGCAATCAAAAAATAATCTGCCAGAACTGAGATTTCTGAAATATCCAGAATACGGATATCCCTGGCCTTTTTGTCGTCCAGCGCCTTGTATGCCAGCTGCGCCATTTCTTTGGACTGTTTCTGTGTCATAGGTTTTCCTCCTTTTTCCGCCTGCTTTCCTGTTCCACCCGCTTTGCCTTATAATACTCGTAGGCCTTCATGGTCATCTGGTCAATCTCCCCGGAGCCTTCATCCAGATATTCCAGCGTATCGGAAAGAATTTTATAAAGCGCTTCGTCCAGATCAAGAAAGGCCAGCTTACGCACCTCAGTCAGGTTCGGCGCTTTATTGCGCCGGGGTTCGATATAATCCGCCACATAGACGATTTTGTCCAGCAGGGACATGGCGGGCTTCCCGGTGGTATGATTTAAAATAGCGCTGATGATTTCCGGATCTTTTACGTCATACTGCTCCTTCGCCAGAAAAGCCCCCAGCTTCGCGTGCAGCAGAAATGGGTTGCGGCGTTCCACCTCCGTCATCTGGATGTGGTGCTTTTCGCAGAGCTTCAGCTTTTTGCCGTTGGGGATGCACTTGGCACAGTCGTGGAGAAGCCCCGCCAGCTGCGCCTTCTGGATGTCGTACTCGTAGCGCATGGCCAGAGCCGCGCAGGTGTACATGACGCCCAGCGTGTGCTGGTACCGGCCGTCATCCATCTCATGCTTGATTTTCTTCTGATAAGCCTTCATATCATAACTTTTCATCCACATTCTCCCCTCCCCCGCTGTCCGGGCTGAGCCCCTGGCTTTAGATAAAGCCCCTCCGCATGGATGTACGCCTCCACAGAAGCCGGAACATAATACCGGATGCTGCGGCGGTTCTGTACCTTCTCCCGAATCATATTCGAGGAAATATCAATATTCGTGGTGGAAAGAGGATAAATTCTGGCTCCGTATTTCTTCGTCAGGGCTTCGCTCCAGCTTTCCAGCTCCAGCGGGCGCATGCCGTCCCGGACGGCCGCCAGAATCGCGCAGTGTTCGCAGATCCGGCGGGGCTCCTTCCAGGTATGGAAAAGCATCAGGGAATCTGCCCCCAGAATAAAATAATAGTCCGTGTCCGGATTCTGCGCGGTCAGAAATTCCAGCGTCTCATAGGTATAATGGTAATCCTGCGGGGTCCGCTCAAAATCAGACACCCGAAGGTGCGGATTATCCGCCACCGCCAGCTCCGCCATCCGCGTGCGCTGGGCCATGGAGGCGTGCACCTGTCCTGCCTTGTGCGGCGGATTCCCGTTTGGCATAATCAGCACATAATCCAGCGAAAAGGCCTCGCAGGCTTCTTCCGCCAGAATCAGGTGCCCCGTATGAATAGGATCAAAGGTTCCCCCCAGGATCCCTACTTTCTTGCGCTGTCCCCTCTCCATAAACGCTCCCGCCCCTTTTGTATTTCCCGTTATACGGGAAGCAGAATTTTCTTCTTTCCGTTTTTCTCGTCCTTGTTCTCACGGTAGAGAACAATTTTCTTCCCAATCACCTGTACCACCTGTGAACGGGTGCGGTCGGCGATCAGCTCCGCGATCTCCCGCGGATCGTCGGCGCAGTTCTGCAGCACGCTGAGCTTAATCAGCTCCCGGGCCGCAAGCGCCTCCTCAATGGCCTTCGTAAGCTCCGGCGTGACGGAGGCCTTTCCCACCTGGAAAATGGGATCCATCGTCATAGCCAGGCTTTTCAGATAAGCCCTCTGCTTGCTTGTCATACAGTTCTCCTTCTATCTTCTATCCTTATCACGCGATACCTATCGATAATAATCAAAGGCCAGCCCGTACATCCGCACCGTGTCGCCCTCCTGGATGCCGGCTGCCTCCAGCTCATCCAGAATTCCCGTATTTTTCAGGAAATTCTGGAAGAAGGCAAAGCCCTTCTCGGAATCCAGATTCGTATAGCCCAGCATCTTTTCAATGCGCGGACCTTCCACAATGTAGACGCCTTCCTCTTCCTCGGACTTGGTGACGGTATAGGGAAGATTCTCGTACACCAGCTCCTCTTGCGGGAAATACTCGGGTTCAAACACGATAGCTTCCTGGGGAGACTGGTCGAGAAGCTCCTTCACATAATACAGAAGCTCCTTCAAGCCCTGTCCGGCCACCGCCGAAATCGGGAACACCCGGATGCCCTGGGGCTCGAACTCGGCTTTCAGCCGCTCCACAGGCTCCAGTTCGCCGCCCAGCACGTCCACCTTATTGGCTGCGATCACCTGGGGACGGGCCGCGATCTCTGCGTTGTAGGCCTTCAGCTCCTGGTTGATGGCGTAGATATCCGCCACTGGATCCCGGCCTTCCGTGGAGGCCGCGTCCACCATATGGATCAGCACGCGGGTGCGCTCGATATGGCGCAGGAACTCATGTCCCAGACCCACGCCCTCGGACGCGCCCTCGATAAGTCCCGGGATATCCGCGATGACAAAGCCGCCTCCGCCCTCCAGATCCACGACGCCCAGGTTCGGCGTCAGCGTCGTGAAATGATAATTGGCAATCTTGGGCTGGGCGTTCGTCACCCGGGAAAGCAGGGTGGATTTTCCCACGTTCGGGAAGCCCACCAGTCCCACGTCCGCGATGACCTTCAGCTCCAGCAGCACCTCCAGCTCCTGAGCCGGCTGACCCGGCTGGGCGTATTTGGGCACCTGCATGGTGGCCGTGGCAAAATGCTGGTTGCCGGCTCCGCCCCGGCCGCCCTTTAAGATAACCTGCCGGCGGTTTTCCCCCGACATATCCGCGATGACCCTGCCGCTTTCGGCCTCCCGGATCACCGTTCCTTCCGGAACCTTTAATATGATATCGCCGCCGTCTTTCCCATGGCAGCGTCTTTTTCCGCCTTCTTCTCCGTCCTCCGCCTTGAATTTTCTTCTGTGGCGGTATTCATAGAGGGTATTTAAGCCCTCGTCCACTTCAAAAATCACATCTCCGCCCCGGCCGCCGTCTCCGCCGTCGGGACCGCCGTTGGGCACATACAGCTCCCTGCGGAAGCTCACATGCCCGTCGCCGCCCTTGCCGGAACGGATGATGATCTTTGCTCTGTCTGCAAACATACTAATTCTCCTGCAAAAAGCTGTCACACTGAGTAAAAGAGGCTTCAAATCTACCGACTTGAAGCCTCCTGCCAACTTATTCTGCTGCTGCTACCGGGACGATAGAAACCTGCTTCTTATCTCTTCCCTTTCTCTCGAAACGGACCACTCCGTCAGTCAGAGCGAACAGGGTGTCATCTCCGCCGCGTCCTACGTTCACACCCGGGTGAATCTTGGTTCCGCGCTGTCTGTAAAGAATGTTTCCAGCCTTTACAAACTGTCCGTCAGCTCTCTTGGCTCCCAGTCTCTTGGACTCGGAATCACGGCCGTTCTTTGTGGAACCTACTCCCTTTTTATGAGCGAACAACTGAAGGTTCATCTGTAACATGAGCTTACACCTCCTTGAATGCAATCCTGATGTATGATTTTCCATAGCTTCGTTGAATGTCTGTCAGTCCAAGTACCATGGAATCCAGAAGCAGTACGGCTTTCTCGGACAATCCTTCCGGAAACCTGCAGCTTAGATAGCCGTCTTTCTGCTCCCCGGAAAACCGGTCCTCCGTGAAGGCCTCGATGGAATTCAGCGTATTCAGTGAAAGCACACTGACCGCCGCGCACACAATATCCTGGCCCTCCTCCGCGTATCCGGCATGTCCCTCTACGGTAAAGCCGGCATACTGTCCGGATCTCTTATATATGGTAACGGCTGTCATGACGGATTACTGCACAGAGATCTTCTCGATCTTCACTGCCGTGTACTGCTGTCTGTGGCCGTTTTTCTTGTGATATCCAGATTTTCTCTTGTACTTGTAAACGATGACCTTCTTCGCCTTGCCGTCACCGATCACAGATGCAGTAACCGTAGCGCCTGCTACTGTCGGGGTTCCTACGGTCAGAGTGTCTCCGCCGACTGCCAGAACCTGGTCGAAATTATAGGTCTCGCCAGCCTCCACACCGAGCTTCTCTACCCGGATGACATCGCCTTCGGATACTTTGTACTGTTTACCACCTGTTGCAATGATTGCGTACATGCTGTGGCACCTCCTGATTATTTACTCGCCAATTTTGGTGACGCGCCTCTTTTTCCTGCCTTCCGCCTGTGCTGTCCGTCCTGAAGATGAGATGGAAACCAGATAAAAATGCGCATACTTATACCTCGTTGTGCGGCATCCGTAATATAATAGCATGGAGGCATTGCTCTGTCAAGTGATTGCAGAAAATTTGTGTGAGATATTTTTCTGGGTTTCGGCGGTTTTGTGGGCTGGCGGATTTTGGAGGCTGTGCACCGCCCGCGCGGCCTTTGATTTCCTCCAGAACCCGCTTGCGCTCCTGTCGAGCGTAACGGTACTAAGGCTTTCCGGCCCCCAAAACCAGGGGCCGGAAAGCCAAGTGCCGACGCTCTCCAAGGGTTCTTTCGGAAATTCAAAGGCCGCGCGGGCAGCTCCACGGCTTCAATCGTCCGCAGCTTCACAAAAGCGCTGTTTCGAAACCCTAAAAAATACTCCACAAAGTATCTGCGGAAAGAGACCAGGCGGCAGATAATGGCCTTGCCGTCTAGCAGGCGCAGTGAAGCTCAATCGCCCTTTTTACAAGCTCGGCAGTTCCCTCTCCTCCTGCCTGATCAATGTTCCGCCTGAAGCGTTCATCATATACATACATCTGTCCCAGCTCATAGAGAACTGAATCGGAGCAGGTATAGTAATGCTCTGTGATGAACTTCTGCAAAGTATCCACCTTTTCCTGAACTTTTCTGTCATCCGGCGGCAGCTGGCGGAGCTCTCCGAACTCCGAGAATAAACGAGTCAGCTGACCGGCCGCAGAATCGGAATTACCGGCTTTTTCGCCGCGTTGTTTGTATTCACGGTATTCCCGTAGTCTGCAGGCGGGCAAGCGCTGCATCATCATACAGCCGATAGCCTGCTTCCGTTACTTTTGCAGGCTTTAGCAGCCCAATCGAGTCATAATAATGCAGTGCGCGCACACTTACTCCTGTGAGTCCGCTTATTTCCTTCACTGTCCGCATAGCTCTTTCCTCCCGTGTAATGCCATGATAAGCTATGACGCAGCGTCAGGGTCAAGGGGTTTCTGAAAAATTGTTCATCAGATTCTCCAGGAGTTTTTTCAGACCGGCCTCGTTCTCTTCCTCGGTCAGGGTAGGATCCTTGGTGAAGCGGCTGCAGGGCAGCTCATCGCAGTCTGCGCAGGTGTGCCAGCCTTTGGCGCGCACGCAGCAGTCATATACGGCGCAACGCTCCAAGTTCAGATATTTCGTCCAAAAGACCTTCCCCTCGATTTTCCGGCAGCCTGCGCATTCGGAGGGGAAGCGCGGACATTCTATACACACGGCTCCGCAGGGTGAAGGCTGGACATATTCATCCTTCCAGAACCACCATTTGCATTTCGCAGGATCTGGATTTTCTGTGTTCAGATAATATTCTACAGCGCGGTAGAGATAGAGCTGGCAGCGATCCAGGACGCAGCCCCTCAGACGGCACTCTTCCTCGTAGAGCTCCTCTGCCCTTTTTCCCCGCAGGGAATCGATGGTGGTATAACCCATGGCAGTCAGATCCCTCTCTGTCTGCTTTCCTACATTGGGAATATTCCTGAGTTCATTCATGACGACTCCTCCTTAGGATTACCTGGATGGCATGGCGAATACATACTTTCTCAGGCGTTCAAACGCTTCTTTTACCAGGCTGTGGGGAAGGGCCAGGTTCATGCGGATGTGGCAGTCCCCGTGGAAGGGGCGTCCGTCCTGCCAGATCACACCCACCTCCATGCCTGCTTTCTGCAAATCATCAATCGTCGTATGATGCTCCCTGCACCATTGGGTACAGTCCAGAAAGAGCATATAGGTGCCCTGGGGCATGGAGGTACGGACACCCGGAAAATTGTCATGAATAAAGGAAACCGCGTATTCCAGATTGCCTTTCAGAACCTCCCGCAGCTCGTCCAGCCACTCCTGCCCCTCTGTGCTGTAGGCGGCGATCAGGGCGTGCATCGAGAGCATATTCATGGAGTTATAATGGGTGACCGCTCCTGCTTTCGTGATCCGATCCCGAAGCGCCGGGTTGTAAATCACATGGTAGGAGCCCACAAGCCCGGCCAGGTTGAAGGTCTTCGACGGCGCGTACAGGGCCACGGTACGCATTCTGGCATCCTCGGAAATCATCTGCGTGGGAACGTGGCGGTATCCGGGCATGGTCAGATCCGCCCAGATTTCATCCGACACTACGAAAACGTCGTATTTCCGGTATAATTCCATCAGCTTCCGGATCTCCCACTCCTCCCAGACACGCCCGGAAGGATTGTGCGGGGAACAGAAAATAGCTGTATGAATATCTCCTCCGGACAGCTTCCGTTCCAAGTCACCATAGTCAATCCTCCAAATCCCGTCCCTGTCCTGCATCAGAGGATTTAAGACAAGCTTCCAGCCATTATCCTCCGCGCAGTGGGTAAAGCCGATATAAGTAGGCGACTGAACCACGATGGAGTCCCCGGGCTGGCAGAAAATCTTCAGGGCGCTCACCACGCCGCCCAGCACCCCGTTCTCGTATCCAATGCATTCCGGAGTCAGTCCCAGGGTTCCATAGCGTTCCTCATGCCAGCGGATCACCGCGTCATAATAAGCCTTCGGAGGCCGGAAATAGCCATAAGCAGGATGGGCCGCCCGCTCCATAAGCGCCTTGGGAACCGCAGGCACCGTAGGAAAATTCATGTCCGCCACCCACATGGGAATAATCGAAAAGCCCTCTTTTACCTTCGCGCCCGCGAAAAAGCCCCCGTCCTCCCCGGAAGCGGGAAGATCCACCGCCATCGCATCCTTCCCCAGGCGATCCATTACCGTCGTAAAATCATATTTCATACCGTTCACCTCATTTCAATTCTGACAGGTTTGTGTCTACAGGTTTGTGTCTATAAGAAGAAATCTCCTGCTGCACAGATGCTCTGCGCCTGACGTGGGACAGCCCCGGCGGCCTGGTTTTTCCTGAGGGAACCCTTGGAGAACGCCGGCACTTGGCCTGCCGGGCACGGTTTCGGCCCGGCGGGCCTTAGTACCGCTGCGTTCGACAGGAGCGAAAGCGTGTTCCGCGAAGGAAAACCAGGCCGCCGGGGCGTGCCCGTCACGCGCCGTAAATCTGCTCAGCAAGAGATTTCTGCCGTTTCTGCCGCGTCATCTCCACCAGTCCCAGCGCCGTCATATCCACCAGCGTCGTTTTTACGGGATCCTTTTTCAGCTCCGCGCCCAGGTATTCCATCAGCTCCTCCCTGGCCTCTTTCGCTTCCATATCGATGAAATCAGCGATGATGATGCCGGAGAGGTTGCGCAGGCGCAGCTGGCGGGCAATCTCGGCGGCCGCCTCCCGGTTGATTTTCCGGAAGGTGTCCTGCTGCTTTTTATGGCCCTGGAATTTCCCGGTGTTCACATCGATGACCGTGAGGGCTTCTGTGGGCTGAATCACCAGATAGCCGCCGGATTTCAGCCAGACCCGCTCCCGCAGGGCCTCCTCAAGGGCTTTGGAAAGCCCGTAGACGCTGCTCAGGGAAGGGGCCGCCTGCTCATAAAGCACAAGCTTTTCCCGATCCTCCGGCTGGTGCTCCTGAAGGTAGGAGCTCAGCTCCTCATAGAGCTCTGCGTCGTCCGTGAGAATCCGTAAGAGCCGGTCCTTGGGAAGGCTTCGAAGCCGGGCCGCGTAAGAAGGCGGCTCCCGGTATACCAGGGAAAAACAGGTCTGGTGCTTCCCGGTCTCAACGGTTCTCTGGCAGAGGGCGGACAGGCGGGACAGCTCCTCCTGAAGTTCCGCAGCGTCCGTGCCAGCCGCGTTTGTACGGATGATGATGCCGAAATCCTCCGAAAGAAAGGGCTCTGCAAGCTGGCGCAGGCGGAGCCGTTCCGCCTGTCCCAGCTTTGCGGAAATCCCAAGTTCCTTTTTCCCGGTGGTAAGAACCAGGTATTTCCCGGCAAAATTCAGGTTGCAGGTGACGGTGGGAGCCTTGGTCTTGACGGCCTCCCGGCTCACCTGGACAAGGATCTCGTCTCCGGCAGCCAGCTTCCCGCTCTTTTTGGGCGAGGTGTAGAGCGGCTCTTCCTGCTCCGCCAGCGGATAATAGCAGAGGACGCCGTCCGCGATTTCCACAAAGGCCGCGTTAATATTGGCAAGGATATTTTTTACCTTGCCCACGTAGATATTTCCCAGAAGAGAACCGGCCCCGGGCGGGCTGCAGGACAGCTCCGCCGCGCGGCCGTTCTCATAAAAGGCGCTTACAATCCAATCCTTCCCGTTCCAGGGCAGCTTTGTCACAAGAAAGGTTCCCTGCTCTTCCACGTCTAAAACTCCTCTCCCAGAGCCTCCAGGCTGACAAAATGCGGTTCCTCTGTCGTGCCGCTGTTGGCGTAGAGCTCTTTTCTGTGAATCAGAAGGGCGAATTCCGGCAGGGAGAAGCCTGCGTGAGCCCCGAAGGCCTCCAGCACCAGCTCCGGCTTGACGTTGTCGGCGCTTCCGGAGGAAAGGCGCAGGAAGATCACAGGCGCCCCATCGGCGTCCTGACCCAGGGACGCCTGGTACAGCAGGGGCTTCAGATCAAGCTCCCGCTCTCCCTTTTTCGTTTTTTTCGTGATAAGGATGGCGTCCTGACTGCAAAAGCTGTCCCAGGCTTTCGCGTAATTCTCCGGGAGGACGTCCGGATCCCGAAAGCGCACCTCATAGTCGGCGGCGGCCACCAGGGACATGGCGTTCGACGCCTTCTCGTCCGGAATCCTCCGGAAGGAAAGCACCTCTACGCCCTCTGCCATCACTGCGTTCAGCCGATGGACGGCCGAGGCGGAGGACAGCTCGTTTCCGATCTCGATATCCAGGTATTCCCCGTCGCTGGTCAGCCCCACACCCAGAGGGGAAGCAAAGGACATGATCATGTGGGGGCTGAAGCCTGCGGAATAGCAGATGTCAATGCCGGCCCGGCGTATGGCTTTCTGGAAATAGCGCATGATATCCAGGTGGCCGATGAATTTCATGACGCCGTATTTGCGGAATTTGATGCGGATTTTCATGCCTGCTCACCTCCTTCCTGGATATCTGCGGGCGTACTTCCCGGGCAGACCCCTGTGTGCCAGCGGGCGGCCCCGCAGCCCTGGCAGCCTGCCAGGCAGTTGGGCGTGACCTTTCCCTCATGGGCCCGCTCCCATTCCCGCTGCAGGAATTTCCTGGTAACGCCGATGTCAATGAAGTCCCAGGGAAATACCTCGCCCAGCTCTCTTTTCCGGGTGGTGTAAAAATCCGTGTCCACGCCGGCCTCCTCGAAGGCCGCGAGCCACAGCTCATTGTGGAAATGCTCCGTCCAGGAGTCGAAAAGGCAGCCCTTTTCATAGGCCAGGCGCAGGGCCTTTGCCACCCTGCGGTCGCCCCTTGCGAAGATGCCCTCCAGCACCGTGACGTCCGCCTCATGCCAGTTGTAGCGGATACTCTTGCGGTTCAGCTGTTCCTTAATCTCGGCGTTCACAGTATGGGCTTTTTCGAGAAATTCCTCCCGGGTGCACATGCGTGCCCACTGGAAGGGCGTAAAGGGCTTCGGCACAAAGAAGGAGGTGCTGACCGTGATCTGGCATTTTCCGTTTCTCCGCTCCTTTGGGATCTCATAATAGCGGCGGGCGATTTTTTCCGCCAGGTGGGCGATTCCCTTCTGGTCCTCCTCCGTCTCCGTGGGCAGGCCCAGCATGAAATACAGCTTGACCTTGCTCCAGCCGCCCTCGAAGGCCTGTCCGGCCCCCTCCAGGATCACCTCCTCCGTCAGGCCTTTGTTGATCACGTCCCGCAGACGCTGGGAACCGGCCTCCGGCGCGAAGGTCAGGCTGCTTTTGCGCACGTCCTGCACCTTTCCCATGACGTCCAGGGAAAACGCGTCGATGCGCAGAGATGGAAGGGAGATATTTACCCCCTTATTTCCAAAGGTATCGATGAGGAAATTCACCAGCTCCGGAAGCTGCGAGTAATCGCTGGAGCTTAAAGAGCTTAAGGAAATCTCCTCGTGCCCGGTGCTTTCGAGCATCTGGAGGGCGGCTTCTTTGAGCATCTTAAGGGAACGCTCCCGGGTGGGCCGGTACAGCATGCCCGCCTGGCAGAACCGGCAGCCCCGGATGCAGCCTCTCTGGATTTCCAGGACGACGCGGTCCTGGGTCGCCTTGATAAAGGGCACCAGAGGCTTCTTCGGATAATACGTATGGGTGAGGTCTGCCACCACCTGCTTTTCTACCTTGCGGGGCGCGTGGGGATTCACCGGCTCCATGGACGCGATGGTCCCGTCCTCATGATAAGATATCTCATAAAAGGAGGGCACATAGATGCCGGGAATGCCTGCGGCGCGCTCCAGGAACTCCTGGCGGTTTCCGCCCGTTTCCCGTACCTCCTTATAAGCGTCAATCAGGGCAAAATAGGAGGTCTCCCCTTCCCCGATATAAAAGAGATCGAAAAACTCCGCCAAAGGCTCCGGATTCACCGCGCAGGGACCGCCGCCGATGACGATGGGATCCTCCCAGGTGCGCTCTGCGGCGCTTAAGGGAATGCCGCTCAAATCCAGCACCTGAAGGACGTTGGTATAGCACATCTCATACTGGAGGGTAATCCCCAGGAAATCGAAATCCCGCACCGGATCCTGGGATTCCAGGGCAAAGAGCGGGATCCTTCTCTCCCGAAGCACCCGGTCCAGATCCACCCAGGGGGAATAGACGCGCTCGCACCAGACATCCTCCCTCTGATTGAACATATCATAGAGAATCTGGATTCCCAGGTGAGACATACCAATCTCATAGACGTCCGGGAAGCACATGCAGAAGCGCACATCCACCTGATCTTTGTCCTTATAGACAGCATTGATCTCGTTGCCCAGATAGCGGGCCGGTTTATCTATGCTCAGTAAAATTTCATCGCTTAACGCAAGCTTTTTTCCTGTATCTGATTTTGTCACATTCTTTATCCTTTCGCTACGAAAAAAGGATGACCGCAGCCATCCTTCTTTTGTTGTCTAAAACTTCCGTTATGAGTATACGTTATTCAAAAGTAAAAGTCAACGTATTCGCTTCATTCTATTTCCGTTTCAGCCAGCGCAGCGTGCGCAGGGAGGCGTTGAGGGAAAAACTGATGTAAAACGCAAGGAGCGCAAAATAAATTCTGTCCGGCTGTCCCGTACGAAGGCTGTACTCTGCTGCAACATAGCAAAGCAGCATCAGAAGGGGAATAAGGGGAATAACGAAAAAAAACCTGCCTTTTTCCATATGCCCCAGATCCTCTGCCTTTTCCTTTACAGTCAGTCCTATCATCAGCGTAAGAAAAAACAGAAAAAAAGCCAAAAGGGGAATGAACTTAGGTAACAGAGGGGCAAGCAGGGAAAGCAGGATACAGGTAGCATACAGAACGGACAAAACAACCGATGAGACAGTGAAAAATTTTGTCAGCTCTTCTTTACGTTTTTCTTCCATGTAAGCTTCCTCCTTTCATATCCCTTTTTCCGCAGTTTCTAATGCCAGGCATTCATCTCTCCGGCATATGATCCAGCTCCCAGATTCCCAGAACGGCAAGCGCGAGCAGCAAAATCACGTCTGCGGCGATAAGAGGAAAGACTCCCATTTTCAGGATTCCATGCGCATACAAGATTGTGAAAATCTCTACGGTGACTCCCGCGAAACAGAGCCCATTTACCGCATACTCGGAAATAAGGCTTTTGTAAATCTGGTTTCCCAGGGTAATATACAGCCATGGGATCAGGATCATCCGCCACACGATCATGACAGCCGGATATGCGAAAATCCCCGCCTTGACTCCCATCGAGACGGCCTCTCCGTGGTTCCACTGTATGGGAATCTCTGAAGGAAGGCCGGGATATGAAACAAGGCTGATGGCAAGGCTTAGGAAAAAGAGGATTTTCCAGGTCCTGCGGCTGCTTAAGACGCGCAGCAACCCCGCGAAATCGTACCGGAACACCGAGCGGCTGCTGTCCCAGTAATCCTTCGCGTCTGCCGTATACTGCTCCACGTCCAGCTCCGAAAATGAGGCCGGGGCGTCCTTTAGCAGTCTTTCGCAGGCCAGCGCCGCGTCCTGCACCGCCTTCAGGTCGTCCTGAAGCTTCCGGCTCTGCCGTTCTACCGTCTGGCACAGGGATAATTTCCCGGTGATGATTTTCCGGATTTCCTCCACCGAGATTCCAAGGGTCCGCAGAAACGCGACCCTGCGGATGGTTTCCACGTCTCCCTCCGAATAATTGCGGTAGCCGTTTTCCTTGTCCCGCTTCGGGGAAAACAGGCCCTCCTTTTCATAATAACGGATATTAGAGCGGGTCAGACCGGTCCGCTCTTCCACTTCCTGAATCGTCATCTTTCTGCGCCTCCTGCTGTCTTTCTGACTTCATTATAGGGTATGAACCTGGTTTACAGTCAAGAAATTTCTGGGCGGAGGCTGCTTTTTCCAACTTGTATGCTGCCTGTATCTGCGTACAACTCTCCCGCCGCCCTTCCTAGGGCAGCACCACCATGTCCGGCACCAGGTTTGGGATGCCCACATGCCAGAAGCAGTACAGGGAAAGAATACAGGTACATACAAGTATGGCCCGCAGGATCTTGTCCTCCCACTCCCGGTCAATCCGGGAGATGAGGTAGGCGATGAAGAACAGGATCGGCAGCAGGTAGCGCCCCTGGGGCTGAAAGTCGATAAACCAGGAATTTCCCACGATCATCGCGTACTGGACGAAGCAGGTAAGGGCCACAGCTCCCGTCTCCCAGCGGTAAATGGATTTTTTCTGCTTCCAGATCCTCTGGATGACCCGCCCCAGCAAGATCAGATACAGCGCGCCCATCACCAGGTAATACCAGTCTGCCTCCCCGAAGGCGTAGCTTCCGAAGAAGCCGGCGAAGGTCCGGAACAGGTTCGTATGGAAATCGTATTGGGTCAGCAGGTCGCCCAGGGAAATGCCCTTCTCAAAGAAGCGCATGGAATAGGCCGCTTCCATGGCCGGGGTGGAGGGCTTGTAGCCGTATTCCGCCTTCTGCTCCGTCACATCCAGGATCACGCCCAGCTTGTCGAAGCCGTAGTAGGGGAAGTCCGTGATCAGGTACCGGATGGCGAACAGGCCCAGGGTAATGCCCACCAGGATCAGGTATTTCCGAAACAGCGGGCCCCTCTCCTTCTTTTCCTGGAACAGCAGCCGAATCAGCAGGATCAGGAAGAGGAACATGAGTACCGTGTAGAAGGTGGCCTTCGCCCAGAAAATATGCAAAAACAGGACGGAAAGCAGCGCATAGTACAGGAGGTGCCGCCTCCGGAAGCTTTCCCTTAAGACCCGGTTCAGCATACTGTCCTTCTCAATCAGCTCATACAGGCACAGAAAGCCCATGAAGAAATCCAGGGCGTCCGAGGTGGAGTAGCTGAAAATATACCAGACTTGGGGCGTCAGCAGGAGGACGAACAAAAGCGCGTAGTTCTTCCGGATATTTTTGATGGCAAGCCCTGCCATGGCGCCGAAAATCAGCAGGCTGAACAGGCGGATCTGCACGGCGGCGTCCGCGAAGAACTGGCCGATCTTTCCCGCGTAGAAGTAAAACATGTTAAATTCAAAATGCCGGGAGGTCCCGTACACCGGATAGCTGTCGTTGATGATATCGCTGCGGATGTCCGGCGGCATAAAATGGCTGAAATAATAGAGAACCGCCGCCTTTACGTCATATTCGTCCGGGTTGAGCCAAAAGGGGCTTCGAAGCCCTGTATAGACCACCATCAGGACAGCGCCCAGTAGGCCCGCCAGAAAAACCAGGCAGGTGATCCGTACCGGCAGGGAACAGTCCTCGGCCTGCCTCCACACCCAGCGGATGAGAAGGGCCAAAAGCGCAATCAGAAGACCGGAGCCAAGCCAGCCAATGAGAAAGACCGCCAGGTGGCTCTGGGTATAGAGAGCCTGGAGCTGTGCTGTGGGAAGAAGCTGGGGATCCTCCCCGGTGACAGAAAAAGTGAAGGCATCCGCATCCGCGAAGCTGACCTGCTCATTTCCTGTGAAATACTCCTTTAATACCGCCCCTTCCAGGGAAATAGTGACAATACCGTTCTGGCGCACGGTCAGGCTGTCGATGGTAAGTGTCCCTTCTGCGTAGGCCTGATCCACCGGGTCGACCCGCTTGAGGGAGCAGTGCTTCCCATATTTCAGATCCAGCCAGGAAATGCGCGCCACAGCGCTGTTCACCACGCGGCTTCTGGCGTCGGAGGAGGTTACATTTTCACCAGGGCCGGCGAAAACCGTCGTGATGACTTCTCCGCTGGGATCTTCTGCAAAGGTCAGGGTCACGGTCGTGTATACAGGTGTGACGATCAGGCACAGGATCAGCCAGACAAGGGCGGCCGCTCCAGCCAGGGTCCAGGTTCGGTTTCTTATCAGCTTTGGCATAAAATGATTTCTCCCACTTTATCAAAAAATTCTGTGAATCGGCTGTGAATCGCAGCATTAAAAGACTGCCTGCACCAGAAACATGTAGCAGAGGGTTCCGGCGGCGATGCTAAGAAGCACGTTCCGCTTCCAGGCATGTAAGGCTGCCGTCACAGCCACGGAGGCGAACTCGGGGATCCCGTGGGACGCCGAGAACAGATCCGCCCCCTTCAGGCAGTATACCACAAGCGTGGCCATGATGGCCGCAGGCAGGATCGCTCCCAGGTACTCCACCGCCTTTGGGACCTTCCTCTTTCCTCCGAAGAGGACAAAGGGAATCAGCCTGGTGATCAGGGTACAGGCTGCCACGATCAAAATAATCAAAAGGGCCCGTTCTCTTGTCATGACGCTTCCGCCTTTCCGCTCAGACTCGTCTCCAGACGGCCTCGCAGAGCCATCAGGATTCCCACCGTGATGATCAGGGAGGGCAGGATAAAATTGCTGCCGCCGAATATCAGAAGGCAGACGGCCGCGGAGCAAAGCCCCACGATGGCCGGAAGATGCGACTTCGCTTCCCGCCACTGATCCACGAAGATCGTGACGAACAGGGCTGTCATGGCGAAATCAATGCCTGTCATATCAAAGGGCAGAACCTGTCCCAGGGCCGCGCCCAGGACGGAGCCTGCCACCCAGTAAAGCTGATCAAACAAGGCGATCAGGAACATGGCCTTCTTCTCGTCAATCCCTTCCGGCACCTTTAGAGAACACAAAAGAGAATAGGTCTCATCCGTCAGGGAAAAGATCATGTAGGGGTACGTCTTCATTTTCCGGAATTTTTCCACGAAGCTCAGCCCGTAGAAGGCGTGGCGGCTGTTGATCAGAAGGGTCATCACCGCCACAGTCAGAAAGCCCGTCCCGCCGTTTAGGAACTCCACCAGCACGAACTGGATGGAGCCTGCGTAGACGATTCCGCTGGACAGGAGGGCCCACCAGAAGCTGTAGCCCGCCTCCTGCAGAAGAAGCCCAAACGCAAGCCCCAGAAAAAGATATCCCAGAAGCACCGGGATGGTTTTATAAAACGCAAATCGAACAGTCTGTCTCATCTTTTGGTCATTCTCACTTTTTCATTTTGTCAGGTGACGGGAAGCTCTTCATCTGTTTCCAGTTGATCTGTCTCCGGTTCATCTGT
>CALWQJ010000025.1 GCA_944383645.1 uncultured Merdimonas sp.
TTTCTCTTTCTCTTCTGAGATTTCTTGGTTAAGATATGGCTCTTATAAGCTTTCATTCTCTTGAGTTTGCCGGTTCCCGTCACTTTGAAACGCTTTGCAGCAGCTCTGCTTGTCTTAATTTTAGGCATTTTATATACTCCTCCTATCCTAGTCTGCCTGTAACCGCTCCCTATCTTCACAGTTACATCTGCTTTTCTAAATTTCTATTAAAATCATCCCACATCTGTGGTGATTTATTAAAATTTACTGACGCTTCTCTGTCAGAAACATCATCATCTGCCGGCCTTCCAGCTTCGGAGCCTTCTCCACTACCGCAATGTCAGACAGCTTCTCGGCAAACACGTCCAGAATCTGCTTGGTCTTCTGCACATGCGCCATCTCTCTTCCGCGGAAACGCAAGGTTACCTTAACCTTGTCGCCCTTCTGGATGAATTTCCTGGCCGCGCTCACTTTCGTGTTCAGGTCATTCTCCTCAATATTCGGTGACAGACGAACTTCCTTAATCTCTATAATCTTCTGCTTCTTACGGGCTTCCTTCTCTTTTCTGGCCTGCTCGTACTTGAACTTTCCGTAGTCAATGATCTTGCACACAGGCGGCTTGGCCGTCGGCGCAATCTTCACCAGATCAAGCTCTGCTTCCCGGGCAATCCGCATGGCGTCTCTGGCAGACATGATTCCCAGCTGCTCTCCGTTCACGCCGATGAGGCGGACTTCCTTATCCCGGATCTGTTCGTTAATCATTAAATCGCTAATTGTAGTACCCTCCTTATATAAGAAAGAATCCAAAAAAAGTGGATAGTCAGACTATCCACTTGAAATATCAGAACACAGGGTATCTGTCATACCCTTCCGATCGATAATAAACCCGAGACGCCTTCTGCGCTGAGGTGAGAGTGGATACTCTGCTTGCTGTCACCGGATTATCATAGCATATCAGTTTCCCGGTGTCAACCCGTTTTTACAAATCTTTTTCCCGGCCAGCCTTTCTCCTCTGGCGGTTCCCTTCCTCTTCTTCCGCCTGCCGCGCCCGGGCATGCAGGACGCACGCGGCCGCGGCCGCCAGCAGTCCCAAAACTCCCGCTATACTATAGCACAGCGTCCGGTTCGTGACAAGCTGAACCAGCAGATTCGGCGTCACAAGGAGACGAAGCTTCAGCGTTTCCGCCGTGTTCCCCGCAGCGTCCCGGGCCGTCACCGAAAGCTCCTGCCAGTAATTTTCTCCTTCTACCCGCAGAACAAGCCTGCCGTCCTGCTCTGCCAGGTCCGCTCCGCTGTAAACAATCCTTTCTCCGTTCAAAGTAACCACGGCCTCCTCAAGCTGCAGATTATCCTGGATATCCAGCGTTATCTCTCTTGCGCTTTCCCGGTACCTTCCGCCGTCCTCCGCTCCGGAGGCCAGGATGACGGGGGCGGTCTTATCCACGGCGAATTCAATCTTTTTGCCTTTCGAGCCTGTATCAGAAGCATTTTCTGCTCTGTCTTCCGAATAAATCGTCAAAACATATCTGCCATCCTCCTGGAAACAGTCTGCATCTATCCGGTAGATATACTGCTTCCATCCAGATGCATCAGAATTTTCCTTTACCGTATAATCCCGTCCCTCCTGCAAAGTAAAAAGTTCTCCGTTCCTGCCGCAGACTATTTCCTGAAATGTCAGTGTATCCACGTTGATTTCTGAGACTATAATGTCCTGTTCCTGATTCGTATAATATCTTCCGGCCGTCCCCACAAGCGCTTCTGTCTCCGGGCTGAACGTATACACAGAGCCAAATCGGTTCACCGAAAAAGTGAGCCGCCCTCTGCTTTCATTACCGGCAAGATCCCGGACCACCGCCTCCAGCGTATACAAATCATCCTGCTCTTTCGAATACTCAAAATCTTTCATCCGGAACTCCATGCCATTTTGCAGCTGTTTCCAGAATCCTTCGCATTCTCTGCCGCCGTTCTGATAACCGGTCAGTAAAAGCCATGCCTTCTCCTGACCGCAATTTGTATCTGAGTACCGAACCCCGGGGCGTACCTCTCCCTTGTTAGCCGAACGATCCTGAATATAGAGAAATTCCAGCTCTGGCGGCGTCTGGTCAATTACAAAAGTTTCTGATTCATAAAGTTCCGCCTCATTGCCAGCCAGGTCCTTTCCTTTGACAGTCAGCGAATAGATACCGTCTTCCATAAATCTGATCCTTGCCGTATGATGCTCCCCATTCTGAATCCAGGCAGACGCAGCCGGCACTTCTTCAGCGTCTCCCTCTGCCGTTACTGTGATATCCATCAGTTCTTCCTTGAAATTCCGTTCCAGAATATCGATCACAGCCGTACGGCTGTCCGCAAAATAAATTTCATTGCAGACGTCCTGATTATCCCAGGCGACTTCCAGTTCCGGCGCAGTCTTGTCAATCGTAAATTCGTCTGTCTGTCCATAAACAGCGCGGTTTCCTGCCAAATCCTGAAAAGCCAGCGTAAATGTATAATCTCCGTCATCCTCAAAAAGCACTCTGCAGACATGCAGCGTATCATCTCCGCTTCCGGATGAACTCCAGCCACTGATTTCAGGTACAGCGCCTCCGCTTCCGGTTATCTGAAAATCCACATCCTTTTCATCAAAATTTCTCTCCCGTATTGTAACTACAGCAGTGCGCGTCTGATTATAGTATCTGCCATTCTGCGGTTCCTTTAAATCGTACTCTACTGTAATCTCCGGTACAGTCACATCAATACAGAACCTCTGCTCCGCAGAGCCCGTATGTCCTGCGTTATCTGTATATTCTGCAGCCACCCGGATATCATTCTCATTATTGGACGCCGCATTCAGCAAAAGTTCCTGTGAATATTCGTATGTAATTTCCCGCTCCGGTACTCCATCCAGTCCGCTTCCTGCCTCTGCTCCATAATCCCTTCCACCGGACAGAGTATTTCCTCCTGAATAACGAAAGCTGCGAATACCTGAACAGAGATCCTGCATGGTCAGCAGAATCGCTACGTCCGTATTATAATATTTCACTCCTTCCACGATTCTTGATGGTTCTGTCTGCGCCGTAAGCAGGACCGCTCCTGTTTCCTGATGTCTGTCCGGGCTTTCCACCACGCAGTTCCAGTTCTTTCTCAGACAATTTCCTGCCCTGTCGCAGACCGCCACGCAGACAGTTCCCTTGAAATTCTCCATATCCGGAGGCAGTTCCATTTCAAAACTTCCCTGTGGAGAGGATGCAAAGTTTTTGGTTTTCACAGTCGTTTTTCCATCCTCATCCGTGATCTCAAAACGGATTTCATGAATTCCTGAAGTCCCGTCTTCTGAAAGGGCTTTTAAAGGGAACGGCTCACAGGCAAAGATCCAGCCGGAAGATGCATAATTAAACGCTTCGCCTCCCGGATATTCAAGAGTAATTCCTCCCGGCGGCGTACAGTCTGTGACCGGATACTCCATCCCTATGGTTTCTTCCCGTCCGTCTTCCCAGACTGCGGCATTACCTGCCAGATCCGTAAGCCCGATCGGAATACTGTAGTTTGCTTCTGTATCAAGCGGAAGTTCCGCACTCCAGACTGTCCGGCTTATTTTCGTACCGGAAAGCTCCTCCAGAAATTTCTGAAGTTCCGTATCCTTCCGGCGGTCTTCTCCGCCGCTTCCGCGCGCCTCAAATCCAAGCAGTATGTTTTTAAACTCCTGTACCCGGAAGTTTTGATCCGTTATGGTGACGCGCAGGGATACCTTCGTATTGAAATATGTTCTTTCTCCCCAGCTGCTGTAAGGCTCCGCCGTGTACTCCAGGGAAATCACAGGCGCTGTCCTGTCCAGAATCAGAAGCGGACTCTTATAACAGCCTGCTTCCAAAGTTCCCTGAACCGCATTTTTTTTCGTTCCGGCTGCCTGCATTGGGTTGCCCGCTGTATCTGCATATTCCGCTTCAAGCCTGTAATCTCCTTCCTCTGAAATGCAGTAAGCAGCTGTAAACACATCTTCCTGTACAGTCCACTTAAGTTCTTCCGTCACATCCCTGCTCCGTGCCTGTGTTTCTTCATCTTCTTTCACCAGCAGCACCCGGAAACCTTCAGGCCGGGCAGTTCCGTTTTCCGACAGAATTAATTCCGCATGGGCGTCCTGAAGTACAATTTCTGCCTGTATGTCTGTATTATAGTAAGAGACATAGCCTGGCAAAGGCGTCTTCTTTCCATTGTAGTCTCTCCCATCCTTCACAAGCCGGACTGCTTCCGTAAATGTAAAGCTCAGATGCGGAGCCACATGGTCGAGGATAAAAGGTCCGCTGACACACAGTCCCTGCTCCTCCTGTATCTCGGCTGGAAAACCATCCTCTTCTTTTTCCCGGCCATCCTCCAGGAAATTCCCGGCCCGATCCCGAAAGCCCAGCTGAAGCTGATAGACGCACTCCTTCCCTTCTTCTCCGTCAAAACCAAATCTGGCTGTATGCCGGCTTCCTTCATGGAACCAGGAAATGGCCGCGCTGTCCCCTGTCAGTTCCGCTGTCATTTTCTCCTCCGTCTGATTCCAGATTCGAATCCACACGGCTTCCTCCGCCCATCCATCCTGCGCCTCCTCAATCACAAAAGTAAACAAAATGTCGTCTCCTTCCGTGTTTTTGTAAAGAGGAATCCGCCTGCCATCCGGGGATGAATACAGCACACTGTCTCCCTGCGCTGACAGAGAAAGAAGCCGGGGCGGCCTGGCATCCAGGATCAGGCTTCCCGTCACAAACATTCCATTCTGCACATCCGTCACCTGCCCGAAGCTTCCTTCTTCCGCCTGGAGTTCATTTCCCGCATCATCCCGATAATCTGCCTGAATCCGATATTCCGTCTCTTGATCTTTTTCATAGGGAAGCCTGATCCGGGCGCACAGCTGTCCTTTTTTCGGAGAAGTCCAGGAGAGCATTTTTTCTGCTTCCTTCTGTTCTATTGGTCTGTTATCCCGCAGAATTACTATGTTCGGCCTGTCTGCGTTTCCTTCCTGATATTCCCATAAATTTTCCGTAAAGATAAGCTGGATTACTTCATGCTCTCCCTGCGCGCCGCCATAATATTTTTTCCCGGATCGTTCCACGTCAGCAGCCGGGCACTCTGTACGGACTGACGGCGCTTCTCTGTCTTTCCGAAAAGGAATCGTTACCCATTCTTCTTCCGGCATCAGATATCTTCCGGCTCCCGTACGAAACTGATACGCCCCATCATAAAAACGGTCCCTTTCCGTAAAAGAAAACCGGAAAGGATCCTCAGCGCCGGGACTCAGAACCGTCCAAATCGTATCTTCCAGCTTCCTGTATTCCACAAAAGGCGTAAATCCTCCGTAGTCCCATTCTTCCGGCAGGCATATCGTAAAAACCGTATCTTTGCCGAACCATCCGTTTCTGCCGGCGCTCTGGCTCATCACAATATCCTCCTCAGAAAGCGGAGGCGCCGCAGACAATTCTTCCACAGCCGCCGCGTCTTTACTTTCCCAGGAAGACTGTGCGAAAACCTTCTGCTGTCTCTGAGCCAGTCCCGCCAGAAGCAGCAGAAGAAAAACCAGTATCCTGCCGTTTCCCGTTATCCGTTTCATCTGCTTCCGCACAAAGACAGGCTGTTTTATCCTCACCTTCATATTCTCCTCCTCTCTTTTCTTCTTCTGGAAAAAATCCAGATGCCCTCTCCGGTTCATTTTCTCTTTCCAGTCTGTGCAGCTCCTTTCTGACTCTTCTGCCGCTCAGATACTCCCACAGCTCCCATATATTCCAGCGCACAAACAAAATCACAGCCGCCGCGAGCAGAAAAACCGCCACGCTCAGACAAACAAGAAACATTCTGTGGCAGAAACCAATTCTGGACAATATCTCATTTATTCCTGCTTCACTCATTCCATCTCCTCCCGGCTAAATGCCGCTTCCACCCTTCTCCCGGCCTGCCGGAGCTCCCGGCGCAGTTCTTCTATCTCCTTCTGGACCACACCCAGGATTTCCTCATTCACATTCAGAAAGTCGCTGGAAAGATGCTCTTCTATCCCGGCAAGCTGATCCAGCATTTCCTTTCTTTTCACTCCCGCACTGCGGAATTCAAAAGCCCGCGCCGCAATCTGGCTTGTCACTTCTCCATACATCACAAGCGCCGTCCGCTCATTATCCTCCTCTACCAGATTTCCCGCCGACAGCTCCACCAGATCATCCCAGTAATCCCGAAAGCTCACAAAGGCGTCCCCGGCCGCGTCTGCCAGACCGATTTCCGCGTAATAGCCCGAAATCAGCGCCAGGCGCTCCGCCCGCCTTTTCTTTGGCTCTTCCAGCGCTTCAGAAGCGGCAGCCGACTCAAAATACCCCTTCGCGATCTTTTTATTCTCCCGCTCCTCAAATTTGTAGAAATAGGCAATCCCGGCCTCATAAGCGAACCTTGCGTACCCTTCCTCATTTTTCCGAAATACCGTCTCGAAGGTCTGTCCCTCTCCGGTATATTGAATCAGGATCTGGCGGAGCTTGCTGCTCTCCTGGGCTGTCAGCAGCTGATCCTCCAGAAAGCACTCCCCGAGAAGGCCAAGCCAGGCCTCCTCCCGGAAGGGATTCAGCCGGATGGCCTTCTCGTAATTATCCATCTCCTCTTCTGTGTCTACTGAATTCCGGGCAGAGAACAGATAAGCCTCGTAGCTGTGCCTTCGTATCCCCGCCTCCGCTCCCAGAAATATTCCGGACAGGAGCAGAAAGCACAAAGCGCCTCCCAGACAGGCCGCAAACCGGCGAAGCCTGCTCTTTTGCTTTTTCCTGTAGGCGCTGTCCTGCTCCTGAAGGTGTTCCAGCGCATACAGAAGCTCCCCGCAGGACTGGTACCGATCCTCTTTTCGAATCTGCGTACACTTCAGAATAATCTCCTCCAGCCCGGCCGGAAAAAATGAACCGCACTCCCCAAGCGGCCGCAGCCTGTGGGGACTTTCTCCAGTGAGAAGCTGGAACAGCATCACCCCCAGACAGTAGATGTCCGTGCGGGCGTCGCTCTGTCCGCTCTCCTCATACTGCTCCGGGGCCGCGTAGCCCCGCGTCCCCAGGGATACCGTATCCTTCAGGCTCCGGGGCTTGTACTCCCTGGCCGCCCCGAAATCAATCAGGACCACGCTTCCATCCGGCTTCTCTATCACATTGGCGGGCTTTAAATCCCGGTAAATCACAGGCGGCCTCCGGCTGTGCAGGTAAAGCAGGGCGCCGCACAGCTGCCTGCCCCAGTCCAGAACCCTCTCCCAGGGCTGCGCCCCCTCCTCCTTAAGCCGTATATCCAGCGATCTTCCCTCCACATAATCCATGACGATCAGGATCCGGTCGCGGCTGTCTATGACGTCCGCAATGCCGGGAATGCTGGGATGGCGCAGTTCTTTCATCAGTTCCAGTTCTTTTTTGTCCAGGGCAAAGCTTCCGTAATCCTCCTTTACGATTTCCTTGACAGCCCAGAACCTGTTCGCCCGTTCATTCATAGCCAGATAGACGACGCTTGTGCCGCCTCTTCCTATGACGCTCAGAATCTTATATTTTCCGTCCAGGACGGAACCAATCTTCAGCACATTCCTTTCCCTTCCTCCGCTGCTTCCGGTTTCGCTGTCTTTGGTATGATTTTTACATTTTCTCGTTCGTGTGGGTATCCGGCGGGGAAATCCGCCTGGTGGAAATTCTGTCTGGCCGGACGGCCAGAGGAACCAGTGAACTTATCGTACTACAGATTCTTACAGATTACAAGATAAAAATACAAATTTAGACTTTTTTAACATTTTCTTCTTTATGATATGAGCTTTCTAAAATGAGGGGAGCCCGCAAGCCATTCCTGACCGGGTTCTCCCCTCGTAATGCCGTTTAATTCCTCCGAAGCGCCTCTATGGGGCTTAAGCGGGCGGCCTTTTTCGCCGGATAGATTCCGAAGAAAATGCCCACGCCGGAGGAGAACAGCGTCGCTGTGATAATCGTTCCCACACTGATATCCGGCGAGATGCCAAGCACCGGCAGGGAACAGATGCCGTAGGCTCCTAAGAGGCCCAGCAGGATGCCGATGACGCCGCCGATGCAGGTGATAATCGCTGATTCCGCCAGGAACTGCATCATGATGGAGCCTGTTCTCGCGCCCAGGGCCTTGCGGATTCCGATTTCCCGGGTCCGCTCGGTGACGGAAACCAGCATGATATTCATGACGCCGATTCCGCCCACCAGCAGGGCAATGGCAGCCACCAGGGCGATAAAGGCTGTAATCATATCCAGCACGCTTGTGATCTGGGCGATCTGGGCGTCTGCGTCCTGCAGGAAATACATGTCTTTCCCCTGGGCGTGATGCCGGTTTTCCAGAAGGCGCATGGACTCGTTTCCCACTTCCTTGGAATACGCGCTGCCCTCTGAAATGATGTAAATCGAATAAAACTCATCCAGCTCGTAGCCAAAGGCGTAATTTGCCGTATAAGGCATATACATATTGACATAGGTCGTGCCATACATCATGGCGTCCATCATAGCGCTGTCCGACTGCTCCTCCTGGATCACACCGCAGATGGTGATATCGTGGGTGACGTTGTAAATCGTCGCCTCCACGCTCATTCCCACCACGTCATCCGTCCCGAACATCTTGATCGCGTCTCTCTGGCCGATTACCGCCACCAGGTTCATGGCCTCCACATCGGAATCCGTAAAATAGTGGCCGTATTTCATCTCCGGATTGTGGGTATATTCCAGATCCGCCGTACCGGTGGAGGCGATGACGTCAAAGCTTCCCTTCGGGGAAAGCAGCGTGCCCATCATGCTGTCGGAGGGGGTGACTCCCTTGACATGGGGCACCTTCTCCTTGATGGCCTCCATATCTCCCGGCGTGATGTACTCCGCGCTTCCGTCGCCGCTGTCGTTGACGGAGATATAAAGCTGGCCCCCGGCGATGGCGCTTAAGGCGTCGCTCATCTCCGTCTTCGCGCCGCCTCCCACGGACATAATCATGATGACCGAGGAAATGCCGATAATAATGCCAAGCATCGTCAGGAAGGAACGGCCTTTGTTGGCCCGGATATTGTCGATGGCCATTTTGACATATTCATATAGCTGTGCCATGCCTTATCCCTCCACTGCCGTTACGCGCGTTCCCTCCTGGGTAGCGGCTGTGATGCCGCCGGACACGACCCGGTCGCCGAATTCCAGGCCGGACTTAATCTCCACATAGTCGTCGCTCTCCAGCCCTGTCTCCACGTTCTTTTTCACCAGGACGCCGTCCTCCTGCACCACGTAGCAGAAGCTTCCGTCCTGCCCGGAATTGATGCACTCTGTGGGAACCACCAGCACGTCCTTTGCCTCCTGTCCGTTCACCGTCACGGTGGCCTCCAGGCCCAGGTAAATGTTTTCATCCGGGTTGTCAATTTTGATCTCTGCGGTAATCACCGGAGTGCCCTTGGCGTTCGTCTGGGCGATACGGCTTAAGGAGGTGACGGTACCGGTATACTCATGGCCTGCCAGCGTGATGGCTGCCGTCTGGCCCTCCTGAAGCTTCTCCAGGTCGTACTTGGTAATGCTCATCTCCACGACGACGTCCTCATTGCTGGCTACGGTAAAGAGTTCTGCTCCCTTGGCTGCCGGGCCGCCGGAAACTGCCGAGACGTTCGTCACCACGCCGGAGAACGCCGCCTTGATGCCTTCCTTCCCCTCGGTGATATCGTCCTTCGTCATCTGCGCGTTGAGATCGCTTAAATTTTTGTTGGCCGCCAGCTCGCTTCGCGCGGCCTGGGACAGGATCGACGCGTCTGTGGAGCTCTGGATCCCTTCCTCCTCTGCCTTGCTGGCCTCCAGCTTCTGCTTGTTTTCCTGGGAATCCTCCAGCCGTCCCTGGTATTCGTCCAGCTTGACAATAACCTCGTTGTAGTGCTTCTGCTCCTCCTGGATGCTCTTTTCCAGCTCCGGAAGCTTCGCCTGGGCCTCTGCCGCGGCGGGGGCTGCCTTCTCTACGGCATCCTGTGCCACTGCGACGGCTGTCTCATACTCTGCCAGCTTTGCGGCAGACGCATCGCTTCCGGACGCGCCGCCGTCTGCCGGAGCGCTGCCTGCCGTCCCTCCGTTTTCTGACGGCGCGGTTTCCGATGCATCCGCTCCGGTTCCTCCGGACGCCCCAGCCAGGTAAGCTTCATAAGCCTCCAGCGCCTTCTGCGCCGCCTCCAGGGCAGCCTGCTTTTCCTTAAGATCCACGATCGCCGCCTGGGCCTGGGCCTGCTGCTCCTTCAGGGACGCCAGCTTGGCGGAGGAATCTCCCTGGTATCCTGTGTACTCCCGCACCCGATCGTTCAGATGATCGAGGTTGTCATCCTCCTCGTCCAGCTGCCGATCGATAATCTCCAGAGCCGCCGTGGAACGGTTGTACTCCGCCACGTTTTCATTGTCTTTTCCGATGGAGTCCTGGTAGCCGTAGGCTGCCGCACTTCCGGTCAGCTCCGCCTGGCGGTAAAGCTCGTCAAGCTCCGCCGCGTCATAGGTAAGAAGCGTCTCGCCGGCTTCCACGGTATCTCCCACCTGCAGGCCGAAGCTCTCCACCGTGGCGGAAACCGGAGAGAAATATGTCCGGATCTCCTCCGACTGCACGGTTCCGCTGCCTTCTACCACCTGCTGCACGGTCCCCAGAGAGGCCTCCGACACCGTCACCACCGGCAGCACGTCCGGGGCAAACAGCCTCGGAAGCACCATGAATACCAGCACAAAGGCTGCAAGCGCGCCGATGATAATGCGTTTTCTGCGCTTTTTCTTCTGGGCAGGCGTAAGCGGAGTCTTTTCCTTTACGGATTTTTCTTTTCTCTCCTTCTTTTTCCAGTTTCCGAAGAGCTTTCGCTTCACCTCCGCTCCAGCCGCTTCCTCGTCCTCCTCCCATTCATCCAGAGGACTCTTTTCCAGGAGCTCCATCTCTTCGGATTCCTCAATTTTTTTCTTTTTTCCAAACATCCCTGTTTCTCCTCGCTTATTCTAGTCTCTTTAGAAAATTACATCCGGATTCATGGTATCCGACTCAATCCGTCCGTCCAGGATACGGATGACCCGCTTCGCCTGGGCCGCGATACCGTTGTCGTGGGTAATCAGAATCACGGTACGCCCGCCCTTATAGAGCTCCTTCAGAATCTGAAGTATTTCACGGCTGGACGCGGAATCCAGGTTGCCGGTAGGCTCGTCGGCCAGAATCACCGGGGGCCTGGCCGCGATCGCCCTGGCAATGGCCACCCTCTGCTGCTGTCCGCCGGACATCTCGTTTGGTTTATGATCCATCCGGTGGGAAAGCCCCACCATCTTCAGGGACTCCACCGCAAGCCGGTTCCGCTCCTTTCTGGGCACGCCCCGGTAAATCAGCGGAAGCTCCACATTTTCCTGGGCTGTCAGATTGCTGATCAGATTAAAGCCCTGGAAAATGAACCCGATTTCCCGGTTCCGGATATCCGACTGCTCGTCGTCCGTCAGCGTAGACACATCCCTGCCGTTCAGATAGTATTTTCCGGACGTGGGAACGTCCAGGCAGCCCAGCATATTCATCAGCGTGGATTTTCCGGAGCCCGACTGGCCGATAATGGCCACGAACTCCCCCTTTTCTATGGAAAGACTCACATGATCCAGCGCCCGGACCTCATTTTCGCCGGGATTGTAGACTTTGCAGATGTCCTTCACCTCCACCAATGCGCTCATTTTCTTCCTGTCTCCTCTTTTTTTGCTGTTGAAAGGCATGTTATTGTATTAATCAAATAATACAATAGCACATTTTTTCTTCAAATCAAGCCCCTTCATAAAATCTTAAAAAAACTTTAAAAATCTTCTGTCCTCAGTGTTATAACGAAGACTGCGCGTCTTTTTCTCCAGCTTTTTCATAGTATTTTATAAAAAAGGCTGTCTTGGATATGAAAAAAATTTTGATCGGGGGATACAAAGACCAGACTGTAAACTACGCGCAGGCTTTTTCTTCTCTGGGCGCGGAGCTGGAATTTCTGCCGGATCCGGGAAGCAGGCCTCCCGCCTTCGCGGTTTCCTGCGCCCGTCTCTTCGACGGGCTTGTCCTGCCCGGCGGAGGCGACATCGCGCCTTCCCTGTTTCACAGGGAGAACAAAGGCTCCCGGAATATCGACAAGGCTCTGGACTGCCTCCAGCTCTCTCTCCTTGAGGCCTTCGTCCGGGCCGGGAAACCCGTTTTGGGCATCTGCAAGGGCATGCAGCTCATCAACGTGGGCTTTGGCGGAACGATCCTGCAGGATCTAAAACCTGGTTCCCAGGACATCCACGCCTGGACAGGACGGGATCGGATCCACATTACCAAAGCTGCCCGGGGGACCTTTCCCTTCCAGCTCTACGGCTCCCGCCCTATCGTGAACAGCGCCCACCACCAGGCCGTAGAAACGACAGGAAGCGGCCTTCTCGTGGCCCAGTATTCCCAGGATTTCGTCGTGGAGGCTCTGTACCATGAAAAGCTGCCCGTCCTCGGCGTCCAATGGCACCCGGAACGCATGTGCTTCGCCCACGCCCGGCGGGACGCGGAGGACGGGGCGCGCCTGCTGCGCTATTTTCTCTCCCTGCTGTGAGATCTGCCGGGCGGACTCTACGGAAGCCTTTCCCGGAAAAAGCGCAGAAAGTTTCCGCCGGCGACGGCTGCGACGGTCTCCTCTTTCATGCCCCGGGACAATAATATGGCCGTAAGCTTCAGAAGCTCCCCGTGATGGGCCAGGATATCGTCGCTGTCCGTCTGAAACCGGATCCGGGGCGTGGCCTCCGAAAGCCCACGGCAGAGATCCAGGCCCAGGCCCACATGGGCCTCCCCGGCCTTTTCCACCAGATACTCCACATGGCGGGCAAGCTGCGAAAGGGCGGTTTCCCGGGCGCCGCACAGGGAAACCGCCGTCTGCCCCGCTTTTTTTGTTTCTCCGGCCTTCCCGGCATCTGCCCTTCCGGAAGGCCCAGGCCCTGTGCCAGCCAGCAGCGCACAGGCGTTCACCCCGATGACGCCGCCGCGGGCCGCCAGCGCCTCGATTTGGCCATCCTTCAGGTTCCGGTAATTGGGGTGTATCTCCCAGGCGTCTGAGTGGCTGGCGATGAAGGGCCGTCCCGCGCAGGCGCAGATTTCCGAAAAGCCGTCGTTATTTAAGTGGCTTACGTCCAGCCACATCCCCAGCTCCTCCATTTTCTGAACCGCCTCCCGGCCCAGATCCGTAAGGCCCCCGGGGATCTCCCGGAATTCTCCGGCCTTGCAGCAGCCTGTGGCAAAGGCGTTCCTCCGGCTCCAGGTAAGGCTCGCGCCCCGGACGCCCAGATCGTAAAAGATCCGCAGAAGTCCCAGATCACTGCCCAGAGGATCCAGTCCCTCCAGCGCCAGCAGCACCGCGGTCTTCTTCTCCCAGAGGGCCTTCTCCAGTTCTCTTTTCCCGGTCACGACGCAGATCCGGTCCTTCACAGGCTCCAAATCCTCCCGGAGAGCCGCGATCTGCCCCAGGGCTCTTCTTAGTCCCTGCTCCGGCAGATCCCGGCCGGACACATAGATGGAGGACACCAGCACATTCAGTCCCGCCTCCTGAAAATGCGGCAGATAACGCCGCTCCACCACGTCCCGCTCTCCCGCGAGCCGTCTTTCATACACCTCTGCCGCCAGGTCAAAATGCGCGTCCACCACCGGATTTTCCTTATGTATCTGCCTGGCCCAGTCCAGAAATACCTCTTCTATCGGAAAGCACCTCCCCAAGCTGAAAAGAGGCTCCGCCCGCGAGCCATCAAAAGACTGCACAGGCGGAACCCCTTTTTCCTTCTGACTCTATTATGTTTTATGCGCCTTCCACCGGAAATGTCACAGTGACCGTAAAAAGATCCGCGTCCGTCTTCACCTTGAGCTCCCCGCCGCAGGCCTCCGTAAAGCTTCTGGCTATGGAAAGGCCCAGGCCGCTGCCTCCGTCGGTGCGGCTTTCATCTCCCCGCACAAAGCGCTCCGTGAAATCCGTGCCAGGCAGAAGCTCCGCAGCGGAGGTATTCTTCACCACTGCCTGTGCCCTGCCTCCCTCTGCCGAAAGCGCCAGATAGATGCGGGAGCCCGGCAGGGAATACTGGAGGGCATTCTGAAGAAGGTTCTGGAACACCCGGTACAGCCGCTGCCCGTCCGCCCAGATTTCCACAGGCCCATCCGGGAGCTCCGCCCGAAACGCAAAGCCGCTCTGTTCTATCTGCACGCTCATATCCGCCAGGGTCTGACGCAGAAGCTTCGCGAAATCCAGCTTCTCTATCTTCACCGGAAGCTGGCCGGAGGCTGCCTTGCTCACCTCGAAGACATCCTGCACCATGTCTCTGAGCCGCGCCGCCTTGCCCTCCAGGATCCGGATATAATCCCGCACATGCTCCGGCAGCCCTGCCTCCTGCTTCAGAAGCTCGATGTAGCTGACGATGGAGGTCAGGGGCGTCTTCAAATCATGGGACACGTTTGCGATCAGCTCCACCTTCATCCGCTCGCTCCTTGTCCGCTCCTTCAGCGCCTTTTCCATCCCCTGGGAAATCTCGTTCAGGTTCTCCGCCGCCTCCTTCAGATCCGCGTCCTCCGGAAGCTTCAGGCTGCCGGACAGCCTTCCCTCCCGCACCGCCGCGATCCGATCTGCCAAAGCGCCGATATCCTCCGCCATTCTCCGGTTCTTTTTCATATAGGCCAGGCCGCCGATCAGCAGCAGCACGGCGAAGCAGAACATCGCCAAAACCGGCGCAAGGGCATCATTCCAGTACAGCCACCGCCCATAAATCAGCAAAAACCCGCACAGCAGCAGGAACAAAAGCAGACCGGGCGCGAAGACCAGCCACTGCCTTCCCACCAGCCGCTTCTGCAGGGGCCGTTTTAAGTCCCTCGTCCGCAGGCTGTTCCGGATCGACCGCAGGAAGCTCTTCTGCCTGCCATGATTGTACTTCCGATCCAGAAGTCCGAAATAAAACAGCCAGAAATAGACCGCCAGTCCCGCGCCTGACAGGTTCCAGTACCAGATCCGCTTTGTCAGGAAGGCGAAGACCAGCCACAGCACCGGCAGGCACCAGAAGAGCAGCGCCTTGATCTCGACCCATACCGCCTTAAACCAGCCGCCGATCCGCTGCCGCGCCTCCCGCAGGGACGCCCGGAGCCAGAAAGCCAGCAGCAAAAGAAGAAGAGCCGCGCCCAGACGTGCCGCCGTCTCCCGCAGCTGCTGTCTCTGCTGATACAGCTCCGCCCTCATATAAAACAGCGTTCCGCCTCTTTGCTCCGTTCCCATACCATAATTGTCTATTTCAAGCATTGGCTCCTTCGCCGCCGCCAGGAAGACCACCACATCTCTTGCCTTTCCCTCTGCCTGAAAATTCTCATAGCCCGGCACCCGCCAGCGGCTGTCCGGCCCGTATGTGCCGTCCCCGTAGACGTCCACCTCCTGGCCATCCTTCACTATCTCTGTCTTTCCATCGCCGTTTCCGTTATAGCACAGGGAGAAATTGTATTCCCCTTCCGGAAGCAGGGCTGCAAAATCCGGGATCCCGGAAGCCTCCACCGTCTGCGCGGTCAGGCCGTCCAGATTCGTATAGAGAAGCTCGCCCTGGTAAAGTACCGCAAACCGCACATTCCTGTCAGCGGCCAGCTCCTCCATATAGAAATCCCGGTAGGACTGCCCGCCCTCCCCATCTGCCGGCATGTCATAAGGTGTCGCCGTCTCCGTCGTTGACACTGTATAGCTCCTCCGGGACGTGATTCCCAGCGCGTTTAAAATCAGGCGGAACAAATCCGCGACCTGAAAATCTCCGGCGCTCCAGCTGTCCACATAGACATCCGCAGCCTCGTAGGCCGTCCCGTAGCTGTCCAGGCTTCCATGCCAGTCTTCCCCGCCTGCCGCCGCGCTCACAAGCGTCTCCAGCCGCCCGGAGATAAAGCCTGCAAACTCCTCCGTCTTCTGGTAATCCGTCCCGGCCTGCAGATCCGCCTGCGCCAGCAGTCCCAGCATGGTGAAAAAGTTCGTAAGCAGCAGCGTCATGCCAAGAAAGAAGGCTGCGAAGCTAACGATAATCCTGCATTTTTTCCATTTTGTAGCCAATTCCCCACACCACCTTTAAATATTCCGGTTTTTTCGGATTGAGCTCGATCTTTTCCCGAATGCGCCGGATGTGGACCATGACCGTGTTCTCTGCCGAGAAGGCCTCCTCCTCCCAGACGCGGCGGTAGATCTCCTCCGCCGGGAAGACCCGCCCTGCGTTCCGCATCAGAAGCTCCACAATCTTCGTCTCCGTGGCCGTCAGCCTCACCGCCTCGCCGTCCGCGTAGAGCGTCCGCTCGGAGGGCCGGTAGCAGAGGCGGCCGTTTCGGATCTCATCCTCCCGGCCCTGCGCGTGGATGTCTCCCAGCATCGTATAGCGCCGCAGGTGGCTCTTCACCCGGGCGGCCAGCTCCTGGGGCGAAAAGGGCTTCGCCACATAGTCGTCGGCTCCCATGGAAAGGCCGAGAATTTTGTCCGTCTCCTCGCTCTTGGCGCTTAAGACAATGATCGGGATATTCTTCCGCTCCCGGATCTTCATCACTGCCGACAGGCCGTCCAGCCGCGGCATCATCACGTCCATGATAATCAGCCGCACCGGCTGCTCTGCCGCCAGTTCCAGGGCCTCCAGGCCATCGTAGGCTTTCAGCACCCGGTAGCCCTCCTTTTCCAGAAGCAGCCCAATCGCCTTCACAATTTCCCGATCGTCATCCACCACCAGCACACATTCGTTCATCTCGTTCCCGTCTCCTTATTTCCCATTTCCGGTACAGTCTGAGCATAAACCACAGTCCTTACAAAAGCTTCGTGGGTTCTCTTACAAAATTCTTACGATTTTCGTCTTTTCCGTTATCTGAAGTTCAGTCATCAGAAGAAATCCACGTCGTCCTCATTCGCGGGATTGATGCGGATATCCACGCTCTCCACATAGGGTGCGCTCTGGTAGGAGGCAAGCTTTCCTTCCTTCAGATCCGCCAGGAACTCGTCCTTGACCTCCATGAAAAGCTTCATGTCGTCCTCCTGGTTCTCCCAGATACAATAGAGCTCCACAAATGGACGGGCCTCCTCCACATACTCGTTATTTTCGTCCCAGTATTCGCTGGTGTAGACAGAAGTCTCTGCCTGCGGCGTGACTTTGGCCGCATTATACTCCACCTGAAAACGCACCGTATTTTCCGGCACAGTCTCGTCCGTCTCCACGCTCATTTCCGCCGCCCAGGGCATATTATCGGAGAGCCCCCAGCGGCCTTCCTCCGGGTCGATCTCCACCTCCAGGGTCTTCGTCTCCATCCGCACCTCGCCCACGATCCGCTCTCCTGCGTATTCCAGGGAGGAAAACTCCACAAGGCTGATTCCCGTCCCGATTCCGCCCAGCAGCACGCCGGCGCAGAGTGTTCCCAGCAATATCTTTTGGCATCTTCTCATGACAGCACCTCCTCGTCCATCCCCGGCTCTTTCTCCAGTTCTTTCTCCAGTTCTTTTTCCAGTTCTTTTTCCAGCACTTTCTCCGCCGCTGCCTGTACCCGTCTTCCCCTGCCCCGCAGCATGCCAAAGCAGATGCCAGCCAGACTTCCAGACGCCAGGAAGGCTCCCAGGCAGATCAGCACCGCTCCCGCAAGGGGATAGCCCTGCAGCAGCAGGATCAGAACCGTTCCGAAGCCAAACAGAGCGAACAGCCCCAGGCAGCCTGCCCCGGCGCCAAACAGCACCCAGAAAAAATTCCAGCACAGCCGCAGGCACCAGCGCACCGCAGCTCCCAGCGCGGCTGCTGCCGCCCGGAAGCCTCCGGAAACGCCTTTCCCAAAGCTTCTGTCCTCCGTCATTCTCAAATTCCCTGTCATTTCCATTCTGTCTCCTCCTCCCGCTTCCACGTCTGACCTTCCCTGTTTCCTGCCAGACATGCTTTCTTTTATCCTCAGTCCAAGGTTCTTAACGCTCCGGCCCGCTTTGCAAAAGAAATTTCCTGCTCCCCGGAAAAGCGCGGCTGTCCTTTCCTTCAGGAAGCCCCCAAGGCTTTGAAGTCCCATCCCGCCCTTTTCCAGCGCCGCGCCTCCAGGGACGGGAAGCCTTTTCCTGCGCTTTTCCTCTCCGAACTCCGGTTTTACATGATAGGCCTCCAGAATCTCCGCCGCCAGCTCCTTTACGGGACCGAAATCCCGGATGGCGTCCTCCTCACTCTGCCCGTTCTGTATCTTAATGTCAATATGCTGCGCATATTCCTCCAGAATGTCACGCTGCTCATCATCCTCTAGGATCTCCAGATGCTTCTGAAGCTCGCCAAGAAATGCTTCCTTACTCATACTTCCTGCCCTCCTCTAAAAATCTGCTGACCTGCTGCTGAAACTCCTCCCACTCTGCCGCCAGCGAATCCCGGTAAAGAATCCCCGCCGCCGTCAGATGGTAATATTTTCTGGGAGGTCCCTCCGAGGATTCCCGCAGATACGTCTCAAAATAATGTTCATTGGTGAGCCGTTTCAAAAGCGGATAGATCGTACCTTCATTCACATCTATCACCCTGGAGACCTCCTCCACCAGCTCGTAGCCGTACCGGTCCCTGCGGCGCACGCATTCCAGCACAATAAGCTCCAGGACTCCTTTTTTAAACTGCGGATTCATACAGCTCCCTCCCCGCCTGTCATTTTCTTTATCGCTTGTTTTCCTCCTGTCCCGTCTTCCCAGCCACTGTGATATTATATTATACCTACTACTATGCAATGTCAAGTACTATATAAATAAAAATACCGGTTCGGCTCCGAATCTAATTTTCGATCGCCAAACCGGCAGCATCGTCTTTTCTCTTACAATGGTCCTGTTTTCCACTGCTCACCCATAAAAGGCTCTGTACTTTTCCTCAAATACGGCTGGCTCCATATTTACCTGCTGCGCCGCATTCGTAACAGAAAAGCAATCTCTATTCCGCTCCGCCCGAACTGAGCGAAAGAAAAATTCCCGCAAAGTCTGCGGCAGAAAATGCTTCGGCCTCAGACTCTGCGGGAACCCGCGTCTGCTTCTCTCTTATACGATTTTGGACGCAAAAAAACAGGGGATGAGAGAATCGAACTCCCACTAAGGGTTTTGGAGACCCCTGTCATGCCATTTGACCAATCCCCTATTCAAACGTGCTTAATATTTATATCATAAAAACCCGAGTTTTGTCAAGCAGTTTTTTCTTTTTCCCGGGACAGTTTATTTTTGTCGATTATTGTCTATTTCAAAATGTTATCTGTTAATTTTCCCCTTTTCAGTATATAATTGCATATAAATAAAAAATTTGTACTATTACAAAAGAGGGGGATTTTTACACCATGAAACAGAAGCTCCAGTCACTGCTCCACACGACAGGCGTCTTCAGTTACTATTACGGTTATCAGTATTTCATCCGCTCAGTGGAGCTGGCTGTTCAGAATCCAGAACGGCTGCAGAGTATTCAGAAAGAAATCTACATCACGGTCGCTTCGGAATATCAGACCAGCATAGCCAGCGTGGAACGGGATATCCGGACCGTCCGGGACGTGATGATGAAAAACGGCGGAGAACAGCTGCTGATCCAGATGACCGGCAGTCCCGGCTGGGCTGATAAGATTCCCTATCCGAGAGATCTCATTGCGATTTTCGCGCAGTACTTGCTTCGGGAATCCGGACAAAATTCTTAAAGACGGCAGGAGGCGGTCCCACAGAATCCGGGCTTTTCAAAACCGGATTTTTCTGCAGGACTGCCTCCTCTCCAATTATTTTGCTATTCAGAGCCGCTCATTGCCCGTCCGTCGTTTCTTGAATCATTAATTTGATAATTTCTTCATTCGTTCCTTTCATTCCCTCTTTCCCCAGATGGCCAATCCCGCGTATCGTAGCTTCGATATCCCGCATGACGATTCCGTCGCCGCATTTGAACTCCTGGCCGTTCAGATACATATGATAGCCCAGGATGCCCGCGTCTACAGAAGCGGAGATCTTGGCCGCGCAGGAGGCCTTGGCGCCGTCGCACACGATTCCCGAGACAATGGCGAGGGCGTTGACAACCGTATGGATAATTTCCTGATAGCCGCCCCGCACAGGTAGGCGATTCCCGCGCCGGCTCCGGCTCCGGCGCTTACTGCTCCGCAATAGGCCGACAGCGTCCCGATTTCTGATTTCTGATGGATTGCCGTCAGATTCGAAAGCAGCAGCGCTCTGTACAGCTTTTCTTTTCCGGATCCGAGCTCCTTGGCATACTCGATTACCGGCACAGAACAGGTGATGCCCTGGTTTCCGCTGCCGGAATTGATAATGACAGGCATCTCACAGCCGTTCATCCGAGCGTCCGAGCCTGCCGCCGCCTTTGCCTTCGCCCTGGTCCGGATATCGCTCCCGTAAGCGCGCAGCAGGACGCTGCCGATATTCGCTCCGTAATCCCCCAGAAGTCCTTCCTCCGCAATGGCGGAATTGCACTGAATCTGTCTTTCCAGCAGTTCCTTCACATCCTCCGTGTCCACAGTCTGTGCAAACTCCCAGATGTCCTGCATATTCAGCAGTCCTCGGTCTGCCTGCTCCTTTTCCGAGACCTCCTCCAGCTCCTTTTCAAAAAGCGTCTGCCCGTTTTTCTCGATCAGGACGATATTGGTATGCCGATCGGCAATGCGGACCTTCGCGGATTCTTCTCCCAGAAATTCTGTCACGGTAATATCAAACACATGTCCCGTCTCCACGTGCTCCACACTGATTTTTACATTCTCCAGAAACTGGCTGATCTCTCTGCGCTCTTCCTCCGTAACCTCGGAAATGACCTCCAGCTCCTTTTCCGGCCGTCCCGCTATGATTCCGGCGGCGGCAGCCGCCGGAATTCCCTTCATGTGGTTGGTATTGGGAACAATTACGCTCTTTACATTTTTTATGATGCTTCCGCTGACCTCTATCTTCACACTTTCCGGTAGCCCGCCTAGGATTCTTCTGGCCTCCGCCGCCGCATACGCCAGGGCGATAGGCTCTGTACAGCCCATGGCCGGAACCAGCTCCTCCTTCAGTATTTTCAGATAGGTCTGATACCTGATATCTGTTTTTTCCATAATGTCTGTTTTCCCCTTCAGCTAAGGCCTTCTCTTTCCGTAAAACTGTTCCGCCTCATTCCTGCCGTTCCACAAGCTGCGTCCCTGCTTTGGAAACCTCACAGCTCGATCCCTTTTCTCGCTTTCAGCCCATTATCAAAGGGATGCTTCACCTTCCGGATTTCCGACACATAATCCGCCAGCTCCAGAAGCTCCGGGGCCGGATCCCTTCCGGTCAGCGCCACCTCCAGGTCTTCCGGTCTCTCCTTTAAAAAGGCCAGCGCCTTTTCCTGATTTACCATCCCGTGGTTGTAGGCCGCTATGAACTCGTCCATGACCAGCAGGAACGCGTCCTCTTCCACAGCCGTCCTGACCGCTTTGTCGAAAAGCTCCTGGTAGGCTTTTCCCGCCTCCTTTTTCTGCTCCTCCGTCATCTTCCAGAAGAAGCCGAACTGCTTCGGGCAGGTGAGGACGGTCACCTGGGGCAGCTCCCGCAGGATATTCAGCTCCGAGGATTTTCCATTTTTCAGAAACTGGGTGAGAACTACCTTTTGCCCGCTTCCGGCCGCCCGGAGCGCAAGGCCCATGACCGCCGTGGATTTCCCTTTTCCGTCACCGCAGTAAATGTGTATGCATGATTTGCTCATCTTTCATCTTCTCCTCTCACACAAAGGGCGCAGGAAAGCGCAGAACCCAAATCAGGAACGACAGGTTCACGGCTGCCGACGCCAGCACCGCCAGCACAAGGGCCAGGCAGACGGCCGCGTACATCAGCCGGTTTACCCTACGGATATCCTCGTACTCCACCGGGCGCAGCGGATCGCCGATGGTGGGCTTTTTGTAAAGCTTCCCGAAATAGTACGCGTCCCCGGCCAGCTGCACGCCCAGGGCTCCCGCCGCCGCCGCTTCGGTCTGGGCGGAATTGGGGCTGGCGTGGTTCCTTCGGTCGCGCCGGAAGATTTTCCAGGCCCCTTTCATGGAAAGGCCCGCCAGGGGGCTTGCCAGCACCAGCAGAAGCCCGCTTATCCGGGACGGGATAAAGTTCAGCACATCATCCAGCTTTGCTGAAAACCGTCCGAAATATAAATACGTATCGTTTTTGTATCCTACCATGGAATCCAGGGTGTTCACCGCTTTATAGAAGAAGCCCAGCGCCGGGCCGCCGAGGGCCAGAAAAAGAAGCGGGGCGATGACGCCGTCCGACGAATTTTCCGCCACCGTCTCCACCGCTGCCTTCGCCACCCCTTCTTCCGTGAGCTTCTGCGTATCCCGGCCCACGATCATGGAGACTGCCTTCCTGGCTTTTGGAAGATCGCCCTCCTTCAGGGCCGCGTAGACCTTCATGCTCTCCGACTTCAGAGATTTGGCCGCCAGAATCTGAAAACTCCAGAATACCTCCAGGGCAAAGACAAGCCAGAGGGACAGCCTTGAGGCCAGAGCTAAAAGGATCGCCGGAACTGCCGTGGACACGGCCACGACAAAGACCGCGAAAAACGTGCCTGCCGCCAGCTCCCCTTTTTCCGATTTCGGGAACGCCGCCCGAAACGGCTTCTCCGCCCAGGCAATCAGGTTTCCGATCAGGCGGATCGGATGATAGAGCCACCGGGGATCGCCGAAAGCCAGATCAAGCAGAAACCCCAGAACCAGGGCCGATATGTGAAATGTCATAAAGCCAAATTCCTCCTTTGTCTGTCTCGTCCCACAGGGCGCGCCAGCCTTCCCCGTTCTTCACCTGCCAGCGGTAGAAAGGATCTGCCGCGCCCTGCGGAGCCTGCCTGGAAGATGCCTGTCCTGGCAGCGTCTGTCCCGGCAGTTTCCCTTCCGGCGCGGCGTACGCGGACAGGATACTCATAATCGTCCCGCCGTGCACCACAAAGGCTGCGCTGCTCCCTGCCTGTTTCCTGCGCGCTCTCAATACCCTGGCGAATTCCGCCCGGCAGCGCTCCTGAAAGGCTTCCCGGCTCTCCCCGCCCGGGAAGGGCAGGGTCCCGCCGCTGTCCACCCAGGCCTGGTAGGCCGGATTTCCGGACAGCTCTTTATAATTTTTATTTTCAAATTCCCCGAAATCACATTCCCGAAGGTTCCGGCAGATCTCCTGCGGGACGCCCGGGAACAGAATCTCCGCCGTCTGGCGGCAGCGCCTTAAGGGGCTTACATAGACGAGATCCGGGCAAATGGAGCGGTACTGTCCGCACTCCCGCAGGGCCGCAAGCTCTTCCCGCCCTTCCGGACAGAGCTCCTCGTCCGTGGTCCCGATATAGCGCCCCAGGGTATTGCCGTAAGTCTTTCCGTGCCGGATCAGAATAATCTCCCTCATCCCTTGATCACCGTCCCGATCCCGCAGACGACCCGGCAGACCCTTACGGCCTCCCCGGCCAGCCGGCAGCAGAGCCGCCCCGTAGTCTCACGCCAGCTCCGGTCGAAGGCATCCACAGGCACCACCCCGCTTCCCAGCTCATTGCAGATAAGGATCACGTCCGGGTTTTTCCGGATCAGGCGATCCGTAAGGGCTGCCAGAGCTTCCGGGCTTTCCCCTGCCTCCAGGCGCCTCCGTATATATTCATGGAAATGGAGGACGGCCCCCGCCCGGTACAGGTCTTCCTCCCCGCAGACGGCCCCGTCCGCGAAATCCTCCTCCGCCAGGGCAAACTGCTTTTTCACATATTCCTTTTTCCCCTGAAAGGCTCCTCCGATAACCAGAATCATCCTTCGTTCCTCCTTCGATATTTCCTATAGCTTCCCTGCGGCCCAGACGCAGGCCGCCATCACCAGCTCGCAGATCTGCACGAAAAAGCCTGCCAGATCTCCGGTGATGCCGCCGAACTGCTTCATGGACATCCGGTAATATCCCAAGAACACCAGCCAGCCGCCCACCACGGCCGCCGTCCCAAGCTTCGGCTCCAGCACGCACATCCAGCCGGCCGCCGCAAAGAGCAGCACGTACAGGCAGAACATCACCACCCGCTCCTGCACCGCGTCGGAGAACATGGCCAGCGTCCCCGTCCTTTTCGCGCAGGGGAAGGAGGCCACGCCCAGGCCGCTCATGGCCCGGGAGAGCACGAAGCCCCCGGCCAGCACCAGAATCTGCCGCCTGTCAAGCTCGCTGAAAATCCCGAAAGCCGCCAGAAAATAGCAGCAGGCCGTGATGACCGCAAAGGCCCCCGCGTTGGAATCCTTCAGGATCTCCAGTTTCCGCTCCCGGGGCTGGTAGGAGGACAGGGCGTCCGCCGTATCCAGAAGGCCGTCCAGATGGATGCCTCCCGTCACCGCCACGGGAATCAGCACATAGCCTGCGCTTCTTAGGATGTCTCCCGCCTGCAGCCGCAGGGAAAGCCACTCCCAGCCAATCAGCAAAGCCCCGATCACTGCCCCGATCAGGGGAAAGAAGCACATCATATAACGCATATTTTCTTTTTCCCAGTCTGCCTTTGGCATGGGAATCTTGGAGTACATGGCAAACGCGATTATAAAGCTGTTCCATAGCCGTCTCATATCACACTACTTCCTTTTACCTTCAGCTGTATAGGAATCCCGCAGACCACCTCCGTCACCTGGTCGAAAGCCCCGGCCAGCTCCCGGTTGATCCGTCCCAGCCGTTCCTGATACAGCGCCGTTACTTCATCATATGTCATTCCGTCAGAAAAGATATCGTTGGTGACGACGACCAGATGCGCCGTCTTCTCCGCAAGGGAGCGCACGCCCGCAAGGACGCTCTCCACCGTGCGATCCCCGGCCCCCTCCGGCTCGAACATCTCGTTGGCCGTCAGATTGGAAAGGCACTCCAGAAGGGCCACGCCCCTTTTCGGAAGCGCAAGGCCTTTCAGATCCACGTAGCGCTCCCAGGTCTCAAAGCCCTTTCCGGCCCGGAGCCTCCGGTGGCGCTCCACCCGCCGCCGCCCTTCTTCGCCGCAGGGCTTCATGGCTGCGATATAATAAAGAGGAAGGCCTTCCTCCTTCGCAAGCCTCACCGCCGTATTTTCGGCATACTCGGATTTTCCGCTGCCGCTTCCGCCTGTGACCAGTATCAGCATAGCCGTTCCTCGCATTTCTCCAAAAATCTTAAGGCCGCGTCCGGATTGGAATAGAAAAACAGATGGGGGAAACCCGCGTAAAGGCTGGCAGCCCCATGCACGCAGTCCCAGCCCCGCTTCCTTAGGGGTTTCTGCGCCCGCATGGCCTCCCCGCAGCTTTCACTCTCCCAGTAATGGAACTCATGGCCCCGGATCTCCTCCCCTTTTGCCAGCAGAAGCTGATCCTCCTTCGCCGTCAGGGTAATGTAGCCGAACCGGGAAAGCCTGGGCGTCCGGTACGCCCGTGCAGAGATCACGCCTGCCATAGGATAGTCCTTCCCGTCCTCCCCCTCCAGCGTCCGGTGAAGATAAAGGAAGCCGCCGCACTCCGCGATACAGGGAAGGCCGCCCTGTACGGCCTCCCGCACGGCCTCCCGCATGGAAGCATTCTCCGCCAGCCGGGCCGCGTGAAGCTCCGGGTAGCCGCCGCTTAGGATAAGTCCCTGCAGGTTCTCCGGCAGGCCCGCATCCGCAAGGGGCGAAAAGGGCACCAGCTCCGCCCCCAGATCCTGGAGAAGCTGCAGATTGTCCCGGTAAGAGAAGAAAAAAGCCT
>CALWQJ010000026.1 GCA_944383645.1 uncultured Merdimonas sp.
GCTGTGTTCTCACAGATCCATATGGAAACAACCTTTTTAATTTTCCCGTATTCCTGATCCCGGAACAGGGTGCCGCGCTGGGAAGAGACCATTCTCGCGCCGTAATAGATTCCCCGTTTGGGTATCGGGTAACTAGGCTTGTCGTTATTCTGAATTTCGATATTTACGATAATTTCTATCCTTTCATTGATGCCTGGCATGCGGACAACAAAACGGATGTCGTATCTTACCGTGCCTTCCAGGACAGACACATCTTCTGTGGCCATTTCCTGAACCCGGCTGCTTCCGTTCATTTTTCCATCTTTATCTGGTGTATCCTGAAATACGGCTGTTTCACTGACCAGGGGCGAGCCTTCAATCAGTTCTTCTGCAATCTGCTTCACGGGAATATCCGCAAATTCATCCATCGTACTTTTTAAGATATATGCAAGTATGGACTTCTGAGCCACCAGCTTCCGTGCTGCCGCGTCATATCGCGCGTCTGCATCAGCGATGTCCAGAGTCTGGGAGATCTCACTGTCTGTGAGAGAAATCATGATCCTCCACCTGCCTTTCCCGCTGTTACTGTACTTAAATAGTATCATCTGTTTTTGCAAAAATCAAATCCTGTGATAAAAAATTCTTGACACTGCCCGTAATCTGTGATAAATTTAGAAAAAATTTAATACAGTAAATTGTTAAACCGATGAAGCGGAGATAAAGGCAGTGGTGCGCGCCCAGAGAGTCCGGGATGGTGGGAGCCGGATCGAGATGCAGATTGTCAAATGGACCGCTGAGGGCGCAGTCAAAGGCGGGGAGGAAAAGCTGGCCGAGTATTCTGCGACGTGGGGGCATACGTCAGTTGCCGGGAATATGAAGGTATTCCGCCGAGCGCACAGGTCAAGCTGTGAATCAGGGTGGCACCGCGGGTAAAGGATGAGATACGCCCGTCCCTGACAGATAGTACCAGGGATCTGTCAGGGACGGGCATTTTGCGCGTAAGGCATGAGCCCTGCGCGGAATTCCGGACAGGAGCCGGAAGACGCTTGCGTCTGGAGGGGAGTGCCCGGAATTCCGCATAGGGCGAAGCCCGCGAGCGAGCCGAAGCGTAAGCGGAGGCGAGCTGCAGGGCTCATGCCGGAATGTGAGATATTTAGAAGTGCAGGAATTGCTCCGGCATGAAAAATGCCTCGATCGCAGGGGCGCGGACAAGGAAATTATTGCTTTGCAACCGCGCCCCGCGGAGAATTCCGCAAGCGGAATTCTATTTCTTGCGCGTAAGCGGAGGCGAGCTGCAGGGCTCATGCCGAAGTATGGGATATTTAGAAGCACGGGAAATTCCAGACAGGCTCCCCAAGATGGAAAAAGGAGGCAGCAGGAGATGATCAGAGAAGCGATTTTGAAGCTGGCAAAGAAGGAAGACCTAAGCTACCAGGAGGCGGAGGCTGTCATGAATGAAATCATGGGCGGAGAGGCCACGCCGGTGCAGATGGCGTCCTACCTCACGGCCCTTTCCCTGAAGGGAGAGACGATTGACGAGATTACGGCGTCGGCGGCGGGCATGCGCGCCCACTGTGTGAAGCTGCTCCACGACATGGATGTGCTGGAGATTGTGGGAACGGGCGGCGACGGGGCCAACTCCTTCAATATTTCCACGACGGCCTCCATGGTCATAGCGGCGGGCGGCGTCCCGGTGGCGAAGCATGGGAACCGGGCCGCCTCCTCCCGGTGCGGCGCGGCGGATGTGCTGGAGGCCCTGGGCGTGGACATTACGATTTCACCGGAAAAGAGCGCGGAGCTTTTGAAGAAAATCAATCTCTGCTTTCTCTTTGCCCAGAACTACCATATCGCCATGAAATATGTGGCGCCGATCCGAAAGGAGCTGGGAATCCGCACGGTATTTAATATTCTGGGGCCCTTAAGCAACCCGGCGGGAGCCAATATGGAGCTGATGGGCGTGTTCGACGAGACGCTGGTGGCGCCGTTGGCGCAGGTCATGATGAAGCTGGGCGTAAAAAGAGGGATGGTAGTCTACGGCCAGGACAAGCTGGACGAGATCTCCATGTGCGCCCCGACCTCCGTCTGCGAGATCCGGGACGGCTGGTTCCAGTCCTACGAGCTGGCGCCGGAGCAGTTCGGCTATGAGCGCTGCCAGAAGGAGGAGCTGCAGGGCGGCCTCCCGGCGGAAAACGCAGCCATCACCAGGGAGATTCTAAATGGAAACGACAGAGGCCCAAAGCGCCAGGCCGTCTGCCTGAATGCTGGGGCGGCTCTCTATATTGCCGGTAAGACGGAAGATATGGAAAAAGGCGTCCGCATGGCGGAAGGGCTTATCGACAGCGGGGCGGCTTTGCGGAAGCTGGAGGAATTCATCCGTGAAAGCCGCGCAGAGTGAAAAACAGGAGCGAGGAGCGGCGTATGAATATTTTGGGAGAAATTGCTGAGAAAACCAGGGAACGGATCAAAGAGGAAAAGAGGCGGCTTCCTCTGGCGCAGCTGAAAGCGCGGATCCGGGCGCAGGATAGAACGCCCGGAAACGGAGCTTCCGGGAACAGCGCGGACAGAGGCGGCGGGAGCTTTTCCTTCCGCCGGGCGCTGGAAGCCCCGGGGATATCCTATATCTGCGAGGTGAAGAAGGTGTCCCCCTCCAGGGGCGTGATCGCGCCGGAATTTCCGTACCTTAAGATTGCGCGGGAATACGAGGCGGCGGGAGCGGCGGCCATCTCCTGCCTGACGGAGCCGTATTATTTCCGGGGAAGCGATGAATATCTGCGGGAGATCGCGCAGGCGGTAGGGATTCCCGTCCTGCGCAAGGATTTTACAGTGGATGAGTACATGATTTACCAGGCGAAGGCGCTGGGGGCCTCGGCGGTCCTTCTAATCTGCGCCATCCTGGAGGATGGCCAGCTGCGGGAATACCGGGAGCTGGCAGAGGAGCTGGGCCTTGACGCCCTGGTGGAGGCCCATGATGAGAGGGAGGTTGAGCGGGCGCTTGCGTCCGGGGCGCGGATCGTGGGGGTAAATAACCGGGATCTGAAGACCTTTGAGGTGGATGTAGATACCAGCGTCCGCCTCCGGCGGCTGGTTCCTCCAGAGATACTCTTTGTCTCGGAGAGCGGAATCCGGACGCCGGAGGATATCCGGAGGCTTCGGGAAAACGGGACAGACGGGGTGCTGATCGGGGAGACTCTGATGCGAAGCCCAGATAAGAAAGCGGCTCTGGAGGAGCTGAACGGAGGAAGGCTGTGAAGGTGTTATGACGAGAATAAAAATCTGCGGCCTGCGAAGGCCCCAGGACATCGAAGCGGTGAACAGAGCCGGGCCGGATTTCGCAGGCTTTGTGGTGGAGGTGCCGGGAAGCCGCCGCTCTGTGAGCCGGGAAGAGCTTCGCAGCCTTGCCGGAGGGCTGAAAAAAGAGATTCTGGCTGTGGGCGTCTTTGTGAACGCGCCGCCGGAGCTTGCGGCAGAGCTTTTAGAGGAAGGGACGATTCAGCTGGCCCAGCTCCACGGGCAGGAGGATGAGGCCTATATCCGAAGGCTGCGGGAAAGGACGGATAAGCCGCTGATTCAGGCCTTTTCCATCCGGACGGAGGCAGACGCGCGGCGCGCCCTTTCGAGCACGGCGGACTACCTCTTGTTTGACCAGGGAAGCGGGGGCACGGGCCGCTCCTTCGACTGGTCCCTGCTCCCGGAGATCTCCCGCCCCTTCTTTCTGGCGGGCGGACTGGGGGAGGACAACCTTGCGGAGGCCATCCGGCAGGTCAGGCCCTGGGCGGTGGACTTAAGCAGCAGCCTGGAGACAGGAGGCTTAAAGGACCCGGAGAAGATACGAAGGGCCGTGGAGCTGGTACGCGGCAGCAGAGAGGAAACGAAGAGGAGAAGAAAATGTCAAAAGGAAGATTTGGAATACACGGAGGCCAGTACATTCCGGAGACGCTGATGAACGCGGTGCTGGAGCTGGAGGAGGCCTATAACTACTATAAAAAGGATCCGGAATTCAACCGGGAACTCACGGAGCTTCTGAATGAGTACGCGGGCAGGCCCTCGCGGCTTTACTACGCCCGGAGGATGACGGAGGATCTGGGAGGGGCGAAGATCTATTTAAAGAGGGAAGACCTGAACCATACGGGTGCCCACAAGATCAACAACGTGCTGGGCCAGGTGCTGCTGGCAAAGAAGATGGAAAAGACCCGGGTGATCGCGGAGACGGGCGCGGGCCAGCACGGCGTAGCCACGGCCACAGCCGCCGCCCTGATGGATATGGAATGCGAGGTATTCATGGGGAGGGAGGACACCGAGCGTCAGGCTCTGAACGTATACCGGATGCGCCTTCTGGGGGCGAAGGTTCACGCGGTGGAGAGCGGAACCGCCACCTTAAAGGACGCGGTGTCGGAGACCATGCGGGAATGGACGAACCGGATCGCGGACACCCATTACGTGCTGGGCTCCTGTATGGGGCCGCACCCCTTCCCCACGATTGTCCGCGATTTCCAGGCGGTGATCTCCAGGGAGACTAAGGCGCAGCTTCTGGAGAAGGAAGGGCGGCTGCCGGACGCGGTGCTGGCCTGTGTGGGAGGCGGCTCCAACGCCATCGGAAGCTTCTATCATTTTATAGAGGAGGAAGGCGTGCGGCTGATCGGCTGCGAGGCGGCGGGCCGGGGGATCGATACCGCCGAGACGGCGGCCACGATCTCCACGGGGAGGCTTGGCATCTTTCACGGAATGAAATCCTATTTCTGCCAGGATGAGTACGGGCAGATCGCCCCGGTATATTCCATCTCGGCAGGGCTGGATTATCCGGGCGTGGGGCCGGAGCACGCGCACCTGTATGACACAGGCCGGGCGGAATATGTGGCGGTGACGGACGACGAGGCCGTGGACGCCTTCGAGTATCTGTCCCGGACGGAGGGAATCATTCCGGCCATCGAGAGCGCCCATGCGGTGGCCTATGCCAGGAAGCTGGCGCCGTCCATGGGAAAGGATCAGCTTATGGTTATCACCATATCCGGGCGGGGAGACAAGGACTGCGCGGCCATCGCCCGCTACAGAGGGGAGGATATTCATGAATAAGAGAATTGCGGGGGCCTTTGCCCATGGAAAGGCGTTTATCCCGTTCATCACCTGCGGGGATCCGTCCCTGGAGATCACGGAGCAGCTGGTGTACGCCTGTGAGGAGGCGGGGGCGGATCTCATCGAGCTGGGGATCCCATTTTCGGATCCGACGGCGGAGGGGCCTGTCATCCAGGCCGCGAACCTGCGCGCCCTCTCCGGCGGAGTGACCACGGACAAAATTTTCGAGCTGGTGGAGCGGCTGCGGGAGAAGACCCAGATCCCGCTGGCCTTCATGACCTACGCCAACGTGGTGTTTTCCTACCACGAGGGGCCTGGAGGGGAGAAGACCGGCGAGGCCGGATCCGGTACGGAGCGCTTCATCAAAAGGGCGGCCCAGGCCGGGATCGATGGGTTGATTCTGCCGGACGTGCCCTTTGAGGAAAAGGAAGAGTTCGATGCGGTGTGCCGGAAATACGGCATCGACCTGATATCGCTCATCGCGCCCACCTCGAAGGATCGGATCGCAAAAATTGCCCGGGAAGCGGAAGGCTTCGTCTACTGCGTCTCCTCCCTGGGCGTCACGGGAATGCGCTCCGCGATCACGACAGACGTGGGAGCCATGGTGAGGCTGGTAAAGAAGGAAAAGGACATCCCCTGCGCGGTGGGCTTCGGCGTCTCCACGCCAGAGCAGGCCAGGGAGCTGGCTGCCTGCTCCGACGGGGTGATCGTGGGCTCCGCGATCGTAAAGCTGTGCGAGCGGTACGGAAGCGGCTGCGTCCCCGAGGTCAGGGCCTATGTGAAACGGATGAAGGAGGCGGCGCAGGAAGCTTAAAGCGGCGGCGCAAGGGGCCTAAAGTGGCTGCAGCGACGTATTTTCCGTACTGTTTTTCCTTATGGTTTCCTTAATTCTTGCCGGGGCGGCTGGACAGGAGGCGGGATTGGTGCTATGATAGCGTCGGTGCGGCAAGGGCGTATCGCCCCTTGCGCACCGACGCTGGCGTCAGCCTGCGGAAGAATTCCGGGGCGCGGCGGATACTGCGCGGCGCGCGGGGCTGCCGGTCTGAAAAAGAAGTGAGAACAGTATGGTAAAGACGATTTTAAGGATGATTCTGAAACCGCTTTCCTTTATTCCGGCGATTCTGATGATGTACCTGATTTTCAGCTTTTCGGCGCAGGATGGAAATGTGTCGGGCAATCTGAGCTATCAGGTCAGCGAGATCATTGTGGAGACGGCCAACGAGGCCTTCGAGCTGAACTGGACGCCGGAGCAGGAGCGGTATTATATCGAAAGAATTCATTATCCGGTGCGGAAGCTGGCCCATGTGACGGAATATTTCCTTCTGGCGGTCTCGGTCTCGTTTCCCCTCTATGTATACAGGGTGCGGGGCATCTGGCTGCTTCTGCTGGCGGGAACGATCTGCGTGGGCTTCGCCTGCCTGGATGAATACCACCAGTCCTTTGTGGCGGGAAGATCACCCTCCAGGAAGGATGTGATGATTGACAGCATCGGAATCGCCGCCGGGGTCATCCTGATGCAGATCATCTGTTTTATCGGCCGGGTGACGGTGTTCCGGCCCCTGGCGAGAAAGAGAAAACGGGCCTGACGGCATGAAGTAAGGAGAGACGAAAGATGGCAGGGATTGATGAAGTCTACGAGATGGTAGTGAAGGGCAAGACCAAAGCGGTGGAGCTGGCGGTGCAGGAGGCCCTCGCGGAGGGCTGCGCGCCGGCAGAGATTCTGAACGCCGGAATGATTCGGGCGATGGACGAGGTCGGAGCCCAGTTTAAGACGGGGGAAATCTTCGTTCCGGAAATGCTGATGTCCGCCCGCGCCATGAAAAAGGGCGTGGAGGTCCTGAGGCCCCAGTTAGTCACCGGGAAGGTAGGGAGCGCCGGCAGGGCTGTGATTGGAACCGTGGCCGGAGACCTCCACGATATCGGAAAAAATCTGGTGGCTATGATGCTGGAATCCGCCGGCTTCGAGGTGATTGATCTGGGCGTGGACGTGTCCAGAGAAAAATTTGTGAAAGCAGTGGAAAAGAATCCGGACATCAGCCTGGTCTGCTGCTCGGCCCTCCTTACGACGACCCTGCAGTCCCTGCGGGACACGGTCGCCAGTCTGAACAGGGCTTCCTTCCGGAAAAATATCAAAATCATGGTGGGCGGAGCGCCGGTGACCCAGGCGCTGGCGGATGAGATCGGGGCTGACGCTTACACGAAAGACGCCGCTGAGTGCGCCCGGAGAGCCCGGGAGCTGGTGGGTTTCCTGCAAACTCTGCGGAAATATTAATAGGAACCATGCGGAAAATTTTGGTGCGGAAAATTTTTTGAAAAAAATGAAAATTTTTCTGGACAAACCACTGATTCTATGGTAACATATCTATTGCTGACGAGAAGTGCAGTGAAACGGCGTGTGGCTCAGCTTGGTAGAGCGCTACGTTCGGGACGTAGAGGTCGCAGGTTCAAATCCTGTCACGCCGACATGAAAAAGGATCCTAGATGAAAGGATCCTTTTTTTGTTCCCGTATAGCGTCGGTGTACCAAGGGAGCGTGTTGTCCCTTGGTACACCGACGCTATCGTCTATTCACAGAACATGCGGCTGATCTTCAGGTAGAAATCCGGATTGTTCAGGAGGACGTCGTTGGTCTCATTGGAAAAGATCAGGAGCAGCCCCCGTAAAACCGTGACGAGGAAGGCGCAGAGCACAATCACATAGAGGAAGCGTGCGGAGCGCGTCCCGTCGAAATGGATGAGATCCAGCGCCATGATAAAGGAGCAGAGGCTTAAAGCCAGGCTCAGGTCACAGACATAGCGGATATGGATGCCGCCCAGCATAAAATCGAGATAGCCTAAGATCAGGATTCCCACGAGAAGGCAGGCAGGAACCAGCTTTTTCCGGGAATCCTTTTTTTCGCGGAACCGGGTCGCGAGCAGGGGAACCAGAAGGAAGAATCCGAAATTCAGCGGCATCTGCAGAAGACCGGCGCTGTATTCCTGGTAGAGGTAATTTCCGAAATCCACGCATTTCTCCGTGGTAAAACGCAGGAAGGGGAAAAACTCCGTGTACACGAAAGACTCCGCGAAATAGTGGTAAAGCATGGAGCCAAAGTGGTGCGGGCTAAAGGAGAGGCTGTTGAAACGGATGTCACTTTCCGTGAGCTGATAGGCAGTCCCGAACTCAAAGGCAGAGCCAAAGCGGATGTAATTGTAGTACATGACGGCCGCCGCGCCGACGAGGACCGGGATCAGGAAGGGGCAGGCGCTTTCCAGCAGGCGCTGCCGCCAGCTTAAACTCTTGTCAATGAGAATCCGCAGAAACAGAGGCGCGGCGAAGGCCGCCGCCAGCAGGGCCATATTCGGCCGGGAAAGCACGAGCATGACCAGAGAGACGCCGCAGAGGAAGAAGAGCAGGACCCTTTTCCGGATATGGGAGACCGGGCCCGCGGCAGGGCGGCAGGCCAGAAAGGCCAGGGAAGCCAGGGCGGTGAAGGCGGCCAGCCAGCCGGCGGCGGCAATCAGCGGCAGGTAATAAAAGCTGGAGGAGGAAGCCTGCATCAGATACAGGAAGCTTCCGCAGACCACGGCCAGCTCTCCGGCGAGAAGCAGCAGGAGGTTGGCCCGGGGCGTGAACAGCCGGATCAGGGCGTGGACCGCCGCGAAAATCATCACGACGGCGAAGACAGACAGAAGCAGACCTGCGAAGGCCGTCGTGGGCAGCATGCCGGTCAGCCAGAAGACCGGATAATAGACCATGAAAAGGGGGGCCAGGCCGAAGTAGGAATAGTATTTCCCATTATAGTAGGCTCTGTCCCAGTGATAGGCGACCTCCTTCTTGTCGCGCTCTCCCGTGTCGTAGGGATTATTAAGGGTGGCAAGCTGTGGGTTCACGTCCAGATCAAGCTCGATCTGCCCCTTTTCGAAGGCGTCCAGCTGCTGCATATAGGCGTCTACGACCATCTCAGGCGAGCGGATTTCCTCCAGCGTGGGATAGGGGCGCAGCAGGGAGTGATCGGCGTTCTGGGCGTAAAAGGTACCGCCGCAGATCAGCAGGCACAGAAGCAGTACGCCCAGGTTCATCAGCCGATAGCTGAGCCGTCCGAACTGGTACTCCCGCCGGTAGATGCGGAAGTGTACAATGAGAAAGAGGGCGGAAAGGGAAAAGGCCATCAGGAGCAGCCGCAGTCCGTTTACTGCCAGAGGCTGCCTTTCGTTCAGCGTCACGGAGAGAAGGAAGACCGGCTCCGTGAGCGCATCCGTAAAAGTGACGCGCAGCCGGGACAGGGTTCCATGGCTCTGAAGGCGCACAGTAACGGTATTTTCCGCGCCGCCGGGATTTACCTGGAAGCTGCCCGCGCCCACGGTCTTGTAGGCGCTGGCCTCGTCGCAGATACCGACGTTTCCGGACAGGACGCCCGAGGGCCCCGCCGTGCGGATCGTCACGCTGCGCGCCGGCACAGAGAGATTGTCAAAGGAAACGGTAGGGTTTTCCGGAAGCAGGGGCAGAGCCTCCCTGTTCCAGCCGCCCATGGAGGACAGGTCGATCTCCGTCTGGGGGTACCGCTCCTGATCCTGGGTGAAAAATGAAATATGAAAAACGCCGATTTCGAGAACCAGGGCCAGCGCCGCTGCGGCCAGAATCAGAATGAGGGCCTGGGCGCTCCGGGAAACCCGCCGGAACTGCTGCATTAATTTTTTCATAATCATACGCCTCCCTTGCTTGCTCTTTGCGGACCGCCAGAAAAACGGCGGCAGCCTTTCGTTAATTTGATCATAGCAGAGGCGCTGTGAGGTGTCAATCCGGCACGAAATTTTCCGGATTTGTCCGGAAGAATTGACAAATCCCTCAAAAAATTTTAAGATTAAATCAGAAGAATTCCGCAGAGCCGACGGACCATCCGGTGGGCTTACGGCTATGGAGAAAATAAAAAATGGGAGGTATGCATATGGAGAATTTCGTGATTGCGATAACGAGAACCAGCGGCAGCGGAGCTACTTCCATTGGAAGAATTCTGGCGAAAAATCTTGGGGTGGAGCTGTACGACCGAAACCTTTTAAGACTGGCTTCCGACGACAGCGGCATCAGCCAGGAGCTGTTCGCCAGAGCAGACGAGGATCAGAAGCAGAGTCTTCTGTTCCGCGTATCCCAGAAGGTATACAAGGGAGGAGTGATTCCGCCCGAGCGGGAGGATTTCACATCGAATAACAACCTGTTCAACTACCAGGCAAAGGTGCTTCAGGAGCTGGCAGACGTATCCTCCTATGTGGTCATCGGCCGCGCCGCGGATTACGTGCTGCGCGATAAGCCGAACCTGGTGCGCGTCTTCATCTACGCGTCCAGAGAGAAGTGCATCGAGAAGGAGATGAACCGCCAGAAGGTAGACTGGAAGAAGGCGGACCGCTTCATCACGAAGACGGACAAATACCGCCGGGATTATTACCGCTACTTCACCGGCCAGGAGTGGGAGAACATGCGCAACTACGATCTGTGCATCAATACCACGGCGCTCTCCTTTGAGCAGGCGGCGAAGGCGATTCAGGATTTCGCGGCGAATATGTTGGGCTGGGAAAAATAAGCTGCAGGCTGCAGAATGTTAAGAAGGGGCTGTCCTCCGGGACGGCCTTTTTTAATGCTGTGGGTGGAACAGCCAAAGGAATTACGCGCTTGACATTTCTTTCCAAGCCTGCTATTCTGAAAAAGTCTAAAATCTATTATTCCACGGAGAAGTTCTCTCCAGGATTTCCAGACAGCTAGCAAAAGATAATTTTCCGGGACAGGAAAGGTTGCAGACAGTAAGAATTCCATGTACAATGAAGGAGGAAAATTATTTGGGAAAAAAGGAAAATCCGCTGCTGGTTTATTATAATCAGCCGGAGCGCTTCGCCCAGCTGTTGAATGGCTGGCTGTTCCAGGGAAGGCCTTTCCTGGAAGCCGGGGACGTTAAAGAGGCGGACCGCAGGATGGAAGAAAAAGGCGGAAGAAGGAAAGAGTACCGCGGCAGAAGCAGGGATCTGTTCAAAAGGCTGGACAATGCGGTTGTACGGCTGTATGTGGGAGCAGAGCCTATGGAATACGTAGATTACGCAATGCCGCTGCGTGTGATGGACAGTGATATGCTGTCGTATGTACACCAGAAAAAAGCAATCAGCAAAGAGCATATGAAACGCAGAGATTTAAAGCAGGACGAATACCTGTCTCGTTTTTCAAAGCAGGATCGGCTGCTGCCGGTGATTACGCTGGTGCTGTATTGTGGGGAAAAGCCCTGGGACGGGGCCAGATGTCTCCACGAAATGCTGGAGCTGAGCGGACTGCCGGAGGAACTGAAGGCGTATGTGGAAAATTATTCGATTCATATTCTGGACGTCTGCCACACACCAGATGACCGTCTTCGGGAATTCCCGGCAGAACTATGTTTTCTGCTGATGTGTATTAAATATGCGAAAGATAAAGAGGCGTTCCTGTGCCTGACGGAACGGGCAGAGGTGTCTGTCGTCTCAGAGGATACTTATGAGACGATAGCAGAGTATCTTGGGGAGCCGGAGCTTTTGGAAAGCGAAGCCGGGACAGAAGGAGGAAGGGACATGTGTAAAGCGATTCGCGAACTGGTGGAGGATGGAGAAAAACGGGGAATAGAGAAAGGAATAGAAAAAGGAATAGAAAAAGGAATAGAAAAAGGAATAGAGAAGGGTATCGGGCTGGCGAAACAAATATTAAAGCTTGCGAAGGAAAATATCCCGGCAGATGAGATAGCCAGACAGCTTTCCATTTCTGAAAAAGAGGTCAGGCGGCTGCTGGATTAAAGAACGGATGAATACGAAAGAGAAAGGAAACTGCACGAATGTCGGTAAAACGGGAATTTACTTTTGATTCCGGCGATGGCCGGACGAAGATTCATGCGGTAGAGTGGAGACCGGAAAAGGGAGAAATCCGCGGCGTGCTGCAGATTTTTCATGGAATGGTGGAGTTTATAGAGCGCTATGAGGAGACGGCGGAATATCTGACGGAACGGGGTTTTGTGGTGGTCGGGAACGACCATCTGGGACACGGAAGATCCATTGTCTCAAAGGAGGAATACGGATTTTTCTGCGAAAATGACGGAAATGCGGTGGTGCTGGGCGATCTGCGCAGGCTCCATGAGAAGGCGAAAAAGAAATGGCCGAAGGTTCCGTATTTTATTCTGGGACACAGTATGGGTTCTTTCCTGCTTCGCCAGTATCTTGCCAGATATGGTTCGGAGCTGGACGGAGCAGTTATCATGGGCACGGGGACGCAGCCTGCGGCGGCGCTGAAGGCCGGGCAGAGGCTCTGCGCGCTGCTGGCGAGGCTGCACGGCTGGCATTACCGGAGCCGTCTGGTTGACAGTTTGGCCTTCGGAGGCTATAATAAGCATTTCCGGCCGGCCAGGACAGATAAGGACTGGCTAACGAAGGACGGAAAGATTGTGGACGCCTATCTGGCGGATGAGCGGTGTACGTTCCGGTTCACGGTGAACGGCTACTATAATCTGTTTGCCAGCATTGAAGAGGCGTCCAAGCAGGAGACGATGGAGAAGATGCCGAAGGATCTGCCGGCGCTGTTCATGTCGGGCACAGAGGATCCGGTAGGCGGCTTCGGGAAGGGAGTAGAGCAGGTGAGGCGGCAGTTTGAGGCTGTGGGAATGACAGACGTCACCTGGATACTCTATGAAAACGACAGGCATGAGGTCCTGAATGAGACAGACCGCGCGGCGGTGCTGCGTGACCTCTACGCCTGGCTCTATGTGCGGGCGGAGGATCCGCGCCGCAAAACAGGAGGAAAATGAAATGCGGAACATGAAAAAACTGGTTTCCTTATGTCTGGTATTTGCGCTGACGCTGAGCCTGGGCTTTCCCTCAGGGGCGGCGTCCGGGGATAAGCCGATTCTGGCGCTGGGCTCCGATCTGAGCGCGGAACAGCGCGCGGCGGTGCTGGGACTTCTGGGAGTGAGCGAGGCAGATCTGGCGGGCTATGATGTGATTTACGTGACGAATCAGGAAGAGCACCAGTATCTGGATGCTTATATCAGCTCCAGCGTCATCGGAACGCGGGCCCTGTCGTCCGTGCTGATCCGCCCGGCGGAGGAAGGGGCAGGCCTGAACGTCTCCACCTATAATATCAGCTATTGTACGATAGATATGTACACGAACGCGCTGCTGACGGCGGGTCTGGAGGACGCGGACGTCTACGTGGCGGCGCCTTCCAATATCTCCGGCACCTCGGCGCTGATCGGAGCGGTTAAGGGCTACGCGGACATGACGGGCTCCTCTGTCAATGAACAGGCGCTGGAGACGGCGGTCAACGAGCTGGTGGTGACGGGAGAGATCGGGGACGTTCTGGGAGATTCTGAGACGGCCTCCGATATGATCGCTTATATCAAGCAGCAGATTATCGAGCAGGGCGTGGACAGCGCGGCGGATATTGAGACCATTATCCGAAACGCCATGAAGGAATTCGACATCCAGCTGTCGGATGAGGATGTGGCGAAGCTGGTGGATCTGATGGATAAGATCAGCAAGCTGGATATCGACGTGAACGCGCTGGCGCAGCAGGCTTCGAAGCTTTACGAGAAGCTGAAGGGCATGGGACTTGACCTGGACAATATTGATACAAAGCAGGTGGGAAATTTTATCACGCGGTTCTTTGACAGAATTATCGATCTGATCAGCAGCCTGCTTGAGTAAGACAGAAAAGTATTGGGGAGCGGCATTTTATGTATAAGGTACTGCTGGTGGACGACGAGGTCCTGATCCGGGAAGCGATCCGGCAGAATATCCACTGGGAAGAGATGGGGTTTGAGCTGATAGCGAGCTGTGAAAACGGGAAGCAGGCCATGGAGGTGATCGAGAAGACGCCTCCTGACCTGGTTCTTACGGATATCTATATGCCTTATGTGGACGGCATCGGGCTGGCCCGCTATATTCATGAGCATTGTCCGGACACCCGGACCATTATCATCAGCGGCTATGACGAGTTTGAGTACGCGAAGCAGGCGGTGCGCTATCAGGTGATGGAGTACATCCTGAAGCCGGTTACTCCCGCGGAGCTGACAGAGGTGCTGGAGAAGGCGCGCATCAGCCTGGATGAGCAGCGCGCGAAGAACGAGACTCTGAAAAAACTGAAGGGAGCCTACCGGAGCAACCGGCCGATCCTGCGCAGCCGTTTTCTGAACAGCCTGCTCCGGGGCGACGAGCGCGCGGAAGAGCTGGAGGAAAAAATGCGGGAGCTGGAGATCTCTTTGCCCGGTTCTGTGTTCAATACCGCGATTGTGGAGGGCGACGATCTGTCGCCCTTTGTGAGCAGGTATCCGGGCGTGCGGGACGAGCTTGCGCTTTTTTCGATCTGCAATATCGCCCAGGAGCTGATTGAGCAGAAGGGGCTGGGCGTCGTCTTCCAGAATATGGACGCCAGGACGGTCGCCATATTCTGCGCAGAGACGAAGGAAGCCCTGGACGCGGCTATGGAGGAGGCTCTGAGCGCGGTGCGCTCCACCATCCGGGAGCTGCTTTTAATCGAGACGACGGTGGGAGCCGGAGAGGCGGTCGCTCAGCTGTCCAGGCTTTATCAGTCCTACGAAAAGGCGAAGGCCGCCCTGGAGCTGAAATGGCTTCTGGGAGGAAATCAGATGATCCGCTCCGACACGTCGAACCGGGGAAGAAGCGCGCCTCTGGATGTGCCCCACTGGGCAGAGCGCGTGCTGCAGGCTGTCAAGGCGGGAAAGACCGAAGAGATCGAGAGGATTATCCGGGAATTTGCCCAGGAGATCCGGGAGGCGCGGATTAACCGGAACCGGGCCATCATTTACATGCAGAACCTGCTGCTCACGGTGGTGAACGCGGCGGATCTGGCAGAGGAGCAGGAGGATCAGATCGTAAAGGAAGAGAAGGAGCTGATGAACCGGCTCTACACCTATGAGCATCTGCGGGACATGGCCACGGACGTCATTTCCATCTGTACCGGTATGTCCCGGCTTCTGAATGAGCAGCGGGACAGCTACGGGAAGAAGCAGGCTATGAAGGCCCTGGAATATATCGACCAGAATTATATGAATTCCGATGTGACCCTGAATTCCGTCTGCAGCTACCTGGCCATGAGCACCAGCTATTTCAGCACGCTTTTCAAGACCCATACGGGCGAGACCTTTATCGAGGCGCTGACGAAAAAGCGCATGGAAAAGGCGAAGAGCCTTTTGGAGAACACGTCGAAGCGGGCGTACGAGGTGGCGGAGGAGGTGGGCTTTTCCGATCCGCATTATTTCAGTGTGTCATTTAAAAAGGCGACGGGAAAGACGCCCACGGAATACGCAAAGGAGAGCCGGAACAGATGAAGAAAAACCTGCTGATGCGCTTTCGGAGCGTCCGCACCGCCATCGCCGTCTCCTTTGGCGTTCTGGCGGCCTCCGCGCTTCTGACTTATTTCATTGTATCTCTTCGGTACACGGAGAGAGCGGTCCTGGAAAATTCCACGGAATATACCTCCCAGCTGATCGGGCAGGTAAACAACGACATTGATTCCTATATCAGCTACATGGAAAATATTTCCTTTATCGTGGCGAGCAATTCCGACGTAAGAGATTATCTGTTCACGCAGAATCTGGGAGAGGAACGGAAAGCGGAGCTTCAGGAAAGGATCCGGACAGTCTTTGAGACGGTATCGGACACCCGGGAGGACATCACGAACATCGCGCTTCTTCCGGACGGCCGCGAACCGATGATCAACGGCGGGGCGGACGAGCTGAATTCATATACGAAGATTTCGGAGCTGGAATGGTACCAGAGGGCGCTGGAGGCGGAGGGACAGGCCGTGATCTCGACCTCCCATGTGCAGAACGCCATTGCTGGAAAGTACGACTGGGTCGTGACCTTGAGCCGCAGCATCACCAACAACGCCAGCCCCGGCGTGACAGGCGTCTTCTTTGTGGATCTGAATTACAATTCCATCAGCGATCTCTGCGAGCGCATCAGCCTGGGCAACAAAGGATATATCTATATCCTGGACAGAAACGGAGGAATCGTCTATCATCCCCAGCAGCAGCTGATTTACAGCGGGATGAAGGACGAGCTGATTTCCGAGGTGATGGAGACGGACGCCTCTTCCTTTCTTACCGGCGACGGGAGGCTTTACACCATCTCCCGGTCGGAGGCTACCGGCTGGATCGTGGTGGGCGTGTCCTATGTGTCGGAGCTGATGGAGGGCGCGGATGAGGCGAGGATTACCTATCTGCTGGCGGCCATGCTGCTGCTTGCGGTGGCTATGCTCCTGGCGTTTCTGCTCTCTGACCAGATCACAAAGCCGATCAAATCCCTGGAGCTTTCCATGAAGGAGGTGGAAAAAGGAAACTTTTCCCATGTGGCGCTGGAGGTCCGGAATAATAATGAGATCGGGCGCTTAAGCCGCAATTTCAACGCCATGACCCGGGAAATCCAGAAGCTGATGGAGCAGAGCGAGAAGGAGCAGAAGGCCAAGCGCCGGTACGAGCTGAAGGTGCTCCAGTCCCAGATTAATCCGCATTTTCTTTATAATACCCTGGATTCCATTATCTGGATGGCAGAATGGGGGAAGAACCAGGAGGTTGTGAAGATGACCTCTTCGCTGGCAAGACTGCTGCGGCGGAGCATCAGCAATGAGCAGGAGGTCGTGACGATCGAGGAGGAAATCGACTATACGGAGGCGTATCTGACCATCCAGAAAATGCGCTACCAGGACAAGCTGGAGTATGAGATAGAAGCCGAACCGGATATCCGGAAGGAGGAGACGGTCAAGCTGGTGCTTCAGCCTGTGGTGGAGAACGCGATTTACCACGGAATCAAGTATAAGGATGGAAAGGGCCTGATTCAGATCCGGGGCTTCCGCGAAGAGGGAGATATCGTTCTGCAGGTAGAGGACGACGGCAGAGGGATGGATCAGGATACGCTGGAGCATATTTTTGAGAAGCATGTCCGGGACACGAAATCCAATGGCGTGGGCCTCCAGAACGTCCACGAGCGCATCCGCCTGTATTACGGCGCGGCGTATGGACTGAGCTTTGAAAGTGAGCCGGGAAAGGGCACAGTGGTCACCATCAGGCTGCCGGGCGGAAAGGGGGAGGCAGATGAGCAGAAGGAAAACTGAGCGGAGGCTCCTGGCGGCAGGCCTTTTGGCCCTGGGCGCCCTGGCGGTCTGCCTGCTTCTGTGGCAGAGACGGGCGGCTCTCGCGGAACGGACGGAGATCATTCTGATCCAGAAGGCGCTGGACGATACGGATTTCTGGACCTCTGTCGCTCAGGGCGGAGAGATGGCGGCGGAGGAGCACGACGCCGATCTGACTGTTATGGGCCCGGCGGAGGAGCAGGAGATTGGCCTGCAGAACGAGATGATCCTGGAGGCCATAGCGGATAAGCCGGACGCCATCGTCCTGGCTCCCGGAAGCAGCGAAGCTACCCTGCCCTATGCGCGGCAGATTGAGGAGGCCGGCATCACGCTGGTGCTTCTGGACTCCACGATGGAGGAGGAGGCCGGGATTTCCGCGGTGGCCACGGATAACTTTGAGCTGGGCTATAAGATGGGCAGTTATATGAAGCAGTTTGTGGCTCCGGACACGGTGATCGGGATCGTGGGCCATGTGGAGGGAAGCTCCACGGCCCTTGGCCGGGAGGCGGGCTTCCGCGCCGGCCTGGGGGAGGCGCAGGATCAGGTGGCGGAGATCGTATTCTGCGATTCCATCACAGAGAAGGCTTCCGAGCTGACCCGGGGCCTGCTGGAAAAATATCCGGAAATGGATATGATCGTGGGACTCAACGAGTATTCTGCCGTGGGCGCGGCCCGGGCGGTGCTGGAGCTCGGACTTTCCGACCAGATTTACATGGCGGGCATCGACAGCTCCCTGGAGCAGATTCAGCTTTTGGAGGCCGGCGTCTATGAGGCTCTGGCGATCCAGAAGCCCTTCAATATGGGCTATCTGGGCGTGGAGACCGCAGTCCGGGCAGCGCGGGGAGAAAGGGTGGAGGAAAATATCGACTCCGGCTCGGAGCTGATCACCAAGGAAAATATGTACACGGAGGAGAATCAGAAGCTGCTGTTCCCGGTGGCAGAGTGAGGGATCCCACCTGTGACGGTGAGGGAGCCCGCCTGTGGCGGTGAGCGAGCTCCCCCTGCACAGGTGGATATTTTCAAGCTTTCAAACTTGAGCCGTGCAGCCGCAGGAAGGCCAAAAGCGTGCCTTCCTGCGGCTTTGGGCTGGCCCCTAGGGGCCCTTCTCTTGCCTTGCAGGCAATTCACCTTGTCGCCCTATAAATAGAAAATCTCCCACCTGTGACGGTGAGCGAGCTCCCCTGCACAGGTGGGAGATTTTCTATTTGCACGGCTCAAGTTTGGAAAATATTCACCCTTTCCAAGAAGATTTTCTATTACTTTATTCATAATTTGGACATATAATGGACACAGATTCAAAAACGGACAAGGGGTCAGTATCCCTTTTCGCGCGTCCCGCGCGGGGTACTGGACGGAACGGGCGGCGGGCCGCCCGCAGCTAGGAGGGAAGAACGTGGATAAGATTAAAGAGAATGCATTCGTCAAGAAGGTCGGATTCAACAGTCTGGTGCTGTTCTGCATTCTGATACTGCTGTACATATTGTTCGCAGTTCTGGTGCCGATTGTAAACTCTGACGCGAATGCAAATTTTGTGAGCTGGGCGCACATCTTAAGCGCCATGAACTACGCCTGCTTTATGGGCTTTCTGTCCCTGGGCGTAACCTTCGTCATCGCGACCGGAGGAATCGATTTCTCCATCGGACCGGTGATGTTCTGCGCGGCGCTGATTGCGGGATATCAGCTTACGATGAAGGAGTGGCCGCTGGCCCTCTGCCTGGTTCTGTGCATTCTGGTGGGAACCGCCTTTGGAACGCTGAACGGACTGCTGGTGACCTACCTGGGGCTGCCGTCCTTTATCACCTCCATGGCAAGCATGATGATAGCCAAGGGCCTTGGCTCCGTATGTACGAAGACGCAGCCGGTGAGCTGGCCGCAGCTGTCTGACGCCAGTGGAAACGGCTGGTACCGGAATCTGGTCAGGACCCAGATTGGCGATATGACCTTCCCCACAGGTCTGGTGATTCTGGTAATCGGAGCGGTTATCTGCGCGATCATCCTGAATAAGACCAAAGCGGGACGCTATATTCTCTGTATCGGAAGCAACCGGGAGGCGGTACGCCTTTCCGGAGTCAATACGAAGGGCTGGGAGACGCTGGCTTACATTCTCTGCGGAACCCTGGCCGGCATCGCCGCTATCTTCTACGTGGGCGTTTACACGACGGTTCAGCCGGGTCTGGGCGATACCTTCAATAACGAGGCGATCGCGGGCTGCGTTATGGGCGGCACGTCCATGACTGGAGGCGTGGCCTCCATCGGCGGAACGCTGATAGGCGTGCTGATTATGGCTCTTCTGCAGGAAGGCATCATGACCATGGGTCTTCAGATCAATTATCAGTATATTATCACCGGACTTATCGTTCTGGTGGTTGTATACGCAGACCTGAGAAGCCGCCGCCGGCGCAATTAATCGAAAGGGGGAAGCGAAAGAATGGGCGACGTTATTTTAACCATGAAAGGCATTGACAAGTCATTCCCCGGTGTACACGCGCTGGATCATGTGGACCTGGAGGTCCGTAAGGGCGAGGTACACGCGCTGATGGGCGAGAACGGAGCTGGAAAATCCACTCTGATGAAGGTGCTGACAGGTATCTACAGCAAGGATTCCGGAACCATCACCTTTGAGGGAAGAGAGGTGGAGTTCACCAATCCGAGAGAGGCCCAGGACGCGGGAATCGTCATCGTGCACCAGGAGCTGAACATGCTGGGGCACCTGACCGTGGCGCAGAATATTTTCATCGGCCGTGAGTTCATGAAGGGAAAATTCATCGACGACAGGAAGATGAACGAGGAAGCCAGAAAGCTGTTCGACCAGCTGGGCATCGATATCGACCCGACGGAGACCATGAGCCGTCTGACCGTAGGAAAGCAGCAGATGTGCGAGATTGCCAAGGCGATTTCCCACGACGCGAAGGTCATCATTTTCGACGAGCCGTCGGCGGCCCTGACAGAGGCGGAGATTGAGGAGCTGTTCAAAATCATCCGCGATCTGCGGGAGAGACAGCTGGGAATCGTATATATTTCTCACCGTATGGATGAGATTAAAGTCATCACGGACCGCGTGACAGTCATGCGCGACGGAGGCTATGTAGGCACTCTGATCACCAAGGACTGCACCAAGGAGGACATCATCAACATGATGGTGGGCCGCGTCATCTACGAGGACCCGAAGACCGAAAGCCAGGTGGCGAAGGACGCCCCGGTGGTCCTGAAGGTGGAGCATCTGAACGCCGGCCGCATGGTGCAGGATGTAAGCTTCGAGCTGCGCAAGGGAGAAATCCTCGGCTTCTCCGGACTGATGGGCGCGGGCAGAACCGAGACCATGAGAGCTCTGTTCGGAGCGGATCCGAAGCAGAGCGGGGATATTTATGTAAATGGCGAAAAGGTAGACATTAAGTCTCCGAAGGATGCGGTACGCCACGGCATCGGCTATCTGTCTGAGGACAGAAAGCGCTTCGGTATCATCGTAGACAAATCCGTGGCGGAGAACTCCACGATGGCCACTCTGGACGAGTATATGAAGGGCCTCTTCATAGACAAGAAGAAAGAGAACGATGTGGCGCAGAAATACGTAGACATCCTGAAGACCAAGACCCCGGGCGTGGACCAGCTGGTGGTGAACCTGTCCGGAGGAAACCAGCAGAAGGTGGTTATCGCCAAGTGGCTGGTAAGGAACTGCGACATCCTGATTTTCGACGAGCCGACACGCGGAATCGACGTAGGAGCCAAGAGCGAGATTTATCATCTGATGAACGAGCTGGTGGCGGAAGGAAAATCCATCATCATGGTTTCCTCGGAGATGACCGAGATACTGCGTATGAGCGACCGGATCGTCATCATGTGTGAGGGCAGAAAGACGGGAGAGCTTGGAATCGAAGAGGCTACCCAGGAGCGGATCATGCATGCGGCGACGCTTAGGAATTAGGAGGGAGCAGAGCAATGACAAATAAGAAAAAAGGAAATGCGTTTACGAACAATCCGATAGTAAGAGCGATTGGCGTGCAGAAAATCGTCGTTGTAGTCGTGCTGATTCTGCTGCTTGTCTTCTTCAGCGTGAAGAGTACCTCCTTCTGGTCCTACGCTTCACTGCTGAGTATTATGGATTACACCTATTATCTGGCCTTCCTGGGAATCGGCGTAACCTTCTGCCTGATCACCGGAGGCGTGGATCTTTCCATCGGAACCGGAATGTTCTGCTATGCTCTGGCCGGAGGCTTCCTGATTACAAAAATGGACCTGCCGGTTATCGTGGGAATTCTGGTGACCCTGGCCATGGGAATTGTGGTAGGACTGGCGAACGGCCTGATTGTATCCAAGGGCGGACACGCTCCGTTCCTGGCGACCCTGTGTACGATGATGATTGTCCGCGGACTCGGCGCCATCATCACCGGCGGCTCCAGTATCACCTGGCCCATCGCGGGTACGCCGGAGGGCTGGACGAGAAATCTGTTCAAGTTCACGCTTCCATCCGGAACCAAGGTTCCTCTGGGCTTTTTGTGGGTGCTGCTGGCGGCCATCATCATGAGCCTGTTCCTGAACAAGACCCGTCCGGGACGCTACATCATCGCTATCGGAAGCAATAAGGAGGCGACCCGCCTCTCCGGTATCAACGTAGCGAAGTACCAGACGCTGGCATACCTGATCTGCGGCTTCTTCACCGGACTTGCGGCTCTGGCTTACAGCTCCGCGTTCCAGTCCATGACGCCCGGCGGAGGCGGCGGTGTGGAGCTGAACGCCATCGGCGGAGCCATCATCGGCGGAACCTCCATGAGCGGCGGCTCCGGAACGATTGCAGGAACCATCCTCGGCGTCTTCATCATGTCGATCCTGCAGACAGGACTTCCGAAGGTAGGCCTGCAGGCGAACTACCAGCAGATCATCATCGGCGTGGTGCTGCTTGTGGCAGTATACATCGACGTACTGAAGAATAAGAAGCTTTCATAAACAGTTAAGCATTGTACCTGGATATGTACCGTCAGAGACGGCTTACATAAAAACCCAAAAAGGGAAAACAAAATAAAAGGAGGATTTAAAATGAAAAAGAAACTCTTAGCAGCGCTTATCAGCGTAGCAATGGTAGCAACCCTGCTTGCAGGCTGCGGCGGCGGAGGAGACGAAGCCGAGACCACTACGGAAACTACTGACACCGCTGAGACAGAGGAGACCGCAGACGCAGCGGAGACAGAAGAGACGGCTGATGCTGACGCTGCAGCGACCGGCGATCTGCACCTGGAGATCGTATCCAAGGGACTTCAGCATGCATACTGGCAGGCAGTTCTGAACGGCGTTAACTCCAAGGCAGAAGAGCTTGGCGTATCCGTAAACTTCGTAGGACCGGACAGCGAGTCCAACATTCAGCAGCAGGTACAGCAGCTGGAGACCGCTCTGAACGCAAATCCGAGCGCAATCGGCCTGGCAGCTCTGGATACCAACTCCGTAATGGATCTTCTGCAGACTGCAGTTGACAGCGGAATCCCGATCGTAGGATTCGACTCTGGCGTTCCGGGAGCTCCGGAAGGCGCTATCGTAGCGAACTGCTCTACCGACAACCTGGCAGCAGGCGCAACAGCAGCAGACGAAGTTTACGCTCTGATTTCTGACAGAATCGCAAACGCAGAGGGGACTGTCCGCATCGGCGTAGTTGCTCAGGACGCAACCTCTGAGTCCGTTGTAAACCGCGGCGTAGGCTTCATCACAGAGATGGGCAAGCTGGTTACCGAGGCTGGCAAGACCGTTGGTATGGCTTCCGTATCCAACGAGCGTTACGTAACGGATTCCGCAATCGAAGTAAATGACGAAGCAGACGTTGTTATCGAAGTTCGTGTACCGGCAAGCGTTACTTCTGAGCTGTCCGCAGCTGACGCTTCCGCTATCCTGGAGCAGGAAGACACCATCGCTATCTATGGTTCCAACGAGCACTCCGCTAACGGAATCATCACCGCGAACGAGAACCTGAACAAGTGCGGAACCGGCGAAGGCCAGGTTGTAGCGGCGGGCTTTGACTCCGGCGCAAGTATCATGAACGCAGTAAGAAGCGGCGTATTCGCAGGCGCTATCACCCAGGCTCCGGTAGCAATGGGCGAGAGACTGGTAGAGACTCTGGTAGCGGCAGCTAACGGAGAGACCGTAGAGGATATCGACACTGGATGCCAGTGGTATACCGCTGAGAACATGGACGATCCGGAGATCGCACAGAACCTGTACGAGTAATCGGAATATCCCGTTCAAAAAATAAGAAGTAAATACAGAGGGGCGCACCGTCCGGTGTGCCCCTTTGATCCATCCGGGCCCCGCGGGCCTTAAGCCCCGGCGGAAGCTTCCTGCCGAAGGCGGCGGCTGCGGCGGTCAGGCGGCCGGCCCGGAGGAAGAAGCAGGAGGAAAAAGAAAATGCTGAAAGGAATTCCACAGATTTTATCACCGGAGCTTTTGATGGTATTATGTGAGATGGGGCATGGAGACCGCCTGGTGATCTCCGACGGCAATTTCCCCGCTGAGTCTATGGGAAAGGACGCCATCGTGATCCGCTGCGACGGCCACGGCGTGCCGGAGCTTCTGGACGCGATTTTGCAGCTGGTGCCCCTGGACACCTATGTGGAGAAGCCTGTGACTTTGATGGAGGTCGTCCCGGGCGACAAGGTAGAGACGCCTATCTGGGACACCTACAAGGATATCATTAAAAAATACGATTCCCGGGGCGACGCCTGCGTGGGCAACATCGAGCGCTTCGCATTCTATGAGGAAGCAAAGAAGGCCTATGCGATCATCGCCACCAGCGAAAAGGCCCTCTACGCAAACATCATGATCCAGAAGGGCGTAGTCGTATAAATAGGGCTCCAGAGCTTAACAAAAGCCAAATAAAATCTTAATATTTTCGGTATTTGGGGGATATGTCTTGCGGCATATCCCTTTTTGATCTATACTTTGGGTCAGCGCCGGTGTACCAAGGCGTATTGTCCCTTGTACATACACTGACGCTGCCGATACTGAAAACCGATTCATGAAAGGCAGCAGCGACATGAAAGAAAAGATTTTTGCGCTTCTGTGCGCCCTGAGCCTGCTGGCAGGCTGCGCGGCCGCAGAGCATACAAAGGAAGCTTCGTCGGACAGCGTCCCGGAGACGGAAGCCTCCGACGACTCCGAAGCCTCCGATGATCCGCAGACCGCGGGAGACACGGCCGCGTTCCGGGAGCTGTTTGAAATAAAGGCGGAAGGGATCGATTATCTCGATGTCTCCGGCATTCGGATTCCCGAAGGCATTACCATTTCACTGGTCGGAAAGGACGCGTCCAGCGGATACTGGAAGCAGGTGCACGCCGGCGCCCAGCAGGCGGCCGACGATATCAACGCAGCCCTCGGCTACACGGGAGACGCGAAGGCCGAGCTTATATATGACGCCTCCGAAACCGGCGACGTGGCGGAGCAGATCGATATCATCGACCAGATGCTGGACAAAAATCCGGACGCCCTGATCATCGGCTTCGTGGACGTCAATTCCGGAAAGACACAGCTGGAACTGGCGGAGAGCAACGGCGTGCCGGTGTTCTCTGTCGATTCTACTATAGAAAACTCGCTGATCGTCAGCTCCAGCCAGACGGACAATTACCGGGCCGGAGCGGAGGCGGCCCGCAGGCTGGCCGAACTCATGGGAGGCTCCGGCCAGGCGGCCCTTCTGGTCCACAGCTCCGAGACAGAGACGGGAATCGAGCGGGAGCGCGGCTTCCGGGAAGAGCTGGAGCAGAACTATCCGGATATTGAGATTGTCAGCGCCGCCTACCAGAATCAGGACGAGCGGAGCGTGGACGATATCGTGGCCGCGGTCTTTTACGAATATCCGGAGCTGAAAGCCTATCAGGCCATGAACGAGGAGACGACGGAGGCCCTGATCTCCGCCATCGAAATGTATGGCCCGGAGGACAGAACCATCCTCACCGCCGGGTTTGACGCCTCTTCCGCAGAGATGAAGGATATCGAGGACGGAAAGCTGGCCGGCGTCATCGCGCAGAATCCCTACGGCATGGGTTACGCCGCCGCGGTTTCCGCCTTCCGGGAGATAGCCGGCATGGACAACGCCGATCTCATCGACACAGGCTATCTCTGGATTACCGCCGGGAACCTTGGCGAGCCCGCCGCCCAGCAGCTGATCTACAAATAGAGACAAGATTTCACTGAGACAGGAATCACGCCAATTCAAAGTTAGGAGATTATACGAGATTACAGACAGAACCTTTTATAAAACACAGCAGCCGGTTTTTCTATTATCCAAGTGTCCGGCTCTTCGGAGACGCCTGTGTGATGACGGCGGACTGGCTTTTAGTCCGTCCGGCAGCATACAGGCGTCTTTGAAGCGTCCGGACACAGGATAAAGAAAAATCGGCTGCGTGGCTTTATCACAGGTTTGTCTCAGTTGATCCA
>CALWQJ010000027.1 GCA_944383645.1 uncultured Merdimonas sp.
AGGCCCACCATCTTCGGCTTCAGCCCGCATTCCGGAATCAGCTTCGCGATCCGGCCCACCGCCTGCACGCCCCTGCGGGAGCAGTCGCTGACCAGAATGATCGTATCCACCGACGGAAGAATCCCCCGGCTGATGTGCTCCATGCCAGCCTCATTGTCCACCACAATATAGCGGTAGCTCTTGGCGTATCTGGCGATCTGAGTCGTCAGAAGCCCATTCACAAAGCAGTAGCAGCCCTTGCCCTGGGTATGTCCCATCACCAGCAGGTCGTAATCATCCTGCTCGGACAGAGCCTCTCCAAACTTCAGTTCCATGTAGTCCTGCTTGGACATTCCCGCCGGAATCGGATTCTTTCCCGACATCTCCGCCTGGGCGACCTCCTCCCGGATCTCCCCTAAGGTCACCGGCGCTTCCACGCCCAGCACCTCATTCAGGTTGGAATTCGCGTCCGCGTCCACCGCCAGCACAGGGCCCGCGTTCTTTTTGCAGAGGTACTCAATCAAAAGTCCGGTCAGCGTCGTCTTGCCGACGCCTCCCTTTCCGGCTACAGCAATCGTATGCGGCATAATCTCATCTCCTGATCCTTAATTCTAAACAGCAGGCGCCGGGGCAGATCTCCGCCAGCGGAACTCTCCCCCCGGCGCCCTTGCCTTCCGTCACCTATAAAAATCATGTATCCCATCCTGCGTCCGTCTCCCGGACCGCCGCCTACACGGCCGGACAGGAAAGCTTCACGATGGAATTCGCCAGATCCACGAAGGAAATGCTTCCCTCCACCACCGTCTCCGCGCCCATGATGTCTACCAGACGGACGCTGCCGTCCTCCACGTAAATCCTGCTGACATTCTTCAGCACGACCTCTTCCGTATCCTTCACTGTCTTATATACAGTCGCCAAACACATCTTTCATGCCTCCTTACTTTACAAGGGAAAGCGCCAGGCTCAGATACAGGTTCCCCTTATCAAAATTCTCGATGGCCTTCTCAATCTGTACGGCCACGTCCTCTTTTCCGGTCTCCCGGAACTTCTTCGCCACGTCGGCGAGCTCCGCCGCGTGGTGCTTATTGTGATCCAGCATATAGGAAAGCAGGGCCTCCTGCTCGCTGGCCGGCTTCGTCTGAGCGCAGGCGCCGCAGTGCTCATGGCTGTGATCATGAGCATGCTCATGCGTATGTCCGTGATCGTGTCCATGGCTGCAGCCATGTTCTCCATCTACAATGTGCATGATTTTTCCTCCTTGTCTATTTTTCGAATTTTATGTTAAATTCCTGTCAAATTTACTTCAATTATACCCCATACGGGGGATTTAGGCAAGTTGATTTTGGCTCTTTAAAGCCTGCGGATTGTTTTTATTTTCGTACATATATGCCCCGTTTCGTGCATTCTGCACAAATCAGGGACACGCGTCTTTTTCCTCTGTTTTTCCGGAATCCGCGGCGTTTTATTCTCCTGCAGACTGTAGGAAATTATGCTTTCTTCTGTTGACTTCCGAGAGAAAATTCTGTAATCTCAAAGCAGCCCCTTTGACAGGCGCGTATGTGCCTTTGACGATTGAGGGACTAAACTGCACAAATATCAGGAGAATGCAACATGAACATTTTATCAGATTTATCCGAAAAGAAAGAATCTCTGGAACATACAGCGGCTGGAACCCTGGACGCCAGGACCCGGCTGTACTGCCTTCTGGGAAGCCCCGTCTCCCACAGCATCTCCCCCGCCATGCACAATGAAGCCTTCCGGCTTCTGGGGCTGAACTGCGCCTATCTCGCCTTCGACATACAGGAAGAAGCCTTCGAGCGGGCCATAGACGGACTGATCACCCTGGACGCAGGCGGCTGGAACTGCACTATGCCCCTGAAGCGCCTGATGTACGATCGGGCGGACGAGCTCTCCGATTCCGCCCTCCTGAGCGGGGCCGTCAATACGGTGGTGAACCGGGACGGCCGCCTCTTCGGAGACAACACCGACGGCTATGGCTTCTTAAAATCCATGTCCGAGGCCGGCTTTACGGTGCCCGGAAGGAAGCTGACCCTTCTGGGCTCCGGCGGTGCCGCGGCCGCGATTCTCGCCCAGGCCGCCCTGGACGGCGCCGCCGCCATCGACGTCTTCGCAAGAAGCGCAAGTGCCTCCACCCGCCTCATCGAGGCGGAGATCGGGCGCATCCACGGCAAATGCGCCTGCCGCCTGAGCCTGTACGATCTGGCAGCTTCTGACCAGCTAAAGAAAAGCCTGGCAGAAAGCCAGGCTCTGATCAATGCTTCCTCTGTGGGAATGGCGCCCCGGGCGGACGCCTCTCTTATCACCGACGCCTCCTGGCTGCCCCCGGGGCTCTTCGTGGGCGACGTCATCTACAATCCCCGGGAGACCCTGCTTCTTAAGACCGCCCAGAAAGCCGGCTGCCGTACTTTCAATGGCATGTACATGCTGCTCCACCAGGGCGCGAAGGCCTTCCAGGACTGGACCGGCATGGAGATGCCGGTGGAAGCCATCCGAAAAAAATATTTCTGCTAAAGCTCCCGTTTCCGGTAAGCCTCCTTCAGCTTCAGCAGCCGAACCAGGCTTTTGACCGAAGAATGATCCGGAAATTCAGGCAGGGCGCACATACCCTGCCTGGAAATCTTGGTAAGCTCCAAATTTCTGTCAGTTCAAGATCTGTTCTACCTCTTTCTCAGAAATAGACAGCCGCTTCGCGATTTCTTCCCAAGCAGTTCCTTCATCCGCCAGATGAAAAACCTGTTTTGCCAGCCGTATTCCCTGTTCTATCCCCTGCTCTATTCCCTGCTCTATTCCCTGCCTTAATCCTTCGTTCCGTCCATCCTCTACCAGCGCACGAATCGCTTCACACATATCTTTTCCTCCTTTTTCTGCCTGTCCTCCATTTTCCAGAAGCTCAGGCTCTCCAAGATATTCTGCTATCGTCTCATAAGTGTCTTCCGAGACAATGGCAGAGCCTGTCAGTTCTCTCAGGCGTGCAAACGCCTCTTTATCTTTTGCGTATTTGATACACAGCAGCATGAAACAGATATCCGGCGGAAATTCTCTCAGCCGCTCATCCGGCGTATGACAGACATCCAATATATGTATGGGATAATCCGCCACACATTCTTTCAGCCTGTCCGGAATAAGCTCTAGATCCAGAAGCTCATGCAGGCGTCTGGCTCCATCCCAGGGCGCTTCTCCACAATACAAAACCAAAGTAATCACCGGAAGCAGTCTGTCTTCCTTTGAAAACTGCGACAGAAATTCACCGCCCGCTAAATCTTTTTTCTCCAAGTGTCCTCTGCTGACTGCTTTTTTCTGGTGTAAGTATGACAGCGTATCGCTGTCCAAAACCCGCAGAGGCATGGCGTAATCTACATATTCCATCAACTCTGCGCCGATAAAAAGACGTACCAGGGTATGATCAAGTTTCTTAAATAAGTCCCGATACCTGTGCCGATACTCTCTGCCTTTTCTGCTCCTGCCATCCTGCCTGCGGTCCGCTGCGCTGATATTTTCTGCTTTCCAGTAAGGCTTTCCTCCAAAAAACCAGCCATTCATCAGCTCCGCAAACCGTCCGTCCTGATCATAATACGCCAGAAGCGGATTTTCCTTTTTCCCCAATCTTTCTCCTCCTTCATTTTACATGGAAACAGTGTCAGCCGCAACCTTTCCTTCTTCGGAAAATCTTCTTCTGTATAAAATTCTGTATAAAATCGATTTCTCTGGGATATTTGGAGAGAGGTCTCCTGCGATCCAGCAGATTTCAGATGGGTAAAGAGTAGCAGAAATATTAGAAAATGTCAACAGAAACTCAGCAGTGAAATAACAATATTTCAGCCGGCCTGCGGATGCGCAGTCCGCAAAGCCGGCTGTTTTCTTTAATCACATTTTAATCATATTCTTTCAAAGCCTGCACAGCCAGGCGCTCCGCCAGTGCATGTTCCAGCGCCTTTTCTTTACGGTGCAGCAAAATCAGTCTGACTGTTCCTGCAATCACGACTGCCAGAAGCAGCAGCCAGGCTGCTATATCCCATACACACACATCTGTCGCAATCCAACCCATAGGACTTCCTCCTGTTTTGCCCCTGAAATGTCATACCGTTTTCTGTTCCTCAAGCTCCTGGCGCAGTCTCTCTATCCGCCTCCGGCATTTCCGAGCCGCTGTCTGGAATCCAAACGCCGCTGCCGCCGCTCCCAGGAGAATCAGCCAGTGTGCTATGCAGACAGGCTTCTCTATTTTACAATTATTCAAAGGAACCTGCTCTTCTTCAATCACTGTATTCTCCGCTTCTTCGTCATATTCTCCGCCGTCAGTTTCCTGCTCAGGACGGCCGGGAATTATCCGATATTCGGAGACCTGCGCCATACTGTAGCCGCCGACAGCAGAGGCGCTGTCTCCATCGCTTTCTCCTGTGCCGCCGTCCGTATCGTCCGCAGAATCATCTGTCTCAGCGAGAAGCATCTCTTCTTCCGTTTCTTCCTCTTCAGCTGCGGGTTCTTCCGCCACAGGTTCTTCCGCCGCAGAAGGCTGTCCGGATCCGGTACTTTCTTCCCCGCCGCCCGGAGTCTCTTCTCCGCCCTCAGGCGGTGTCTCCTCTCCGCCGCCCGGGGTCTCCTCCCCGCCGCCCGGGGTCTCCTCTCCGCCGCCCGGAGTCTCTTCTCCGCCCTCAGGCGGTGTCTCCTCCCCGCCGCCCGGGGTCTCTTCTCCGCCGCCCGGGGTCTCCTCCCCGCCGCCCGGAGTCTCTTCTCCGCCCTCAGGCGGTGTCTCTTCTCCGCCGCCCGGGGTCTCATACTTATCGGCGGTACCGTTCCCGTCGCCATCCACCGCATAGAAAACCCGGAGGAAAAGGCTTCCGTCCGCCGCCACATTTCCGGAAAGCAGGCTCTCCGGAAAACCGTCGTCAAGCACATACCCCTCCAGAGGCAGGCCTTCCGGGGCCAGTTCCGCGCTTACCTGAGTTCCCTCCTCCACGCCGCTGATGTCCAGCCGGTGCACAGGCTCCGGCGGATATACGCCCGGCTCTGTCTCCAGATAATACCCGACCGTATAGGAAGAAAGGGTTGCTGCCGGCTCACAGGAGACATATATCGTCCGGTGCCTGACGGAAGAGGCGGGCTGATGGGTAAAAGACATCCACAGGCTGCAGCCCGCTTCATAAGCCTCTCCCGCACCCGGCGCGTCCGTATCCTGCGTCAGCTCCGGCACCGTCACGATTCCGTCGCCCCAGACTTCAAGGTTCTGGTAACCGGGCTGAAGGCCGATATAGAAGTAGATCCTGCTTCCATACTCAGAAAGATAATACACATCTCCGGCGTTCACAGGCGTCAGCCCGCCGCCCTCCGGCATGACCACATACAATTTCGCTCCCTCATCCAGACGTTCTACCGTGAAAGAAGCGTCGAACCAGCCGCTGGCGCAGGCCCTGGGTCCCGGGGAAAGCAGAAAGCAGGAAGCCGCCAGAAAGCCGGACAGCAGAATAACAGCCGCAAAACGCAGGAACGGGCCTCCGTTTCCGATAGTTTTTCCTGTTTTCTGAAATTTTTTTTTAATAAACCGCATAAATTTGTACTTTCTGTGAACCATTTTGCACTTTTTCTCCGTCTAATATAATAAAGGAATGCTTTAATGAATGTATGAGGGAACATTTTCCGCAAATACTGAAAATACGAATCCTGCATGTCTGTATGATCGACTATCTATTTTGCACAGAAAGGAATCTCTGATTATGAGACGGTTTCAAAAGCAGACCCTGGACAGAGAGAACAGCCAAAGCGGCATCCAAAACAGCCATGAAGAAGCGCTGTTGAACCAGCTTCTCTCTGAACTCCAGCTGGAAAATAGAATATCCCCCGGGAAAAAGCAGCGTTACCGGCGCGTGTTACTCCGCCAGTATGTCGTAAAGCATGCCGCCCGGCTGGCCTGCCTTGTCTTTGCGGCTGCGTTGCTCGCTCCCGGCACGGTCGTTCCCGCCTCAGTCTCGGAGGTATCGGCCGCCCCGGCTTCCGACGCTTCGTCGGTACAGGTCAGCTTCCGGGTGGACGGCCTGATTCCGGTCAGAGAAATCACTGCCCAGATTAATGAGCACAGCCTTTCTGTGGAAAGCAGCAGCTATCAGAACTACCAGATTACCGTCGAGGAGAACGGCTATCTGCTTCTGGACATCTATTCCGCCACAGGCCTGCACAGCTCCCACAGTATGGAGATCAGCGGAATCGATGAGGAAGCGCCCGTCGTAACCAGCCATCAGCTGGAAGATGGAGAACTCATCCTCTGGATCAGCGACGGAGACGGCGTCGGCATCGATTACGATTCCATCACCGCGCAGCTGGAAGGCAGCGGAGCAAAGACAGCTCCTTCCCGGATCGACGCTTCCACCGGATGCGTGGCCTTCCCGGCGCCCCAGCAGACCATGCTGATTACCATAGCGGATAAGAACGGCAATTACCGGGTTCTTTCCTTCACGCCCATGTAATATAATAACCAGCCGCAGAAATAGAAATCCTGAAATAGAAATCCTGAAAGAGAAATCCTGAAAGCGGGTCCTGTTCCTACAGGTCCGCTTCTTTTTTTACTTTTTTTACTTTTTTTCTCTTCTTTATCCGTCTCTTTCTTTTCCTGCGGTCCAGCCCGGAACCCAGAGCCAGAAGCAGAGCCGCCAGAATCAGCAGTCCTCCGGCCGCCTGCCGTCCCGCGGGGCCGCCCAGCTTCTCTGCCAGAGCGCCTGCGCCCGGAATCACATGCTCCACCTTTCCGATGAAATCCTCATAGGGGACCGGATTCATATCCCGCTCCGGATTGGCGTCGCCCTTGGTAACGATCTCGCCCTCCGCCGGCCGGTTGCTCACCACCCGGTGGGTGATGACCGCAGAGGACCCGTGGGCCCCGTAAAAGGCTATCACATCCCCCTCCGCCATCTGCACCGGGTCCGCGCCGCGCACCAGCACCAGACTGTCTACCGGAATCTCAGGCTCCATGCTTCCGCTTATCACCGTATAGAGCCGGTACCCGGCCAGACGGGGAAGCGTCAGCGGCAGACAGGCCAGAATCAGCAGGATTAATATAACTGTACCCGCGGCGTTGCAAAGCAGCGCCGCGGGGTTACGTCTCTTCTTTTTCAAAAACCGGTCGTTTGGTCCCGTTTTTTTACTCTTCTCCATTATTCTCTTTACCGGACTTCCTGCCCTTGAGCAGCCATACCACCAGGCAGATCAGCACCACTGCGGCCACAGAGCCGACGCCGACGCTGAACGCCAGCGGAAGGCCCTTCGCAGTCTCGTCCTCCTCAATCTCCATATCGCCCAGAGGAGTCTCCTCCTCATCCAGGTCCACAATGTCCTGGGTTCCTTCCGGAACAGCATCCTCCTCAATCTCTGTCTGCTGTCCTTCTCCGGCGTCCCCGCCTTCACCGGCTCCGCCGCCTGCACCGCCAGCGCCACCGCCAGCGCCGCCGGCTCCGCCTGCGCCGCCGGTGGTCGTGCCGGGCCGCACAATCGTCACGATGGTCGTGCCGCCGTCCGTCACCGTCTCTGTCACGTGATTGATAATCGCGTCCGGATCACCCTCCACATACACAAAGGTGAAAATATTCTCCGCAGGATCCGCGCTCAGGGTCTTGGTAAGCGCCAGAGTCTGGGGAATATAGCCGTCGATATAGAGGTAAGCCACAATAGGCTTGTCGCCGATATTTCCATAATACACCTGGCTGGGAGCCAGCTCTCTGCCATTCTCATCCTGGTACTGAACCGTATAGGACACCTGATCGCCCTCGATTCCGTAGGCCACCACGTAATCCGCGTCGCCGTCCACAGTCACCAGCGGATTCGTCAGGTTATCCATATCCAGATTGTCGCGGCCGCTCAGGCGGAAGCCCTTGGCGTAATACCGCTCATCCTCCTCGTTCAGCACGATATCGCCATAAAATTCCTGAAACAGATTGATCTGATCACCCAGCTCCAGACCGTCGATGACCACCTTTTTCTGACCGTCGATCAGGCCCTTGTCGCCTGCCGACAGCGTCAGCGTGTAAGTATAGCCGTCATCCGCCGCCGGCTGTCCCGGCTGCGCCGGCTCTGAGGCCGCAGCCTTTACCGGAACCGCGCCCAGCACCAGGCAGCCTGTCAGAACGGAGACCAGCGCTTTCTTCCAATTCTTCATCTGGCACTACTCTCCTTTCCCGTTATTTTTCTTACGCATCCAGACAGCGGCAGCCACAAGCACAAGGCCGCAGCCCAGAGCAACGCCGCTCCAGAGCATCAGCTTCGCCGCGTCTCCCGTCTGCACGGTAGTCACCACACGGATATCGGAATCACTCGTCGTCCGGTTCACCACGGTGCGCCTCTCAGCCTCCGGCACCTTTTCCACCGCGAAATTCACCCGCAGCTCAGCCAGCGTCAGCTGATAGCCGTTGCCCTGCGTCTCGCCGTCTACCCGGAGCCACAGGTTCACCCGGCCGCTCTCGCCGGAAGCCAGACGGTCAAGGAAGAAATACTCATCCGCGGCGCCTGTGAACTCATGCAGTCCCTCCAGTCCGCCGGCAGCCGTCTCGCCGCCCACCGTATCGCTGTCATAGAGAACCGTCTCCGCTCCATCCTTGTCCGTGTAGGAGAGGCGGTACTCATAGGCTCCGCCCTCGGCGGAAGACATGGCGTCCTCCAGGGTCTCAATAATCTCATTCGTCATGTACCAGTCCGTCTCACTGTCGTCCGAATTCCGGATGGCAATATTCATCTGGACGCTGTCGCCCGGCTGCACCTGGCTGAACTCATCCGTGAAATCCGACCGGCTGTAATTGCTCCGGATCTCGTCTCCGGTAAACTCCGCCAGCAGATCCGTCCGTCCCTGATAATCCTCGGCAAATACCGTCAGAGAGGAACCTGCCAGCATCACAAGCCCCATTACGAGGCACAAAAGCTTCTTCTTCATCCTGCACCTCCTAATGACTTACGCCGGTGATGGAAGTCCCGTCCTCAGACAGGGTCACATCCACGCCCCAGGCGCTTCGGATAGCGTCCACCGCGTTATGGGTCTGCACCGCGTTCACTTCCGCGTCGAGATAAAAGCTGTAGCCGTCATACCGGTATTCATAGGTATAGTGGGTCACATTCCCCTCTACCCGCGAGCTGACCGTCACATCCCGGGCAATCTCCGGATTGATGCGGATGGTGTCAGACAGAGGCTCCGTCTTCATATTCGCCGGCAGGATATCCCGGTAATACAGGACCATATGCTCCGGAGAATAATCCGGATCATCCGACTGATCGTCGTAAAGCCATACGTCGTCATTCACCAGATTCAGCTCAATCCATTCCGGCTCAAGCTTCGTATCCTTCGTGATAATCTGCCCTTCAGAATTCTTCCAGTAGCGGTTCACAATGACGCGGACAAAGGTATCGATATTTCCCACATTGGCCACGCTGAGCTCTTCCTGATAAGCCTTTCCGGGAACCAGCTTCTCGTTCTGATCCTCGTCCAGCATGTTCGCCAGCAGAACGCCTTCCCCGGAATCCACCCACTGGCCGTCGTCCGTGTACTCTCTTCTGCTGACCTCCACATCATTCTCCAGAAGGGCCACGCCGATGCTGGACATGCTCACCTGGGCGAAATATTCTTCATTGTAGTAGGTCAGGGCCGCCCTTGTGCTCCCGACCGTACTTGCCAGAAGCAGCACCCCCGCCGCTCCCAGAAGCAGGGCGGGCTTCAGCGGAAACTGGCTTTTCTTCTTCCTCTTCATCATTCATTCCCCTCCTGCTCTGCATCGTCCTCAAAGACATTGAAATTCCAGTCAGGCACTGCGTTTCCGTCTTCATCGAAGAATACCGGCGAGTATTCATAGACGACGATAATGTTGAATTCCTCCGGTCTCGTATCTTCTCCGGCTGCCGGCGGCGCGGGTCTCTCATATTTCACCACCAGCTCGCTGGCTTCCTCTCCCGGATGGAGGACCGGCGTATAATACAGATAACCGTCCGCATCCGGCGCGTCGCTCCAGTTGTCCGTGCCTTCCGGCTCTGTATAGGTAATCAGGTTCATAATCTCATCCGGCGCGAAGACCTTCACGCGGATAAAGCAGTCGTAATCACCCGTATTTTTAATCCACACGTGCTTCGCGTCGTCTATCACTTCCTCGCGGATCTCCGTATCCGTAAAGCCCATATTCACCGGCACGCCGCCCTTCGCCGTACAGTAAGCCGTGAAATAGGCCAGGGCGCTGCCCACGGAAAGAGAGGCTGTCAGCGCCAGCGCCGCCGCAAGGAGGGCCGCTTTTCCGAATTTCCAGTTTCTCATCCTTCATCCTCCTCTCCCGTCTGCCCCTGTCCGCCCGGAACATTGCCTCCGGTATATTCATACTCACCGTCTTCTCCCTGGCGGAAGTTATTGACGATGCCGTAGCCGCCGTTCGTGGAGCCGTCCACCGTATTTGTGAACTCTACCTGCACCGGCGAGCCTGCCTCCCCGTCCGCGATGATAATGACGCTCTCAGGCGTGGGGCCGGACTCCAGCTCATATCCGGCACCGGAGTAGACCTCCTCCACCTTCACAGTCGAACCGGCAGGCAGATCCTCCAGCATGACGGAACCCGTCGTCTTGTTCGGATCATTCTCGAAAATCACAGACACCATATGCTGCTGATCCTCTCCCTTCAGCGGGTCAACGCTGACTTCAAACACGAAAGCAGCCGCCTTCAGGGGCACGCCATTCGTACTGTCACGGTGCTTGATAATCTCCAGATCGCCATATCTGACCTCCGGGCTCCATTTCAGGATAGTCTCTACCTCATAAACCCAGTCGTCTGTGTTATCCGGGCCCGCCGGAGCGTCCGGATTGAAATCGTTGTCCGGCACAGACACCAGGTAAGGCGTGAAATTATAGAAATAATAGGGCGTCTCCAGCTGCTGCGGAACCACCAGATACAGTCCCACAGGCAAAGCTGTAAAGGTAACCGAGGTCTGGGCCTTCGAGGCCGTCCGGGTGTCCACAGGAGCCAGCCCCTCCGTCACGCCGGCAGCCGCAGCCGCCATCGCTTCCCATTCCGCCGCGGCCGTCTCAGAATCCACAGCCGCAAGCTCCTGCCCGAAGGTACTGCTTCCTCCGTCATCTTTCTCAAGCGGCGCATCCTTGAAATCTGAAACTGCCGTATATTTTCCACTCACATCCACATCTGCCGCTTTATACAGGTTCAGCACCACTTCCTTTGCGGCGGCCTCCTCCTGTATCTCCTGTCCAGCCGCCGCATAATCCTCTTCTATCTGCGCAAACAGGTCGCTCAGATCCACCGACAGCGTACAGTCTTCTCTGTCCGTCTCCACCGGTCCGGCGGCGTGAGTATCCAGAAGCCCCGTGCCGGAGAGTCCCAGCGCGAGCGCAAGCGCGAACGCCAGAAACGCGGCTCCCTTTCTGCTTTTCCATCTTCTCTTTCTCATCGCTTTTTACCCTCCTAAGCTCTATTTCTTTCCGGAATCCGCCTGCCCGCCGCCGGCATTCTTACGCCGCTTCGGACGAATCAGGCATCTTAAGATTACTATGATAAGAAGCGTCACAGACAGGCCCAGAACCAGATACAGCATATAGTAATTCTGAACTGCCTGCACCACAGCCTCCGCAGGGGCGGGAGCCGCAGGCTCTTCTTCGCCATTGTAGGGAACGCGTATTCCGCGCACCAGCAGCCGGTGGGTGTTCACGCCGTAAGGGGTGCAGGTGAACAGCGTCACATGATCCTCCCCGTCCACGATGGCCAGGGCGCTGCTCAGCGCGTCCACATCGTCCTTATCCACCATATCGTGAATCAAATCCACCTCATAGGCCAGAACCTCATCCAGCACATGAATATAGAAGCGGTCCCCCTGCTCCAGCTGGTCGATGTCTGTGAACAGCCTCGCGCTGGGCAGTCCCCGGTGGGCAGACAGGACGCAGTGGGTGCTCTCTCCTCCGATGGGAAGCTTCGTTCCGTCCAGATGGCCCACGCCGGTCTGCAGGACCTCCTCGGAGGTGCCGTGATAGATGGAGAGCTTCACCTGGATCTTCGGAATGGAAATATAACCCATGACTCCATCGCCCGCCGCGTTCAGCACGGACCAGTATTCCGTATCCTCCAGGTCCTCGCCGTCTCCGGCAAATACGTCCCCGTATATATTATTTTCCGCCAGTTTATCGTTAAATGCCTCTGCCTTCTCCCATTCCTCCGAGAAATCCTCCGGCTCCATGACGGCGATGGTCTCCTCATAGCTGGAGATCAGCCGGCTCTGCCGGTAGGTGTTCCACTGATCCGCGATAGTCGGATAGACCAGCAGCAGAAAGCCGGCCAGGAACATCAGGGCAAACACTGCGTTCAGTAATTTTCTCATGACTCCTCTTTCTCTTCCCGCTCCTTCTGCCGCGCCGTCCGCGCCCTGCGGTCCAGCAGGTACAGCGCCAGAATGAACAGGGCCGTCACGCCCAGTCCCACGAACACCCAGAGCAGGTAGTTCGTGTGGATGCTTACCGCGGCCAGAGGGGTCTCCTCCTCAGCCACCACCGTCTCTTCATAGGGCACCCGGTGTCCGCGCACCAGAAGGCGGTGCGAATTGACGCCATAGGGGGTGCAGGTCAGGAGCGTCACCAGGTCCTCCCCTTCCTCCACCGCCAGAGCCGACGTGTCGTCCGGCTCCACTGTCTTGATCTGATCCACTTCATAGCAGAGGGTTTCATCCAGGACACGGATCAGAAAATGATCTCCCGCCTCCAGCTGATCCAGATCGGTAAAAAGGGCTGCGCTGGGCAGTCCCCGGTGGGCGGATATCACCGCGTGGGTGTTCTCCCCGCCGGATGGAAGGGAGCTCCCCTCCAGGTGTCCGGCCGCTTTTTCCAGCACTTCCTCCTCCGTCGTATGATAGATGGGAAGGGTAATGCCTATCTTCGGAATCTCCACCTTTCCCATGATGCCGTCGCCGGCCAGGTTCAAGGCCGCCATATACTCCTCGTCCGGCTCCTCCGAAGCCGCCGCCACGGCAAAGGAATCCGGAAGAACGGAGGGCACCAGTTCCGCATTGTAGGCTCTGGCCTTCTCCCACTCCGCTTCGTAATCCACAGAGCCTTCCTCCTCCAGCTGGGCGACCGTGTCGTCGTAGCCGGTAATCAGACGCTGCTGGCGGTAGGTGTTCCATTCATTTGCCACAAAGGGATACAGCAGCAAGGACAATCCGGCTAAAAATATCGCGCCAATCAATATTCTGCTTACAGTCTTTTTCATACGGACTCTCCTTTATGCTGTATCTTTTTATAATCCGGGGCGGATACACCGCCCCGGATCTGCGCAAAGCTCTCCAGGCCTTTACGCAGCAGTATCAGATTCTATCGGGAATCCCGATTACTGCTCCTCAGTTTTCTTTCTGCTCACGAAGTACAGCGCCGCCGCCGCAATCATGATCGCGCATCCACCGATGGTGAAGATGGTTGTACCGATGCCACCGGTTCCGGGAAGTGTAGAAAGTTTCGTATTCGGGATAGCATCATCAAGAAGAGCTGTTCCGCCAACATCTCCATTCTCTACAAAATCAGTTTTTGTAGATGTTGTTGTCTTTTCACTTTCAAGGTATGCTGCCGCATATCCGTCCGTATTTGAGCCTACTTCATCAAAGCTGTAGAAGGTACCGTTTTTGATCCAGCCAACCTGTAAAGCATCATCCGATGGTTTTGTTTCTGTATAGGTTCTTTCAGTCTCTGAAGCAGTACTTGTTGTTGTTGCTGTAGTCCAACTTGCTGTAATTGAATATACTTTATCGTTTAAAGAGTATCCTGTAGGAGCTACAAGCTCTTTTACATAATAGATACCGTATTCTACATTAGTTGATACTGCATAACCGTTTTCATTCGTAGTTACTACGTCGATAAGCTGTGTGCAATTTGCATCTTTGTAGATACCGAATTTAGCGCCTGCAAGAGGATTCGGATTCCCATCGTTATCTGTATCTTCGCCTGTCTTAAGGAAAGCAAGCTGATAGGTGTAAACCGTTTCTTCATCTTCTTTCTTGTTTACGCCTTTAGCTTCATCCGGCTCATCGTTTACATCTGTCCATGTAGTACCTGTATTAGGATCACCATAATAGTAGATAACCTTGTTATTATTTCCGTCGTCTCCTACAACAGCATCGTCATTAATTACACCGCTGTAAGTGATCACCGGTGCATGAACATGACCTTCAGCATCGTATACGAGTGTATCGTAATCAAAGTTAAGATTGAATCCGTTTTCTTTTTCAACTGCTGTTGCAACTACAGTTCCGTCTGAATATGTAAATGTATTTCCAGATCTTGTTAATGCTGCGCCATTAACGGTTACTGTAAGTGAGTCGTACTCAAATGTAAGACCTGCACTCAGTCTATCTGAAATAAAGAAGGTTTTATTTGTAGCGTTTGAAGGATATGTAGGAACGGTAGGCGTTACCTCGTAATCAACTACATCACCGACGGAAGCTGTGTTGATGGTGCCATTTGTTGCATCCACTGTAACTCCGTCTGTAATCTTTTTTTCAACATCCGGAGAGGAGCTTTTCGCTACTGCTGTTGAACCATGCAGATAATAAGCATCCGAGCTGATAGCATCTGTTGTCAATTCTCCATCTTCATTATATGTAGCTGTCAGAAGGATCGGGTTATAAATATCTCCGTTGTCCGCTCCTGTGATAACAGCGATATATGCACCTGCCGGAACTTCCTGTGTATATGTTCCAACAACATCCTGTGCTGACCATGTAGCTTTAGCCGTGATCGTAGGCGACGCAGCGATCAGGCCCTGTGCGATTTCATTAATCTCAATAGCTGTAGGTGCTTTAGGATCATCAAACTCAGCGCCTTCAGCCCATTCATAATCAACGAATTCTACACCGCCCGGACCGTATTCTACTTCTGCAATCTGATAAAGTGTAACATCAGGATTTCCTGTGATATTCGTGATTGAAACATCTGCTCTGTCTGCATTATCCGGTTTTGTATCATAATTTCCCTGACTATTTGCTGCAAATGATGTCATACTCATGCCGAGTACCATGGTTGCGGTCAGTAAACCGGCAATTATCTTTTTCCTCGTTTTCATATCTTTTCTCCTTTTTCTTTTTTGGAGGAGTCCTCCCTCATTTTTGGTTTCCTTGTGTCGTTCCATGATGTCATTTTGCGGTACAGGACCGCTGAATTGAAAATCCATTCTTATTTTCTCTCCAGCACCTCCCCGCGTTTTTGTTTATATACCATCAGCACGGCTGCCATCATCAGCAGCATACCGCCGATTATATACCAGTGAATCCCCGGGCCTCCCGTGGAAGGAAGCGTATAAAGGATCTCGTTCGCGTAGTAGAAGGTCAGGATACCGTCTTTGATGTCTGCGCTTTCACCGTTCATTTCTTTCGGAACTCCGTCCTTCATTTCAAAGGTAACAGGATCGCCAAGTGCATAACCTATCGGCGCTGCGGTTTCGGTAAGGGTATATTTACCATCCGGGAAAACGCCGGTGAAGTCCTGACTGCCTATCTTCCATTTTACGATACCTTTTTCATCGGATACGCCTTTGTAAGTTGTACCATCATTATGCTCCAAGTCAAACACGGCGTCCTTCAGTGGAAGGGTTTTATCTGGCTTAGAACTGCTGTATTTAATCAGCTGCCACTGCGCCTGGTTTGTAATGGTTACTGTGCTCAGGCTTGCGTCTGAACTGTCCTTGATAAGCTCACCGTAATCGACAATATATTCATATTCGCCGATCCGCGTATGCTCGCCTTCTGCCACTCCGACATAGGGCGCTGTGGTTCCGCCTCCCACAGTAACGTTGAATTCTCCGTTTCCTCCTTCGGCAGGCTTCAGCTCCTTCACACTGTAATCAGAAGCCGGCGTCAGATGCTCGAATACTGCCGTAAACGAGTTGTCTTTATTCAGCGCCACGTACTGTTCGGTTGACACCCCGTCTTTGTACAGTCCCGCGTAAACTGTCAGCTCCGGATCCGCCGTGCCTCTCCAGTCTTTCGTCACCTGTATCTTCTGGCCGTACGTATTGGTCACCGTGAGCTCCAACGTTTCTTCATTCGCGACAGCTTCGTATTCTTCCCACTGACCATTCGCGTAATAGCCCTCCGGATAGCTTACAATATACTGTGCTTCTTTTTTACCTGGAAGTTTATCGCCGGGCTTCAGATCAGCATTATTATAAACCTCTCTTACGCTATAGACCATTTTTTTGTTTGTGGTTCCCACATACACCGGCAGATTATCATAAGTACCCTTCCAGCCGTTGGCTGCCGTCAGTTCGAGCAGGCCGCCCGGATAAATCTGCCACTGGCCATTTTCTTTATAGTAAAGCTGGAACTGTACCTTATCCGGTCTGTACTCTGAAGCGCCTCCGTCATCCCAGTTTTTCGTAACATCAATCCAGGTGGATGGATTCGCTGTATTAATTACTGTTCCGGAATAGGCTCCGTTTACCTGCTGCAGAACTCCGCCGGACTGTTGATAACTCAGCTTATAGCCGCTTGGAACATTCTTTTCTACCACACGATAGGTGTATCCATCCTTTGGCATATTCGTCCAGGTATGCGTCCAGTTATTACCTGCACTCAACGATACCGTTTCATAATCCTGATAGGCGGTATCCGGTTCGCTGCTCCGCTTAAACTGCAGCGTAACATTGACAGAAGACGGACGGTTCGGATTGTTATGGTCTTCCCAGACCTTGTTAACCGTAACAGAAGTTTTGGGAACATTCGTATCAAAGTTAACCGGCTTGACATTCGGAAGCGTAAACTGCATATAGCAGGAAGATCCATATCCACCGCGCTCCAGGTAGTAAATCTTGATCGTATGTTCTTTATCAGGATCCTGCCGCTTGAGGTAGTTCAGATCCAGATACTGGCCAACGGAACTGTGGATACCTCCGAGATCGATCTTCTTCTCTCCGTCCACAAACAGCCAGAAATCATCGTCGCCGCGGAAGTAGAAGTTCAGGGGCCCGGTATAGTCCCCAAGCGTAAAGGTAAACTCATACTCCATACCGAAATACCAGTTGTGAGCCTTCCCGTCGTCACTGTAGCCGATGGCTGAATCCTGTGCCTGATTATTTACTACTTTTCGGTTTGCAAACCAGGTTCCGTCTCCCAGTATGGCAATACCGTACCATCCGGCCACATTGCCTCCGCCAAAAAGCGGATCGGTATGCTTATCCTGGTCGAGCGGCCAGAAGTTATTCGCGTAAATGTCTCCCTGAATATTTCGGATATTCTGAAGATTGCCAAGAACAGAATTTCCGTTTTTATACACCTGCGACAATGTATAGGTATCGCCTTCCTGAATAAATCCCAGCTGATAGCCATTGACCGCATTTTTTCCTGCCGCATTTCCATCATCAAACAAAGCCGGTCCCGTAATTCCGTCACTGTACTGAATATTTCCATTTCCGTCCAGATTTGATTTTACGATTCCCGTTTTAACCGCAAATCCGTCTTTGCTGTTTGTCGTATTCAGAAAGTCACCATAGCTTCCCGATTCCGCAGCGGAAGTATGAAAAAATCCGTTTGAACGAAAACCGAACTTCAGCCGGCTGTTGGTAAGTTCCTGAATGCTTTGATTTAACAGATTGGCGTCGTTATTGATTCCCCGCTTGTCTGTTACGATTCCATATCCACCCGAATTATACTTTCCGCCTAAGGTAGCATTCCCTACTTCGCCATTCGTCACGTCATAATCATAGAACTGTACCGGCGTCTGGAGTGTTACATTCGTGCCGCTGGATTTGGGGGTATAGATCATCCGGACGGTAGTATCGCCTTTTAAAGTAATAGTCTGGTCGGAATTGACATCATAATCCGTTCCGTTAACTCTTATTTTGGAAAGTTCATAATTGATGTTAGTTTTCCCGACATTGGACATACAAATCTTGCTCAGGTTCTCTATCGGAGTCCTCAGACCGTTGTCCAGCATGATTTCATCGGAGGTATAGATCTGAGTTTCTCCGGACTGAACCGTATACTGCGGAACCCAGTTTCCACCTCCAATATCCTGTAATCCGGTATTGGAACCCTGCGGTGTACTTCCGGTATCTTTCAAAGCCTTTACATTCGTGGCATAATGCTCTACCGTCAGCTTGATCTGGCCGCCCAGCTGATCCATATTCACCACCACGTAGATGGAGAAATGCGTCGTTTCGATTGACACCTGCCCTTCCTCTGCCTGCTCCGCTTTCATGTCCTCGGCGTCGCCGGTCTGCTCATCCACATGGAAGACCTTCGTCTCCTCAGATATGACTGTTTCTCCGCCGTCTTCTGCAGTTTCCTCTGTCTCAGACAGCGTGGCTGCCTCGGCAGCGGTTCCCGCCTCTGCCGCAGTTCCATCCTCAGTTGTCTCTGCCTCGGAGCTGTCGCCGGCCGTCTCGTCCTCTGCCGCCTCAGCCTCTGCGTTCTCCTTTTCGAACTTCACTTCCACCGGACCCAGCGGCTGGATCTCGCTGCCGTCCTGGAAAATCCGGATGTCCAGAGCTGTATAGCTCACGACTTCCTTTTCTTCCTTCTCGGCCTGCTCCTCCATCGCCTGGTCCACGATTTCCTTCGTTTCCTCGCTCACAGGCTCTACGGACAGAGTCAGTTCGCCGCCTTCCGGGAAACTGGACGCCGGACCGGAAAGCAGGACGCGGATGCCCTCTGCCTCGCCTTCCAGGCTCACAGGCTCTGCTTCTTTCTCCTCTGTGAGCAGCTCCTCATCTTCCTCACCGGTCAGTTCTTCTTCGTCTTCCTCATCCAGAGAAACGTCCTGCTCAGTGTCCTCTGTTTCTTCTGTCTTGTCAGTGTCCTCTGTCTGAGAAGGATCCTGGTTTTGGGAAGCGTCCTCTCCGCCGGGCAGACTGGAATCCTCTTTATTTCCATCGTTCTTATTTCCATCATCCTGGCTGCCGTTCTCTCCTGCCGGGCCGGACGGGTTCTGGTTCTCCGGAGATCCGTCTCCGCTGTTCGTTTCGGAATTATCTCCGCCGTTCTGGCCATTCTGAGTCTGCTGCCCGTCCTGGCTTTCTGTGCCGCCCTGATTCTCCGGACCATTCGGGGTCTCCGGAGCGCCCGGCGTATTCCCCTCTTCCTCTGTCTCGCTCGAAGGCGTGCTGTTCTGTCCTTCGTTCCCACCGGTCAGAGACGTCGGTTCAGACGAAGACCCAGGCTGTTCCTGCTGCCCCTGCTCTTCGTTTCCTTCCTCCGTATTCTGTGGCGATACGCCTTCCTCTGCCACTACGAGTTCTTCTGCATACACCTGCTCTATGACATCCTGCATGCCAAGTCCAAGCACCATGGTCATGCAGAGCAGGAACGCGACGATTCTCCTGATTCTGTTTTCTTTCTTCGTCTTCCTGATTTTCATGACGTTCTCCTTCCTTGTATTATCTGTCTTCTGTTTATCTGTCGTGAATCCGCTCCGCCAGGGCTCTGGAAGCCGGCCTGAAGCAGATTCATTCTTACCCATTTGTAATATAAGACGGTCCATTATTCACAAACGGGTCACATTTTTTTCATATTTTTAAATTTTTTCTTAAATTCGGAACTGGGAAGCGGAGTCTGGGAGCGGCTGGATGGCTGAAATACTGCCGGACATCGCAGCAAACCCCTTTCTTCTGTTTTATTTACAATATTATCCTTTCAGATGTTTCTCCCATCTTTTCCTTGTTCTTTCCATGGATCGGTGCTATACTTAACCTACGTTATAAACGTAGATAAAACAGAAAAATTGTACGTTTTTGGCGTACAATTATTTCTATTATTTATTGATTGATTGACATATCTGATTGCAGGAGTATACCGTACAATGGAAAATCAATTTAACATTGAATATTATACACTCCTGGCAGAGCGCATCCAGGCGCGGGACGCCGACGCTTTTACTGAATTTTACCAGGTTTCATACAATGACCTGTATCGATATGCATACTATTTTCTGAAGGATGCGCATCTCGCCCAGGATGCACTGCATGAAATTTACATACTGGTATGGCGCTCCATTTCTTCCCTGAAGGACAACCAGATGTTCCATTCCTGGCTGAAACAGATTACCTATCATGTATGCTGTGATTTTCAGAGGAAATATATGTCCATATCCCAGCATGAGGCTTCCGCAGCAGATAACACGGAATTTCTTCTGGATCTGCGGGAACAGGACGACTGTTTTCAGGAGCTCTACGATCAGGAAGCCCTGCAGCGTCTGGAAGCGTATCTTGCCGAGCTGCCTGCTCAGCCGAGGAAGGCATTTCTGCTGCGCTACAAAAATAAGCTGCAGATGGAGCAGGTCGCGGATTTTCTGGGCGTCAGCCTGAGCACAGCCAAGCGCGCGGTCAACAGGGCGAAGAAGCATCTCCGGAAACGTTTCGGTGATACCCTGCTGCCTTTGCTTCTGATTTTTCTCTCTGCTTTTCTGCTGATTGGCTGCATCGGAGACGGGGCCGCCGCTTCTGCCGGGGAGACGGAGCTGGGGACGCGCCCGAACGCCCCGGTCGTATATGAACCGGAAGCCCCGCAGACAGCGACTGCAGGCGCGGAGCCTCTGATCGTGGATATCTCAAACCGGAGCCGCGGCTATGTTATGGCCAGATACACAGGCGGCGCCGCCAGGGCCAATATTCAGCTCACAGGACCTGACGGCGTCGCCTACAAATATTTTCTCACCTCTTCCGATACCTGGACGCCTCTCCCGCTGACCGCAGGGGATGGGACCTATCAAATCGACGGCTATGAAAATATTTCCGGCACGCAGTACGCGGTTCTTTTTAAAGAAACAATGGAGCTTCAGCTGGAAGACGAGCTTCTCCCCTTTTTATATCCCAGCCAGTACGTGAACTTCAACAGAGACAGTAAGGCCGTCGCCAGGGCTTCAGAAATCGTCTCGGAAGCTTCCTCAGATCTGGACGCCGTGGCAGACATTTATCATTATATTATCGAGCATGTGAGTTATGATATGGAAAAGGCGGAGACTGTGAAATCCGGCTATCTGCCGGATGTGGACGAGACGCTGGAGACCGGAAAGGGGATCTGCTTCGACTACGCCTCCCTGACAGCGGCCATGCTCCGCTCCCAGAATATTCCTGCCCGGCTGGAAATCGGCTACGCGGGCGAGATCTATCACGCATGGATCAGCGTCTACACGGAGGAAACGGGGTGGATCGACCGGCTCATTGAATTTGCGGAAGGCGGATGGACCCGCATGGATCCTACCCTGGCCTCTGAAAACGGGAACAGCAGCGCCGTCCTGAACTATATTGGCGACGGCACCAATTACACGACACAGTATATCCGCTGAGAAAGGAGCCCTATGAAACCTTTAAATGACACGGAACTGATTTTTTTCTGCAGCCAGCTGTCTCTCACCCTGCGCGCGGGCATCTCCGTATCGGAAGGAATCTCGCTGATGCTGGAAGACGCGCCGGACGGCGAAGGCAGAAGACTTCTGGAGCAGACTGCTCATGAACTGGAAGAAACCGGGAGCCTGAGCGGCGCCCTGGAAAAGACCGCCGCCTTTCCCTCCTATCTCTGCAGTATGGTGGAGATCGGGGAGCAGACCGGGCGGCTGGATAATGTGATGGAAGCGCTGGCCGCTCATTACCGCCGGGAAGAAGCGCTTTCCCGGAATCTGCGGAGCGCCGTGGCGTATCCGCTGGTAATGCTGGGCATGATGATCGCGGTGATGGCGGTCCTGCTCGTCCGGGTCATGCCGGTGTTCCGTCAGGTGTTTGAACAGCTTGGCGCTCAAATGAGCGGTTTCCCGGGCGCCGTCATGGAACTCAGCGGAGCGCTGAGCAGGTACAGCGCCGTCTTTCTGGCTCTGGCTGCCTGCGCGGCCGCCGCCTGTGTGTTTTTCTTTTTCACGGTAAAAGGCCGCGGCCTGGCTCTGCGCTTCTTCCAACGTTCCAGACTCAGCCGGAAGCTGGCTGAGAAACTGGCCTGCTCCCGCTTCGCCTCCGCCATGCACCTGTCTTTAAGCAGCGGGCTGGACGTGGATCAGAGCCTGGAGATGGCCGCCCGTCTGACGGAACTGCCTCAGATGCAGAAAAAAATCCAGGATATCCGCAGCAGCATTGCTTCCGGAAAAGAGACGTTCACTGAAGCAGCTTCCCGCACACGGATTTTCACCGGCGCCTACACACGGATGCTGTCCGCCGGCGCCCGCGCAGGCGCTCTGGACGAAGTGATGCGGCAGATTTCCATACAGTATGACGAGGAGGTTGAGGAGCAGCTGGATTCGCTTCTGAGCCGTCTGGAACCGACGCTGGTTGCTGTCCTTTCCGTGGCCGTGGGTCTGATCCTGCTCTCTGTCATGCTGCCCCTCCTGGGCATCATGACCAATATCGGAGGATAAGGTATGAATCGTTTTCAGAAAAGGACCGGCCGGCTGGGCGTCCTGCGGCCTCTTATCCCTGTAATCTTCTTCTGTCTGATGCTCCTGCTCCTTCTTTCGGGACTTTCGTCTATCTCGGAAACCGCGGCGCGGGAAGAGGCCAGACGGCTTGAGGACGCCGTCCTGCAGGACGCCGTCCAGTGCTATGCTCTGGAAGGATTTTATCCGGAGGATTTGCAGTATCTGGAGGAGCATTACGGCTTAACCTATGATTCAGAAAAATACGTGATTTCCTATGAGATCATCGGCTCCAATCTGATGCCGGATGTCTCTGTGATTTCTCTGCGCGAAAGGGGGAACGGCTCATGAGGCACAGACGCCTGCAGGCGCATACGATCGATTTTCTCTTTACGCTTTCTTTGTTCTGTGTCTTTACGGTCTGCGCCCTTCTGGTAGTCTCCATAGGCGTACAGGCGTACCGCTCCACAGCCGCGTACCTGGAAGGCACTTACAGCGCCCGCACCGCCCTCTCTTACGTGACGGAAAAAATCCGGCAGCACGACGCGGAAGGCCGGACGGCCCTGACGCAGCTTGACGGGAGGAACGCTCTCCTGCTGACCGACGAAATCAATGGCAGCGTCTACGAAACCTATATTTATTCTGACGAAGCCTGGCTGTACGAACTGACCGTACGGCAGGGTACGGAGATATCCAGCAGTATGGGACAGCAGATTCTCCGTGTGGATGGATTTTCCATCGAAGACGCGGGAAATGGTTTTCTCAGGTTTACCGCCTCAGACTCCCAGGACCAGGATTACAGCTTTCTCCTGCATCTGCGCAGCGGCGGCCTGCACAGGATGAATTCAGGATTATCAGGAAAGGAATGAGATGGTTATGACACGTCTGCGGCACTCACGTTCCAGCCTTTTTTTAATTGAACTTATCATCGCCATACTGTTCTTCTCAGCCGGCAGCGCCGTCTGCGTCCGCGCCTTTGCCCAGGCGCGTCTGATGAGCCAGGCTGCCGCGGACTTAAGCTTTGCTTCCGCCCAGGTCTCCGCAGCGGCTTCCGCTGTCCGCTATACGGACGGTTCGGCTGCCTCTATTGCGGAATATTTTCCCGGAGCGGAATCTATTCCGCCTGCGGACGCTGACCCGGAGGCGCGGTACGGTTCAGACGCACAGTTCTGCGCCATATGGTACGACAGTTCGCGCCAGCTCTGTTCTTCCCAGGAAGCTTCCTTTACGCTGCTCATCCGGACAGAACAGACAGGGCAGCGCGTTGACGCCTCCCTGTCCATGACCGGACCGGACGGCGAAGTCCTGTATGAGCTGGATCTGCGGTACCCGAAGGCTCCGCAAAAGGAGGGGGAAATCTCATGAAGACAGAATATACAGGAATCAGGCGTTCTGCCGCCAGCGTCGGGATCACTTCCCTGGTGCTCATCTTCGTTATGCTCTGCCTGCTGACCTTTTCCGTGCTTTCTCTTGTCAGCGCAAGAGCGGATCTGCGTCTCAGCCAGAGAAGCGCCGCGCGGACATCCGCTTATTATGACGCGGAGAACCGCGCCAGCGATATTCTGCTGTCAGTCATTGAAAATACAGAAGCCTGTCTTGCAGAGGCAGGCGGCAGTGAAGCTGCCTTCTGCGCCGAAATCCGGGAACGTCTCGACGGACAGGACGGAATTCTTTTCACTGACGAACATACTCTCTGCTATGAAGTCCCTCTGGAAAGCGAGCAGCTGCTCTGCGTAAGCCTCGAGCTTTCCTTCAGCCCCTATGAGGACGGATGTCATTACCGGATTCTGGAATGGCGTACAGAATCTGTCCATGAATGGGAGACAGACGAACCCCTTCCTCTTCTTGACCAGGAGACCTTATCTGACATGCTTTTGGAGGATTGATTGATTATGATTACTGCTCTGGATTTTCTTACACAAACTGTAAAGACAGGCGCGTCTGATATCTTTATCGTAGCCGGGCGCCAGCTCTCCCGGAAAAGAGGCGGACGCATCGAAACAGCGTCAGAGGAACGCCTGATGCCGGCAGATACAGAAAAACTGCTCCGCGAAATCTATATTCTGGCCGACAACCGGGACATTTCCCGCTTTCTGGCACAGGGTGACGACGATTTCTCCTTTGCGGTTCCCGGACTGTCCCGTTTCCGGGTCAGCGCCTATATGCAGCGCGGCTCTATGGCCGCAGTAATCCGCATCATTACATTTGACCTGCCCCAGCCCTGCGCTCTGGGCATCCCGGATGCGGTAACCGCCCTTGGAAATCTGTCAAGAGGCCTGGTGCTGGTAACCGGCCCCGCAGGCAGCGGCAAATCCACGACGCTGGCCTGTATCATCGATTACATCAATGAGACCCAGGAAAAGCATATTATTACCATGGAAGATCCTCTGGAATTCCTTCACAGACACAAAAGGTGCATCGTCAGCCAGCGTGAAATCAGCTCCGATACAGAAAGCTATGTGACAGCCCTTCGCGCCTCCCTGCGTCAGAGCCCGGATGTCATTCTTCTGGGAGAAATGCGGGATTTCGAGACTATCTCCATTGCTATGACAGCCGCGGAAACCGGCCACCTGGTTCTCTCCACCCTGCACACGCCCAGCGCGGCCAGCACTGTGGACCGAATCATCGACGTCTTTCCGCCCAGCCAGCAGCGCCAGATCGCTGTCCAGCTCTCCACCACCCTCCAGGCCGTGGTATCCCAGCAGCTGGTCCCTTCAGCCGACAACGCTTCCATGGCAGCCGCCTTTGAAATGATGACCGTGACTCCTGCTATCCGAAACATGATCCGCGAGAACAAAATCCCACAGATCGACGGCGCCATCTATTCTTCCGTATCCGACTCCATGTTCTCCATGGATGCCAGCCTGGCCGCTCTCTGCAGGTCCGGCCGCATCACCAGAGAAGAAGCCCTCGCCCACGCCTCCAATCCGGAAATGCTGAAGCGGAAACTGTAGGGCGCAGCTGTCTCTTGCCCGGAAGCGCCGCACGGAAGGCCGTGTTATTGCTGCTGTCATCCTGACGCTGACTCTCAGCGGCCTTATGTTTATCGCCGGTTTTACCATCGTATTTCTCAGTATAACCGCTCTTCAATTGTAGGAACTACAAAAGCTGCGGCATACCAAAAGTATCTTTTGATATACCGCAGCTTTCTTTGTTGTACCTTCAAAACTATATACTGTCAATCCATTTAAGACTATCTGTTCTATCCTATGACGCTTTGCAGAAGAACCG